>JBARXH010000302.1:0-12633 GCA_049647245.1 Litorimonas sp.
GCCTGTCCGGTGCGCGGATTGAGGACAGACAGGATTCGTTTGGTCTCAGACATGCGCTCGTCCTATGGCAGGGGGCCTGCCCTCCTATGACGCATCGCAAAATCCGCCAAACCCGCCGCGATAGGACGCCCGACATGGACCTCTACAAAGCTCTCGCCCTGCAGACAGAATGCGCCGCCGTGAACCGGGCGTCGAGCCGGGCCGAGGCGCGGGAGATCATGCAGGGCAGCCTCCTGCGGATCACGGGCCAGCTGATGAGCGCGCGCGCCTTCCACGGCGAGTCGCTGAAGCTGGTCTGCCTGCCTGAATACTTTCTGACCAGCTTCCCGGCCGGGGAAAGCGCGGCGGAGTGGCGGGAAAAGGCCTGCGTGGAGCTGGATGGGGCGACCTACGAGCAGATCGGCGCCATGGCGCAGAAGAGCGGCCTTTATATCGGCGCCAATCTCTACGAGACGGACCCGCATTTTCCGGAGCTCTATTTCCAGGCCAGCACGATCACCGCGCCGTCGGGCGATATCGTGCTGCGCTACCGTCGCCTGATCAGCATGTACGCCCCGTCGCCCTATGACGTGATGGAGGCCTATCTGGAGCATTATCCGCTGGAAACGTGGTTCCCGGTCGTGGACACGCCGCTGGGACGGCTGGCGGCCCTGGCGAGCGAAGAGATTCGCTACCCGGAAATCTCGCGCATCCTCGCGATGAACGGCGCGGAAGTGATCCTGCACCCGACCAGCGAGGCGTCGTCGACGCAGATGACCTACAAGAATGTCGCCAAGCTCGCCCGCGCGCAGGAAAACCAGTGCTACGTCATCTCCGCCAACAGCGCAGCCATCACGGGCACGGCTCTGACGCCGGAGTCCACGGACGGCCGAAGCCAGATCGTGGATGACCGGGGGCTGATCCTGGCGGAAGTTCCAACGGGCGAGACCATCACGGCCTGTGCCGACGTGGACATCCGCGCCCTGCGCGATCGCCGCGCCCGCGTCGGCATGGACAACATGCTCGCCCGCCAGCCTCTGGCGCTCTACGCGCAGGTGCTGGCCGGCATGGCGGCCCATCCGAGCGGATCGTTGGGTGACGGTTCCTCGGCGCCGGGGAAGGATTTCTACAAGCGTCGGCAGGAAGAGGTGATAGGGGGGCTTGTGAAAGCTGGCATTCTGTAGGCCGGTCGCGGGGCGAAATGACGATTGTGAAACATGCGTGCATCGCAGTTGCCGCGCTGGCTGCGAGCGCCTGTCAGGCCTCTGCGGATGCCGGCCCGAGCCCTTTCACGAGTCAGGACCTGTCCGACATAAGAGCCGCATCAGCACAGTGGGTCGAGACCTACAACCGAAACGACTGGCCTGAACTGGCTACGCTTTTCACCACGAATGCGGTCATGATGCCTCCCAATAGCGGGAGCGTGACCGGGCGCGACAATATTGCGACCTGGCAATCCGAGTATGAGTCCGGCTTCCGGATCGCATTCCAGATCGGTACCATCGATGGAGACGGCGACATCGCCTATGTCCGGGGCCGATCCTGTGTGTTCATTCCGGACGAAACCGGAAATTATGCTGTCGATGTCGGCAAGTTTCTCGAGGTGCGGAGACGCCAGGCGGATGGGCAGTGGCTGATCGAGGCCGATGCGTTCAATTCCGATATGCCAGCAGGCTCCGATCTGGCCGACAGCTGCCCGTTCGCGCCGCTCCCATCGGCTACGGACTGATCAGCGAGCGTCAGACATACTTCTGCATGTTCGCCCGGATCTCGTCCTGATCCCAGATCACGCCTCCCATCCAGTCGCCGCAGGCCGGAGCGAAATGGAGAGCCGTGATGGAGGCGTACATGCCGGATGAGATGTAGGGATCGCCCTCCATCGTCTTCACCGCATCCTCCGCACTGTCGGCGGGGATCAGGAAGACGCTGCCGATGATCGGGCCCTCGGGCGTTTCGCGGATCGGTCCGGCCACGCGGTAGTCGCCATTGTTCGCTTCGATATGGTCGAGATGTCCGAACAGATGTTCGTTCCGGAGCGGCGGCGTGTCGGGCCCGTCGAGGCAGGTGACCAGCCAGGTATGCTGGGCGAGGCGGGGAACGCGCTCGGCTTTTTGGATGGCGGCGTGGGTCATTGGACTGTTCGTCCCCGGCATTTATTGCCGGGGCCTCCATCGAAAATGGGACAAGGCCTGCAAAGGCCTGCAAAGGCCTCGGCAATAAATGCCGGGAACAGGGGCTTGCGGGCCTGACTTCAATCAAACGGCACGCTAGCCACCGTCCTAGGAGGAGAGGGTATGGAGGGGAATGCCGTCATCATCGCGACGCTGGTCGCCTACAAGGTGCTGCTGCTGGGCATAGGGGTCTGGGCAAGCCGACGGGTGGACAGCGAAGGCGACTTCTTTCTGGCGGGGCAGACGCTCGGCCCGTTGACGGCGGGGCTGTCCTATGCCGCGTCGACGTCCAGCGCCTGGGTGCTTCTGGGCTTTACCGGGCTGGTCTTCACGCAGGGTCTTGTCGCGCTGTGGCTCGTGCCGGGCATCTTCGGCGGCTACCTGCTGACCTGGCTGGTCATGGGGCCAAGGCTCAATGCGGAGACGCGCGAGCGCGGGCACATCACCATCGTGGACTTCATCGTGGCCGATGCCGGACGCTGGGCCCGGACCATCGGTCTTGTCGCCGCAGTCCTGATCCTGTTCTGTTTCGTCTTCTACATCTCCAGCCAGTTCCAGGCCGCGGGCAATGCGCTGACCGAAGTGTTCGGCATGAGCGCGACGGAAGCCATCCTGCTGGGGGCGGCGGTCATCCTGGTCTATTGCCTGCTGGGTGGCTTCCTCGCCGCGTCGATCACGGACGCGCTGCAGGCCGGCGTCATGGTTGCGGCCTGCCTGATCGTCCCGGTGGCGGCCGTCAGCGCGGCAGGCGGACTGGGCGCGGTCGCCGACGGCTTGCGGGCCAGTGTGCCGCAAAGCTTTTTCAGCCTGACGGGCGACGCGGTCGGCATGGCAGGCCTGGGACTTGCGCTGGGTCTGCTCGGTACGGGCTTGGGCGCGCTCGGCCAGCCGCAATTGCTCAATCGCATCATGGCAGTGCGGTCGCAGCGCGAAAGACTGCGCGGGGCGGCGATCACGGTCGGCTGGGGCGTGCTGATCTATAGCGGGCTGATCGTGCTGGCCCTCACGGGCCGGGCCATGCAGCTGGAGACGGGCGGGGAGAGCCTTTTCTTCGCCGCCGCACAGGCCTATCTCCCCGCCGCCGTCGCCGGGGTGGTGATCGCCGCCGTTCTCAGCGCCGTCATGTCCACGGTCGACTCGCTGCTGCTCGCCGCGGCGTCTGCCGTGTCGCACGATAGCGGCCTGCGCTGGTCCACGCCCAGGCGGGCCCTGTTGATGGGGCGTCTGGCGATGGTCGCGGTAGCGGTCTTCGCCGTCGCACTGACGCTGTTCGCGCCCAAGGACATCTTCACGCGCGTGCTGTTCAGCTGGGTGGCGCTGGGCGCGGCCTTCGGTCCGGCCGTCCTGACGCGCTGCCTCGGCTGGCGCGTGCGCGGCGGGGCCGTCCTGCTCGCCATGCTCGCCGGGTTCATAATCGCGGTCGGTGCCTACAACGTGCCGGGCCCGCTGTTCGACGTGGTCGAGAAGTGGGCGAGCTGGACGGTCGGTCTCTTCATCCTCTTCATGGGACGGCAAAACGATGGGTAGCTACGTCAAGCGGACGACCTTGATGGTGCGCGACATGGAGCGCGCGCTGACCTTCTACCGGGACGTGCTGGGCGCGGAGATCTGGTTCGACACGCCCTTCACCCTCTCGGGGCAGGGCTTTCCGATCGGCAAGAAGGGCGACAGGCTTCGGCTCTGCATCGTGCGTTTCGAGGATCCGGAGATCGGCATGATCGGCCTGATCGAGTTCGAGGAGCCGCCCGAAGCCCCGCCGCCCGTGACCTATTCGCTCGGGTGGGGCCAGCCGATTTTCGTCGTGGTGGCGGACGATGCGCGCGCCATCCACGCCCGCGCAGAACAGCACGGCTTCAAGCTGCGCAACCCCGAGCCGCACGAATGGAGCACGACCGGGGCCAAGGGCGAGACCAAGCATTTCGTGTCCACCAATATATGGGACGCGGACGGGCACTTCTTCGAATGCAACCAGGTGACGCACATTGACCCGGCCTGAGCAACGCCCCCGAACCCGGCCCGAAACGCGCAAAGCCTGGGGCGTCGCCGCACGGCCAGACGGCAAGCCGAAGCCCGGGGACTTCCTGCTGAAGGAAGAGCCGATCCCGGACGTCGGCGAGGGCGAAGTGCTGCTGGAGACGCTCTATCTCGGCATCGCGCCCGTGATGCGCATGTACATGATGGACGCGGCCAAGGCAGGCATCGTCACGGGCGAAGCGCCGCTGGAGATCGGGGACACGATCCACGGGCGCGGCGTGGCCCGCGTGCTGGAGTCGCGCCACCCGGACTACCAACCCGGCGATGTCGTGCAGGGCCAGCTCGGCTGGCAGACCCACAAGGTCTCCCGCATGACGCCGGGCGAGCGCTTCCTGCGCGTGACGGAGCATGATCTGTCCTACGCGCTGGCGGTGCGGATCCTGTCCATGACGGGGCTGACGGCCTACACCTCCTGGCGGTACCGCTGCGCGCCCGCGCCGGGCGAGACGGTGCTGGTGACCGGTGCGGCGGGCGGGGTCGGCCATATGGTCGTGCAGCTGGCCAAGGCGGACGGGCTGCGCGTCATCGGCATGGCGGGCGGCCCGGAGAAATGCGAGGTCGTGCGCAGCCTCGGGGCCGACGCGGTGATCGACTACAAGAACGAGGACATCGGCGCGCGGCTGGACGCGCTCGCCCCGCCAGGAAAAGACGGGGGCGGGCTGGACATCTACTACGACAATGTCGGCGGTGAAACGCTGATGGCGGCGCTGGACCGCCTGCGGCCCGGCGCGCGGGTGCTGCTTTGCGGTTCCATCAGCGAATATGGCCGCCCGGAGCCTTTCGGCCTGACCAACTATACCCGCCTGCGCCGCGCAGAAGCCGACATGCGCGGCTATTTCGTCTACAACCACCTTCACCGCTTCGAGGAGATGGTGGCCGTCCTCTCCGGCATGATCCGCGACGGAACGCTCACCCCGCTCGTGGACGAACTGGACGGGTTCGAGCGCATGCCCGAAGCCCTGATCGGCGTCTATGACGGCACCAACATCGGAACGCGCTGCGTGAAGGTGGCGGAATGACGGACAAGCCCCCCGTGCGGTTCCAGCGGGCCAACCATGTGGTGGCGGACCTCGACCGGGCGCTCGGATTCTACCGGGATGTGCTCGGGTTCGAGGTGGCGTTCGTCAAGGACAGCGCGCCGGACAGCTATTCCTACGATGTGTTCGAGCTTCCCCGCGAGCCGATGCGGTTCTGCGTCTTGAGCGCGGGCGGGCAGCGCAACGTCATGGCGCTGACGGAAAGTCCCGGACTTGCGCCTGTCTCCGGACCCCGCCGCAGCGCCGTCATCCTCGAAACGCCCGAGATCGACCGGATCGTGGCGGAGTCCCGGGCGCTGGGCCTGACCGTGCATCCGGAAGACAGGCTCCTGACCCGGGACGGACGGGAAGGGCGCGAAGTCGGCATCGTCGACTTCGACGGCAATCTGGTCGTCATCTATCTGATCACCCAGGCGGCGCCGGGAAGCGAGGCAGGATGAGCGACACGACCGAACCCGTGGACGCTGCGAGTGCAGGTCCCTATCCGTCCAGCCGATATGCGTGGACGCTCGTCGCCTTCCTGACGCTGGCCTATGTGTCGAGCTTCCTCGACCGCTGGATCCTCGGCCTGCTGGTCGATCCGATCAAGGAGAGCACGGGGGCGTCGGACACGCAGATGGGGTTCCTGTCCTCGGCCTTCACCTGGATCTATGCGCTCTGCGCGCTGCCGCTGGGCTTCCTGGTGGACCGGGCGAGCCGGACCAGGCTGGTTGCGTTCGGAATCATGGTCTGGTCGGCGGCGACGATCTGGACGGGCACGGCCAAGAGCTTCGTCACCCTATTCGCCGCACGGGCCAGCGTTGGCGTGGGCGAAGCGGTGCTGAGCCCGGCCGCCTTCTCCATGATCGGGGACAGTTTTCCGGCGGAGCGCCGGGGCCTGCCCATTGCGGTCTATTCCATGGCGCTGGTGATCGGGGCGTCCATCGCCAACCTGATGGCGGCGGGCATCCTCGCCTGGGCGGAGTCGATCAGCCCGCTGACCCTGCCGCTGCTCGGCACGGTGGAGGACTGGCAGCTCATCTTCATCGTCGTCGGCGCGCCGGGCTTCCTGCTGGCGATCGTCTTCCTGTTCTTCCGTGAGCCCGCCCGCATCGAGAGCAGCCCGCGGGAGGGGGCCTCGCTGGGCGACGCCTTCACCTGGATCCGGGGCAATGCGGCGGCCTTCTTCACCTTCGTGCCGCTCTTCATGTGCATGGTCGCCATTGCCTATGGACAGTTCTTCAACGCGGCCATGTTCGGACGGACCTGGGGATGGGACCCGAAACTCTACGCCGTGATCAACGGGCTCTCCATCCTCGCCATCAGTCCGGCCACCTACATCTTCGCGGGCCGGTACAGTGACCGGCAGGTCGCCAGGGGCGACCGCGTCGCGCCGCTCAGGCTCGCCGCTATCGGCCTGTTCCTGATGATCCCGTCGGCGATCGTCGCGCCGCTTCTGCCCACGGGCGCTCTGGCCTTCGCCATGTTCTGCGTCACCACGGTGGGCATCGGCCTGATCAGCGCGACCGGCGTGAACGCGCTGCTCGCCATCGTGCCGGGGGACGTGCGCGGCGTGGTGGTGGCCGTCTATTATTTCTTCATAAGCTTCATCGGCGGCGCGCTCAGCCCGCCCCTGATCGGTTGGATCAACGATGCGTTCTTCGCGGGAGAGAGCCTGCGCTCCGCCGTGGCGATCTATCCCGTCATCTTCGGGCTGCCCGTCATGGCGCTCGTGCCGTGGACGCTGCGCCACTACCGCGATGCGCTGGCCCGGGCCGGGCTGCCGGTCGCGGGCCACGCCTGACGTGGACGGACGCGTCCATCTGACGATCCGGGGGCGGGGACGGCCACTGGTCCTCCTGCCGCCCGCGCCGCACACGGGCGCCTTCTTCGATCCGCTCCTGCCTCATCTGGAACGATACCAGACCGTCCAGGTGGACTATCCGGGTTACGGCCGGAGCGCCGCGCTCGAGGTGCCGTCCATCGAAGCCTATGCGGCGGCCATCGCGCCCCATCTGCCCGACCGTGCGGTCCTCGTCGGATTCCACACGGGCAATCTCGTCGCTGCAGAACTCTCGCACAGGATCGACGCGGCCGGGATCGTCATGATCGATGTGCCCGTTTTCGACGAAGACACACGCCGGGCCTACACGGCCAGGACGGACGATACGCCCCGCAGCGCGGCCTTCCGCGCGGCCTTCGCCTACGATCCCGACCGACTGCGCAATGTCGCCGCGCCGACCCGCGTCATCGCGACGCAATCCTCCCTTCATGGCCCGAGCCGCCTTGCCGCGACCATGATGGATTGCCCTTTGACGGAGCGCATTGACGTGAGCGCGCCCGTGTTCGAAGCCTACCCGGAAGAGATGGCCGCCGAAATCGGACGCGCCACCGCCTCGTTCAGCATTGCGACGGGAGGCATGACGGGGACCGAATGAGCGACACGCGCTGCTACATGATCATCACGGCGAAGATCCACGACCGGGGGGCCTTCCTGTCGGGATACGCCGCGGCGACGGCGCCACTCGTCGAGCGCTTCGGCGGACGCTACGTGATGCGCGCACCCGGCGCGACGGTCCTGGAAGGTGCGTTCGCCGACGGCGCGTCCGTCGCCATCTCCGAATGGCCGGACCGGGACGCTGCCCTGCGCTTCTGGAATTCGCCCGAATACTCCGAAGCCCGGCCCCTGCGCGAGGGCCTCGCGGACGTCCAGGTCCTCATCGTGGAAGCTCCCGAAATATGATCCGACCTCTGAAAGCCTCATTCTTGAAAGCAGGAGTCTTGGCATCCGCGGCCCTGCTCGCCGTGACGGCGCTGGCCACTCCCGGACTTGCCCCGGACGTCCACGCCCAGTCATCCGTGAAGAAGGACGCCCATACCCGCATTGCGGAGCGCGACCTGCGCGAGCTCAAGCGCCTTCTGCCCGGTATCTACACGAACGAGGAGCAGGTCTATTTCCAGACCAATCTGGACCTACCGGAAGACCAGCACGTGCCGCGCGTCGAACTCGTCATGGAGCGCGCCGGCGAGGCGTTTGAGTCCGTCCTGACCTATTCCGACGGCCGTCAGCTGGTGGCGCGTCACGATTTCCGGGTCGAGGGCGGGGTGATCCGGGCCGTGGCGTTGCGCGACGGCCGCGCGGAGTGCGAACGCACCACCACGCGCGAGTTCGAAAGCTATCACGGCAAGGGCTGCGAAGGCCCGTTTGTGGTCACGCCGGACGGTATCATGCTGGATTATGGCGGCCCGCGCATCGACTTGCTGCGGGCGCGCACCTTCAACTGCTGGGCCAGTCCCCGCAAGGAGGACGGCACCTACGCCTTCTACAACGATCTCGTCCTGCACGATCAGGGCGGGCGGCTCTGGATCGAGGCGACGGACTCGCATCCGCGCGTCGGGTTGAAGATGCGCAATGTGCGCTGGCCCACGGGCATCAACCGCGACTCGCTCGTGCTCTACACCTATCAGGGCGAGGACGAGGACTATGCGCCCGCCTACACCTGGACCGATCCGGACGCAGAGCGCATCGCCATCAACACGCGCTGGCTGCAGGCCTCCTGCACGGCCGGGGACGCCGCCTACAAACCCAACATCAACCTGAGAACCGGAGCTGGAAGTGGACAATAGGATGACAAGATTTCTTCTGGGCGCGGCGACCGCGCTCCTGCTGGGCGGAACTGCCGCAGCACAGACCCTGAGCCTGCCCGAAGGCGCTGTGAAGGACGGCAAGCTCGACCTCGACAGCCCGGAAGGCGCGCTCATGGCGATGCGCAAGGTCCAGTGCTCCACCATCGATGAAAAGCCAGTGACCTACTACTGGACGGGCCAGGCCTTCTCCCGCCGCACGGGCGAACGCGACCGCAACATCTTCAATGTCGAAGGCATGAACATCCGCCAGTGCGGGACGGTCAACGATCCGGAGAAGGGGCTGGGCTATAAGCTCGTGAGCCGGGAACTGCTGCTCTACACCGATCCGGAAACGGGCGAGGTCCTGAAGACCTGGGACAATCCCTGGACCGGCAAGACGGTCGAGGTGATGCATGTCGCCAATGACCCCGTGAACCACTCTTCCCACGTGGTGGGACGCGGCGGACAGCCCTACAGTTTCGCGGGGCAGGAGATCGGCGACCGATTCCACATGAACTTCACCATCCCGCTCTTCTATTCCAATCCGCTGGGCGGTGACTTCCAGGCCGAAGTCGGCGGGACCTACCACGCGACCGAAATGTTCAATTTCCTCGGCCGCACGGAGGAGCTGACCGACATTTCCGAGGACACGACGGACGTCTCCATCGGCTGGGTGCGCATCAGCGACTGGCTGCCCTGGATGGAAATGCAGGGCCGCGACGGTGTGTTCTACGTCCATACGGCCGGACGCAAGGTCGCTGATTTCGAGGACATGTCGGAGCTTATGCTAAACGAGATCCGGACGCACTATCCGGAGTACGACACGCCGCCGCCCGTGTCCGACCCGCGCCCCAACATGACGAGCTGGAAGTACTACAAGAACGTCAAGGCCGGCACGCAGGCCCTGCCGGACCGGTAGGGCTGGGCGATCCCTCCCTCGGCTTGGGGGAGGGAAACCCATCTGGCGCGTTGCCTTAGCGCTCCAAAGTGGCCGGACTGACGGAACTCTGTTCCCACAGGTCCGTTGCTCCGGCACACTCGCCGGAGACCGCATGGCCGACACGCTCGATACAACCCGCACACGTCCCGACACATCTCCGACCGATCCCGCCCGCTACCGCGTCGGCGTGATGCGCGCGCAGCTGGGCGAGGGCGACCCGCAGGGGTTCGCGGAACTGGTCGACGGGGCGCTGAAGCGGTTCTCGCGCGACATCGCCGACCAGCTTCCGGACTTGTCGTTGGAAACGTCCGCCTTCTCCACGCCGCATCTCGTCCCGGAAGGCGGCGGCTACAACGCGCTGGACTTCGTGCAGCTCGGCCTGGCGGAAAAGGCAGAGCGCGGTCTGTCTTTCCTCATCATCGTGACGGATGTGGACCTGTTGCCGTCGAAGACCAGTTACACGCTCGCCCTGCCGTCGCGCGTGACCAATATCGCGCTAGTCACGACACGCCGCCTCAACCCGGAATTCTGGGGCGAGCAGCGCGATACGGGCCGCGCCACGGAACGGCTGTCCACGGTCCTGATCCACGCCTTCGGTCATCTGCTGAACCTCAAGCACTCCGACGCGCCCAGCAATGTCATGGCCCCGATCAAGGGGGTGGAAACGCTGGACCGCATGACGGATTTCACGACCGAACAGCTCGACGACATCCGCAAGACCCTGCCGCGAGAGGCGTTCGACCAGAGCGCGCGGTCCGGCAAGCTCGGCTTCGCCCTGTCCACCCTGCGGCGGCGCTTTCCATCCATCCTGCGCGCTGTCTGGCGGGCCAATCCTGTGAAGCTGGTCGGGCGCATGCCGACCATGCTGGCGACGGCCTTTTCCGTGATCGCCTTACTGCTCTTCGGGGCGGAGATCTGGGACTATGCGGCCATGGCGACCAACGCGCAGGTGACGGGCCTGACCCTGATCAGCTTCGCCATCGGCACCTTCGTGCTCTACCGGGCTTTTTCCTTCGCGCCAGTCTCCGCGCGGGACGGACGCATCATGGAATCGACGATCGTGACCTCGGCGGCGACCATGATCACGCTATTCCTGACCCTGCTCGTCATGTTCCTGCTATTCGCCGGGCTGATGTATTTCTTCGCCGCGACCATCTTCCCGGAGCCGCTGATGGAGAGCTGGACGACCGTGGAGGACGCGGCCTCCTTCGACGACCATCTGCGCCTGTCGGCCTTTCTCGCCGGTCTGGGTGTTCTGTCCGGGTCGCTGGGCGGATCGGCGGATTCGCGCTCCGTGGTGCGCCGCGTCCTGTTCATGTCCGATGAAATTTAGACAGACCCCTGAGGCCGAGAGCGTCGCCACCGAGCAGCCCGACATCGCGGGCGAGGTGGACGCCAACCCGTCGCTCATCACGGAGCGGCTGGATAGCTGGGTCGACGGCTTCTTCTACGCACTGCCCAATGTGGGAATCGCGCTGGTTCTGCGGATCCTGGCCTATCTTGTGGGCAAGGTGGCGGAGCGGGTGATCGAGCGCCGCATGAGCGCGCGGGACCGCCGCGACCTGGGCCAGCTGGTCGGCGGGCTCGTGAAATGGGGCCTGGTCGTCGGCGCGCTGGCGTTGGGCGCGACGCTGGTGGTCCCCAGCCTCGCGCCGGGCGATCTGTTCGCCGGACTGGGCGTCAGTTCCGTCGCGGTCGGCTTCGCCTTCAAGGACATATTGCAGAACTGGCTGGCGGGACTTCTCCTGCTGATCCGGCGTCCCTTCGAGCCGGGCGACCAGATCGAGGTCAACGGCTTCGAAGGCACGGTGCAACACATCGAGACCCGCTCCACCATGATCCGCACCTATGACGGACAGCGCGTCGTCATTCCCAACAGCGAAGTCTATGGCGACGCGGTGCTGGTGAAGACCGACGCCGACCTGCGCCGCAGCGAAGTGGACATCGAGGTCGGCTACAAGGAAAGCGTGTCCGGGCTGCGCGACATGCTCCTGCAGGCCATGCAGGAGGCGGACGGGGTGGTCGCCGACCCCGCGCCGGACGTGCTGAGCTGGAACCTGCACACTACGGCGCTCGTGATCCGCTGCCGCTGGTGGAGCCGTGCCTTCCGCAAGGATGTGGTCGAGGTCCGTGCCCGCGTGATCGAGGCGATCCACGACACGCTGATCGAAAACGGCGTCAGCCGCCCGTTCGAGGTCGAGGTGCATCTGGACGGGACAGCGGCTGGAGCCAATCTGCCTGTCAGCCTGGGCAATGAGGAGAAGACCTAGGCCGCGTCCATTCCGACGTCGAAGTTGGGCGCGCTATGCGTCAGCGCGCCGATGCTGATGACGTCCACGCCCGCTTCCGCGATGCCGCGCACCGTGTCGAGCGTGACGCCGCCCGACGCCTCCACCGTCAGCCGGTCCATCTCGAAGGAACGCAGGACGACTTGCGCCTCGCGCAGCATGTCCGGCCCCATATTGTCCAGCAGCACGACGTCCGGGCGGTAGGTCAGGACGACCTTGAGCTGCTCGATCGTGTCCACTTCCACGCTGACGGTGCTCATGTGATCCCGCCGTTCCATAACACGGCTCAGTGCTTCGTGGACCCCGCCCGCCAGAGCGATGTGGTTGTCCTTGATCATGATGGCGGCGGCAAGGCTTTCGCGGTGGGCGAACCCGCCGCCTGCCAGCACGGCCTGCTTCTCCAGCGCACGCAGGCCCGGCGTGGTCTTGCGGGTCGCGGCGATGCGCGCGCCCGTGCCGTCCACGGCGGTGACGTAGCGCGCGGTCAGCGTCGCCACCCCGCTCATCCGGCCCAGAAAATTGAGCGCGACCCGTTCCGCCGACAGAAGCGATCGGCTCGGTCCCGACACGCGGGCGAC
>JBARXH010000303.1:0-2038 GCA_049647245.1 Litorimonas sp.
GATCTGTAGTTTCATTAGGTTTTAGAGATGGAGCATTGTAGAAAGAAAATCAGCAATGTCAGGGACATGATACGAAACGTAAGGTAGCCAAATAGGAGCCAGAAGTGTAACGTATGGCCTCCAGCTACCTGATAGGAGAAATGTGGTGACTGGCTTCCACAAAAAGTCAACGTTGGTGTTCAGGTGCGTTCGTTCTAAAAATCCCTCTATTGCTGTTAGCTCTCGAAGGTAGCCAACCAAATAAGTCGCTTTACCGCGTCGCTTGATAGAAACCTTGAATAGCTTGAGAACTAGCGTATATGGAGCCTCCAGTATGTGAAAGCGTAAGTTCAAACCACCTGAAATAGCTATTTGATTCTGATGATCTATGAAGTCTTTCGCCCTGTCATAAATGAGGCTACGGGACTTTATAAACTCATCTAGGCTACGTCCAACTATGTGATCAGGTGTTAGATCTATCAAATCTGCAAACTCGTGATTGCAAAACACAACCTCACTTGATTCATCAAGGTGAATAACAAAGATCCCTGTATCGACGTATTCGTATCTTTTGAAGCGCTCTTCGACCATAGGGGTGTCAGTTCTCAGCTCCGACAGGGACGTGATTTGAATACTGTATTAAGTAAGGCTCTGCTAAATACTCCTCAACGCTCACCGTATAGTTAGCGTTCCGACTGTACGGATCGCGTCGCTTTCTAATCTCTAAGAAATTGGAATCTATTGGAATAGTCGAAAGAAGAATGATCTCTTTGTTTTCTGTCTTAGGCCATATGGTCAGCCATTTTGCTGATACGCCATCGTTTGCTATCTGTACCCTGATATAGGCTCTCACGTTGAACTTCTCAAGCCACGCAGTATCACCTGTATAGGTAAACCGCACCAGGCGCGATCGGACAAACGAGATCGGGGTCCATTCGGTCTGTGGTGTGACTGTGGCTATTGAATCCCAACTCATTCGACTTGATTCATCCGTTCATCGTGCTCGCCACCTTGAATGTATTCTCTAAGGTCAGCAGGCGAAACCTCAGAGAGCGTATCCTCTCCCGAGCGACATATCAGCACCTGTGAAGATTCAGCGGCTTTAATCCGACTCCATGCTGACGGCGGTGGAGTGGACTGCAACAGCTTGTAGAAGCCAGGGTGGTTCTTAAGCCAGATCCGATAATCTGGACCGATCCACCCGAGCTTCACTTGATCATCTAGGGAGAGATAGATATCATGCACTGATATTTAATCAACTACAGGGGCAGGGTTGATAGTAGGATCGGCGGATGCGTTGCGGATAACTGCGCTCCATCCTGTAGGCAAAGAATCAACAGCACCTAGATCAACGTAGCCGACTGATAGAGTATCTTCTAGACCAGGCTTAACAGCACCGTATATAGAAGCGCCATAAACGCGATTTGCTCCTGTAACTGCTGTGACACCTGCACCTTCAGTTAGAACCTGAATGCCCAACTGTGTCATGTCAGCATCACCGATTTTTGTGCGTTGTGTTGCTCTCATATCCCAAGCAACGTCTAGACCGGGTGCTACCTCGGCATAAACTCGAACAGATCGGGTGCTAGATCTAGGTGCTGGACCAGCTTTATAGCCTCTAGATTGCTTCCATCCCGCATCTTTCGCAGAATTGTAACTAGCGTGATCAACAAAGCTGCTGGTTGTGCCTGTAGCTCGTTGACGACTCATGCGAGCGGGTTTTGGTCTTGATGTACCTGCTACGGCCACGCCTGTTAGGGTTGAGATAGCTTTATGCCCAAGTGCTGTTTGATCCGCTGCATCTATGTTCGTTCCAAAAGCATATTGAACAGTGGCTCCGTTAAAGGGACTGACAAAAACCACCGTCTTTTCATCGTAAACTGACATATAGTTAGAACCTGTTGCTTATTAACTGCTAGCTATCAATATATAGCCCATAAAAACGCCTGTATGCCACACCATTAAAAGGACAGAGCACTAGGATGGAACCTACGGTTTTTCCTCCCTATAGCTTTTTATTACGATTGTGTTAGAGCTGTAGAAATTGCTCGTTTATGCC
>JBARXH010000304.1:0-41086 GCA_049647245.1 Litorimonas sp.
TCGACGTGCTGGCCAAGGCTTTGCTAGGCGATCCCAAGGGTCTGGACCGCGACCGGCTGAAGACGGCGACGCGGGCGGTGGTCACGGGGGCGGGGACGCTCCGGCCGGACGACCTGCTGCCCTGGCCGCGCTGGGTGCCGCGTCCCATGACCCCGCGTGGATCGGCGGCGCTGAAGCGGCTCAAGCGCGCGGCCGACGACCTGATCGAGGAGCGTACAGACCATCCGGCGGACGATCTGGTCGGGCTGCTGATCGGGGCGGACAATCTCACCCAGCGGGAGCGGCGGGACAATCTGATTGGCTTCTTCATTGCCGGCCATGAAACCACGGCGCTGACCCTGACCTGGGCACTCTACCTGATCGGGCGGCACCGCCCGACGCTGGAGCGCGTGAGGGAGGAAGTCCGGTCCGTCTGCGGCGAGGGCCGCATCGCGTACGAAGATCTTGAGCGGCTTGTCTTCACCCGGGCCGTCATCGACGAAACCATGCGGCTCTATCCGCCCGCGCCGCTGCTCAACCGCGAGCCGCAGACGGAGGTGGAGGTGCTGGGCCGCACTTTGGTGCCGGGGGACGCGGTCCTGCTGAACAATTACGTCATGCACCGCACGGAGCGGCTGTGGGACGATCCGCTCAGCTTCGATCCGGACCGCTTCATCCGGCAGCCGGAGTTGCGGGCTAAGGGCGCGCCCTACATGCCGTTCGGTGCGGGTCCGCGCATCTGCGTCGGCGCGGCCTTTGCGGTGATGGAAGCGGTGATGGTGCTTGCCACGCTGGCGCGGGACTATGACGTAGTGGTGGGCGAGGACGTCTTTCCACGCCCGCTCATGACCGTGACGCTCCGCCCCGAAGGCGGCGTGCCGGCCAAGCTGGTGCGCGCGGCCTAGAAGCGCTCGCCGAACCCTAGAACTGATTGTCCAAGAGAGGCTCGAAGGTCTCGCCGGCGAAGATCTGCACGCCTTGGCCCTCGATTTCCCGCATGATATCGGCTTCGTCCGCGTCCAGCGTGTCTTCCGGTGTGCGGATGAAGACGCCCTTGATCCGGCCCGGGTGGCGCAGCACGGCGTCCCGGTAGACGATCGGGTCGTGCTGCCCGCTGTCGCCGATCAGGTAGAAGGGCAGATCCGGATTGGCGGCCAGGACCGTGTCGATGGCGTCGCCCTTGTGGTTGCCATGCGTTCCCACGACCATCTTGGTCGCGTCGATCCCGAAATCGCGCAGGAACTTCGGCCCGCGCACGACGCCGTTGGCGGTGAACACGGCGTCGAGAAAACCGTGCAGGTTCCACGGCGAGGAGCTGACGTAGAAGACCGGGTTCTTCGTGCCGGACATGGACCCCGCCATGAGTTTCAGCAACGTGGCCGTGTCGTGGAAGACGTATCGCGATCCGACCGAGCCCGTCACGCTCGTCCAGAGGTTCTTGCGCGTCGACCAGGCCTTGGTCTGCATCACCGTGTCGTCAATGTCGGAGATGACGCCGTATTCGGCCTTGGGCGAGGTGACGAGGATGGGATGACGCACAGTCTCTTCCGTGCGGTCCGCGACGACCACCGCGTCCGTCCAGCCCGGAGGTGGGGACTGTCGCGGCAGCTCGAGGCGGTAATACCCCTCTTCGTCTGACACGGCCGTCGCGTCGCCAAGGCTGACGCGCTCGCCCTCGATCTCCTTGGTCATGAACAGAGCGGCCATGGCGGCGAGATTGTCGACCAGGGACGGCGTGTCGCTCGAGGCGCGGCTCGTATCCGCTTCCAGCGCGCGGCCCCGGATGACGAGGCTGTCCGGCGTGCTGTAACCGAAATAGGGCTGGAGGTGCAGATCCTCGGGCGGACCGTCCTCCTGCAGCTGGTCGATAATGTTTTCCGCGCGGACCGCGATATTGTGCAGGAAGGAAGCCATGGAGTGCGAACGGCACGCTTGGGTGCGGGTTCCAAAATAGTTAACGGGAGGCAAGGGATTCAACGCGAGTTAACGGGAATGGCCTCTATGAGCTATGGCCAGTCATCGCACGGCTCGACTGTGCGATCTATGCGGGTGGCGATGGGCTCCGGGTCGTGGGTGGCACAATCGAGTCGTGCCATGACGGAAGAGGGAGGAGGCAAAGCTCTCCCGGTTACCGGTTCCGCCGACCTGATCGGCGGGTCTATCTCATAATCTTTCGGACTGATTCCAAAGTGCGGGCTGGCTCTCGCTGCCGCTCGCTGCGCCTGTGGCGCAGGCGACAAAAGACCATCATGCTCGCTACGCTGCGCGTGTTGCCCTTTTGCCGGTGGGTGCCGTGGTTCAATATCATCGATGTATTGGAATAAGTGGTGGGTTTCTGTTGCCAGCTACCCACCGAAGCCCGCCTAGGGGTCTGAAGCCCTAGGAGTTTAGTCGGAAGTCATCCGGACCGCTTACGCGGCCAGGGCGAAATCCTCAGCATAATTGTCATTAGCAATTACTTTTGTCGGACTTTTGACGGAGTCCACACGAACGAAAGCTAACGTCTTTGGGCGTCTGTCGATGCTGTTTCGGCCCCATCAGAAAGACACGTCGAAGAGTGTCCTTGTGGTGGAGCCGCCGGGTACTGCCCCCGGGTCCAGTCCGCTTATTACACGCGCGTTTATCGTCATAGCTGGCAAGCCAGCCCTCCTTACATAGGGCTTTTCCGCAAGGATTTCCAGTGCCAACCATCCGCGCGTGGTCTGGGCAGTTGAAACGCGACTCTCCCCCGGCCATAGCCCGGTGTGTGACGTCGCATATCGACATACTCCGCGACCTGGTCGCCTTCGACACGCGCAACGGCACGGGCGACGAAGTCGCCTGCGTGGCGTGGCTGCGCGACCGGCTGGCGGCCCATGCACCGGACCGGATCGTGATGGAGCGCGTGCCGCGCTCGCGGGGCAAGTCCGACAGTGCCTTCGTTCTCGCGGTCTGGGGCCGGCCCGACACGCTGCTCAACGTTCACATCGACACGGTCCCGAGCGGAGAAGGCTGGACCGCCGATCCGCTGTCCCTGCAGCTCCGGGATGGCCGCGCCTATGGTCTTGGCACGTCCGACATCAAGGGCGCGGCCGCCGCCATCCTGTCCGCGCTGGACGAGGGCAGGCCGAGCCATGCGGCGATCCTGCTGTCGGGCGACGAGGAACATGGTTCCGAAGTCATGCCCGCCGTGATCGCCCGGGGGCAGTTGGAGGGCGTGAAACGGGCCGTGGTGTGCGAGCCGACGTCATGCCGTGTGGGGCGCGCCCATCGGGGGATGCTGGGGTTCAGCGCGCACTATTCCGGCCCTGGCGGGCACAGCAGCCTATCGGACACGACGCCCGCGCCGCTGCTCTCGGCCGCCCGGTTCACCTCCATGCTGGGCGACTACAAGGAGCGCCATGCCGGGTTCGGGTCCGAACCCTTCCAGGGCCTTTGCGTCAATATCGGCGATATGCGCTCGGACGGCTCCTACAATGTCATACCGACCACTGCGTCGGCCTGGGTGTCGATGCGTCCGCCGCCCGGCGACGATGTCGACCGGCGGGAGACCGACCTGCTCGAGATGGCGCGCAAGACGGATGCGGATGTGAAAACCGACACGCTCGTCAAATTCGTGCCATTTTCCAGCCTAGATCCGCAGGCTTTCTCGCCTGTCTTCACGGAAGAGCCCATTGTCGATCTGCCCTACTGGACCGAAGCCGCCATGCTGAGCGCGGCTGGAATCAACTGCGTCGTCTACGGACCCGGCGATCTCGAACAGGCGCATCGGCCGGACGAATATGTGTCGGTCGCGCAGCTGGACGCCGCCCGCGCGCGCTACGGCGCGCTTCTCTCGGGTGCGCTCTCGTGAGCGGGGTCCGCCAGACGGTCCTGTCGTCCCTGTCCGCCGTCGGCGCCGTGCAGGAGGCCAATTTCTATGCGGAGCTGTTCTCCAAGGACGATCCGGAGCGGTTCGCCCTGATCCTGCTCGACCCGCGCGTGCTCAACAATCCGCTGCTCGAAGCGCTGACCTCCAACCTGCAGATTCTATCCAATCTGGGGCTGGCGCCGACCCTGCTGATCGGGGCGATGGACGACAATCCCACCTCCATCAAGTTCCAGGCCCAACGCCTGATGCGCGACCTCGACAGCTCCGGCGTGAAGGTCGCCAAGCTCAACACGCGCACCTACGGCCTGATCGGCGAAATCCAGCGGCGCACCCAGTCCGGCATCATTCCCATCCTGGAGATGACGGAGCGGCGCGGGCAGGGCGGTCTGGTCAAGCTGGTCAACGATCTGCGGCCCAACAAGATCGTGTCCCTGCAGCCCTCCGGCGGCCTGTCGGAGAACGGCCTGCGGCGACGGAACCTCCGTCTGGCCGAAATCGAGGCGTTCATGGAACGCGTCTCCCCGACCCCGGGACAGGCCAACTTCCTCGCTACCATCCGCCGGATCGAACAGGACGCCAATGAGGGCCGGCGCAGCTACGTCCTCGCGTCGCCGCTCAACCTCCTGTCCGAGCTGTTCACCACCAAAGGGTCCGGGACCCTGATCCGGCGCGGCGCGGCGATCGTGCGGCACGACGCGCTGGACGATGTGGACAAGGACGCGCTCGGCGCGGCCATCGGACGGGCCTTCGGCAAGGCGCTCGTCCCCGGATGTCTGGACCGTCCGGTGGAAGTGGCATTCCTGGAGCCGGACTTCCGTGCGGGCGCACTCTTCACGCGACTGGCGGACCAGCCTTACATGTCCAAGTTCTGGGTCGTCCCCGAAGCGCGCGGCGAAGGGCTGGCACGCGATGTGTGGGACCGCGTGTCGGAGGAGCTGCCGCGCTTCTTCTGGCGCTCGCGCGCAGCCAATCCGTTCAACGACTGGTACGTCTCCGCGTGTGACGGCCTCCAGAAAAGCGGCGACTGGCGCGTCTTCTGGAAGGGCTTGACCGCGGATACGCTGCCCTCCGCCATCGATCAGGCCGCCACCGCGGCCGACGACTTCACATCCTGATCCGGGAAAACTTCCATGAGCCTGTCCATCAACGACGCCTTCGATTCCGGCAATATTGAGCTGCTCGACGCGTCCGATCCGTCCCATGTCCGCCTGCGCATCCGCGCCGACAAGGACAGCCACTTCTTTCAATGGTTCCACTTTCGCGTTGCGGGCGCGAAGGGCGTGCCCCTGCGGCTCGTCATCGAGAACGCAGGCGAGGCGGCCTACCCCGATGGATGGACCGACTACCAGGCCTGCATGAGCGAGGACCGGGAGGACTGGACCCGCGTGCCGACCCGCTACGAGGACGGTGCGCTGGTCATCGAGCACACGCCGGCGCTGGATAGCGTGCACTACGCCTACTTCGCGCCCTACACGCAGGAGCGCCACCGCAACCTGATTGCCGACGCTCTCGCCCATGAGGGCGTGTCGCTCGACGTGCTGGGCCGGACGCTGGACGGCCGGGACATGGACTGCCTGAGCATCGGCGAGGGCGACAAGACGATCTGGGTGATCGCTCGCCAGCACCCGGGCGAGAGCATGGCGGAGTGGTGGATGGAAGGGTTCCTCGCCCGCCTGACCGACCCGGAAGACGACGTGGCCAGGGAGATGCGCCGCAAGGCGCGGTTCCGCATCGTGCCGAACATGAACCCGGACGGCTCGTTCCGCGGCCATCTGCGTACAAACGCGGCCGGCACGAACCTCAACCGCGAATGGGACACGCCGAGCGCGGACAAGAGCCCCGAAGTGCTGTGCGTCCGCAAAGCCATGGATGCGGACCGGCCCGTGCTGGCGCTGGACGTCCACGGCGACGAAGCGCTGCCCTACAACTTCATCGCGGGCGCGGAAGGCATTCCCGGCTATACCGACAAGCAGGCGGACGACCTGGCTGCGTTCCTCGACGCCTACAAAGCCGCCAGCCCGGATTTCCAGACGGAGGTCGGCTACCCGCTCACCCAGCCCGGCAAGGCCAACATGTCGATCTGCACCAATGCGCTGGCAGGCCGCTACGATTGCCTCGCCATGACGCTGGAAATGCCGTTCAAGGACAATGCGAACGCGCCGGACGCGCAGCGCGGCTGGGACGGGAACCGCTCGGCGCAGCTGGGCAGCGACACGCTGGACGCTATGGCGGCAGTGGTGGAGCGGTTATAGGAGGCGGACGCAAGCCGTCCTTCAACCTCGCCTTCCTTCCCGTCATCGCACAGCTCGACTGTGCGATCCATGCGGCTTGCGGTTCGCCGTGCCTCTTGGATGGCACGATCAAGTCGTGCCATGACGTGTGAAATGGACGAAGCTCTCCTCGGGCCACTCGGGCCGGCTTGACCGGCCCGTCCATCTCCCGACCTCCCGCACCCAGCGAGGCTCGCGCCAACAGGTTCCCTACGCGCCCCTTCGGGACGCGCTGCCTCCGGCGAGGTTTGCGACAGACCGCGTTGCGGTCCTTAGACCCCTACCGGGGACGCAAACCTGCTGGGGCTAGATCGAAACCCTGTCCACGATCTTCACCTGGTCGATCGCCTTGATCGCCTCGACCGTCTCGTCGCTAACCATGCCGTCCACGCTGATCAAGCAGACCGCTTCTCCGCCTTCGGCCATGCGGCCCAGGTGGAAGTTGGCGATGTTGACCTTGGCCTCGCCGAGGATGCGCCCGACTTCGCCGATGAAGCCCGGTTTGTCGTCGTTGCGCACGTAGATCATGGACGGCTCGAACGCCGCGTCCATCGGTACACCGAACAAGCGCACGATGCGCGGTTCGCTCCGGTAGATGGTCCCGACGATGGCGAACTTGCGCGACGGGGTCTCTACCGTGATGCGGATCAGACTGTCCGCCCGTTCCGCCTCGTCGATATAGCTTTCCGTCAGTTCGATCCCGCGCTCCTTGGCGAGCACGGGCGCGCTGACCATGTTCACGTCCGGCATTGCCGCCTTCAGCATCCCGGCCAGCGCGGCGGCGCTCATTGGGTTCGTGTTCAGCGACGTGATCTCGCCCTTATAGGTGATCTGGATCGACTGGGCGGGTTCGTGCAGCAGCTGGCCCATCATGGTGCCCAGCTTGTCGGCGAGGTCCACCCACGGCTTCAGGCGCGGCGCTTCCTCCGCCGTGATGGAGGGCGTGTTGATGGCGTTGCTGATCGCGCCGGTCAGCAGATAGTCGGCCATCTGCTCGGCCACCTGCACGGCGACATTCTCCTGCGCTTCGTTGGTGGACGCGCCCAGATGCGGCGTGGCGATGAAACCCGGCGTGCCGAACAGATTGTGGTCCTTGGCGGGCTCCACGGCGAAGACGTCCAGCGCGGCGGCGCGCACATGGCCCGCTTCCAGCGCGTCCTTCAGCGCCTCTTCGTCCACCAGCCCGCCGCGTGCGCAATTGACGAGGATGACACCTTTCTTTGTCATGCCCAGCCGCTCGCGGTTGACGATGTTGCGCGTGCTTTCGACCAGCGGCGTGTGCAGGGTGATGGCGTCCGCGCGCTGGAACAGTTCGTCCAGCTCGACCTTCTGCACGCCCAGCTCCACGGCGCGGTCTTCCGTCAGGTAGGGATCGAAGGCGATGACCTTCATCTTCAGGCCCAGCGCTCGCTCGGCGACCAGCGCGCCGATATTGCCGCAGCCGATGACCCCGAGGGTCTTGTTGAACAGCTCCGTGCCCTTGTAGTCGGACTTGGGCCATTCGCCGTTCTGGGTCCGCTCGGATGCTTTGGGAATCTGGCGCGCGGCGGCGAACAGCATGGCAATGGCGTGTTCGGCCGTCGTGATGGCATTTCCGAACGGCGTGTTCATGACCACCACACCCCGGTCCGTGGCGGCCGGGATGTCGATATTGTCCACGCCGATCCCGGCGCGCCCGATGACTTTGAGGTTGGTCGCCTGACCGATGATTTCGGCGTCGGGGCGGGTGGAGGAGCGGACGGCCAAACCGTCATACTCGCCGATGATCTCCATCAGCTCGTCCTTGGACAGGCCGGTGATGACGTCGACATCGACACCGCGGGCCTTGAAGACCTCCACGGCGCGGTTGCTCATTTTGTCTGCGATGAGAACTTTAGGCATGACCCATCTCCTTTGCGCGAAGGGTTTCGATCTGCGTTTCGAAGGCCCAGTCGAGCCAGGGCAGGACGGCCTCGACGTCTGCGTGTTCGCACAGTCCGGACACCCAGAGGCGGAAACCGGGCGGCGCGGTGCGGTAGGCTCCGAAGTCGAGCGCCACGCCTTCGTCAGCCAGCAGGCCGACCATGGCCTTGGCGAATTCGGCCTGCTCGTCCAGCGGCAGGGCGGCGACGCGGTCGTCCACGATCTTCAGGCAGACGCCCGTATTCGACCGTTTCTCGTCATCCTCGCAGAGATTGGCGATCCAGTCGCGTTTCGCGACCCAGTCCCAGATCGTCTGCGCGTTGCGGTCGGCGCGGTCGTGCATGCCCTGCAGCCCGCCATTGGCCTTGACCCATTTCAGCGCGTCGAGATGATCCTCGGCACAGAGCAGGGAGGGCGTGTTGATGGTCGCGCCTTCGAAGATGCCGTCGATCAGTTTGCCACCCTTCGTCAGGCGGAAGATTTTCGGCACGGGCCAGGCCGGCGTGTGGCTCTCCAGCCGTTCCACGGCGCGCGGGCTCAGGATAATCATGCCGTGCGCGGCCTCGCCGCCCATGACTTTCTGCCAGGAATAGGTCACCACATCCAGCTTCGGCCACGGGAGGTCTTGGGCGTAAACCGCTGAAGTCGCATCACAAATCGTCACGCCGGATCGCGTTTCGGGGATGAAGCCGTAATCGGCGACCTTCACGCCGGACGTGGTGCCGTTCGCCGTGAAGACGAGGTCCTGCGACCCGTCATAAGCGCCGAAGTCCGGCAGCTGGCCGTAATCGGCGGTCAGGAGCGTCAGATCGTCGAGCGGCAGCTGCTGCTCCGCATCCACGATCCAGGCCTGCCCGAAATTCTCCCAGGCGGCGACCATGACAGGCTTGGGGCCGAGCATGGTCCACATGGCCATCTCGACCGCGCCCGTGTCGGACGCCGGCACGATGCCAATGCGGTAGTCGTCGGGGACCTGCAGGATCTCGCGCGTGAGGTCGATGACCTCCTTCAGCTTGGCCTTGCCGATCGCGGATCGGTGGGACCGGCCCAGTGCGGCGTCGGACAGCGCGTCCAGCGTCCAGCCGGGACGCTTGCGCGTCGGACCGGCGGAAAAGCGGGGGTCTTTCGGCCGAACGGTCGGTTTCGGAATAGGGGAAGAGGCAGCCGTCCCGGATCCCGTCAGGATCCCCGGCTCGGGTTTGGTCGTCATCATGTGCTCCACTGGCCGCGTTTTTGTACGACCGTCGAAGTGCGCCTCAGTGGGGAGGCGTGGCCCACGCGCCGGATAAGGGCTCACGCGGGAGGAGTCCAGAGGCGGTGTGATGGGGGAGTGGGGCGCGGGCGAGGGGATGACGGCCTGTCCTAACAGCGCCATAGCGTCTTGCCATGGTGTCTTCCCCCCGCGGCGCGGGGGGAAGTGGCCGAGCGCAGCGAGGTCGATGGGGGGAAGCTCTCGGTCGAAGGCGAATTGTTGGAGTGCGTGCCTCGGGGTCATACAAGGCGGGACTGTCGGTAGTCTACAAAAGCGCTGCTCCGGCACGCTGCCGCCTTTCTCCTCTGAAAGCAGCCCCCCATCCGCCCCTCCGGGGCACCTTCCCCCCGCGCCGCGGGGGGAAGGGGATCATGCTTGCGGCGCACCTTTTAATCTTGCCGCGTCCGATCCATCCTCGCAAACGCACCTAAGCTTTGCGGGCTAACCCCCTAGTATCGTTCGCCTTTCAACATTTCCCAGGCAATCCAATCCTCGCCCGCTCAACCTGCCCTAAAACCACCCTGTTCGCGGCTGCCTTTCACAAGTCGATGAACACCCTTCCGCGAGGGGCCGGAACAGCTGCCGTCTCCCTGCAACACATCATCCACTCCAACCGAGCCTTCGTGTTCCACCGGAGCGGCGCACGGAAAACGTTCCTCCCCCTCGCGGAAGGCCCCTTTTCGACACACCCGCCCCGGAACAGCGCCGGGGCCGCAGGTCGGCGCGTGCCGGATAACCGCCTGCCGGACAACCGCCTGCAATGGCCCGCAAGACCGCAGGCTCTCCCGCACCTAAATGCTTGTTTCCGCGCTCCGAATCCCCACATCGGAATGACGGCGGACCGGCTCCGTCCGCTGTACTTTTTCGTTTGAGGAACGCTCATGGCCGGACCGTCCGTTTCGCCCGAAATCGACCGACTGATCACCCTGCTGGCGCGTCTGCCGGGACTGGGTCCACGCTCGGCGCGACGGGCGGCACTGCACCTGCTCAAGACGCCGGACCGTCTGATGACGCCTCTGGCGCAGGCCATGAATGTCGCGGCGGAGAAGATCTCGACCTGCTCGGTCTGCGGCAATGTCGATGCATCGGACCCGTGCAATATCTGCCGCGCGCCGGGCCGGGACCGGACGGCCATCTGCGTCGTGCAGGACGTGTCCGACCTCTGGGCGATGGAACGGGCAGGTGCCTTCCGGGGCACCTACCACGTTCTGGGCGGCACATTGTCCGCACTGGACGGCATCCGCCCTGAAGACCTCAACATCGCCTCGCTGATCGGCAGGGTGTCCAAAGCGCGCGAAGCGGGCGACGGGCTGGAAGAAGTCGTGCTGGCCATGAATGCCACGGTCGATGGCCAGACCACGGCGCACTACATCACCGAACATCTGGAGAAGACGGGCGTGAAGGTAACGCGCCTCGCCCACGGCGTGCCGATCGGCGGCGAGCTCGACTATCTGGATGACGGCACCATCACGGCCGCCATGAAGAGCCGGCGCCTGCTGTAGGGCTTTGCGGCGGTCCCGCCCTAGACTTCCTCCAGCACGCTCGTGCCGCGGTCGCCCGCGCCGAGGCCGGACGTCCACTCCCACCGCTCGTGCAGGCGCAGTCGGCCCGAGGGCAGGGTTTCGGGGCGGCTCTGGCACCGGCCCGAGCGCAGGACGCCGTCCTTGGTGATGTGGTGGTATAGAAACGTCAGGGTCCCGTCCGGATGGACTGTCCCGACGAGCGATCCGTATTCCACATCGCCGCCACTATAGCTGCCCATCAGGACCGTCTCGCGCTGGTCGTAGCGGAACAGCGTATCGCCACCCACGTCCCCGCCGCCATCCGTCGAAACGGCGCGGAAGAGGCGCTCGCCGTAGTGGATCACGGATCCACGCTCACAGGAGCGACCCGCGCTGGTTGGCGGCGGGCGGCAGGGGGTCCGCCTCCTCGTCGAGGTCGAGCTGGTCGATGCGGTCGGCGCGGCGCGTGATCTTCTCCGTGCTGATGCGGGCCTGGCGCATCATCTCCACGCCGCCGTCGAAATGGCTTTGCAGGCGGCCGATGCGCTCGTCGAGTCGGCGCACATCGTCGCCGATCCGGCCGACCTCGTCGAGGATCACGGTCGCCTGCTCGCGCATGGCGGCGTCGCGCAGCACGGCCTTCATCGTGTGCAGCGTGGCCATGAAGGTGGTCGGCGACACGATCATGACGCGGTCCGTGAAGCCCCGCTCCACCACCTTCGGGAAACGCGCATGCAGCTCGGCGTAGATGGCTTCCGATGGCAGGAACATCAGCGCAACTTCGTGCGTCTCCCCGGGCAGGAGGTACTTGCCCGCAATGTCGCGGATGTGGCGCGTGCAGTCGGCGGCGAACTGGCGGCGCGCAGCCTCCGCACCCAGTTCGTCCTCGGCCGCCATGAAGCGCCGCCAGGCCTCCAGCGGAAACTTGCTGTCCACCGCGACGTCCAGATGGTCGCCGGGCAGGTGGATCAGCGCATCCACCCGGCTGCCGTTGGACAGGGTGTGCTGGAAGGAGACGCTGCGGGCCGGCAGGAACTGCTCGATGAGGGACTGCATCTGGGCCTCGCCGAACGCCCCGCGCGCCTGCTTGTTGGACAGGACGGACTGGAGCGAGGCGACCTCGCCGGCGAGCGCGCGGATATTGGTCTGCGCGCGGTCGATGACTTCCAGACGCTTGTCGAGCTGGTTGAGGCGCGAGACCGAGCGCTCCGTCTGGTCGGACAGCGACCGTCCCAGCCGTTCCGTCATGGAAGAGAGGCGCTCGTCCAGCGCCTTCTGGAAGAGGTCTCCGCGCTGGGCCTGCTCCTCGGACAGCTGGGCAAGCCGCCCCTGCAATTCCGCCTGCTGCCCGCGCATGGCCATCAGTTCGGCGCGCGCCCCGTCGTCCCGGCGGCGGATCGACGCGCCCAGGACAATGCCCAGCAGAAGGAGCGCCGTGCCGAGTGCGATCTCCAGTGCGCCGATCTCCGCGCCGCCGAGCGTGAATAGAGGTTCCATCTTTGTTCTCAAAGCACAGGCGTGCCCTGCAGGAAAGCAGTTTAGAGCGAAGAGAGACGGTCAGGCTGTGCCGAGATAGGTCCAGCGCCGCAGCAGGGCTTCCATCGGTCCGCGTTCGAACCGCTTTCGCCACAGGCTGCTGAAGAGCAGCGAGACGAGGCCCGTGACAAAGGCGATGGCCACGCAGCCCGCCGCGCCGATCTGGCCGTAGAACCCGAAGCCGTATCCGCTGAACAGGACGGACAGGATAAGGGATTGCAGCAGGTAGGCCGTCAGCGACGACGTCCCAGCGCGGCCGAGGAACAGGCGCAGGCCGGTCAGCGGTCCCTTGGACCACGCCGCGATCCCTCCGAGATAGCCGAGCGAGGCGAGGGGCGCGCCGACCACGATGGCGATGTTGGCGAGCGCGCCGCGCGCGGTCATGGTGCTCCCGGCCTGCTGCATCAACCACGCCCCGACGAGGCTCAGGGCAAGACCGAGGGGCAGGTAGAGGCGGCGCGACCGGCTCCACAGGTCTGCGTCCGGGTCCTGCAGCACGCCGGACCGCACGCCCGCCAGCCCGAACAGGAAGAAGGCCAGGACGCCCGGCCCCTGGAAGGGCAGGATGAAGCCGACATAGCCGGCATATTCCGACAGGCGGAAGGCCGCCATCTCGGCAAAGGTCCCGCCTGTATAGACGGCGCTCGCGGCTTGCATCTCGGCGGCGATCTCCGACGCGACTGTCTGCGCGGCGTCCGGGTCGAAGGCTTCCATGGCCCCGAAGGCCGCAGCCCCCAGCGCGACCACGACGATCTGCAGGACGAGGAAGCCGAAGCCCCAGCGCATGAGGGATTTCACCGGACGGTTGCGGAACAGGAAAAGCAGGCTGCCCAGCACCGCATAGACGAGCAGGATGTCGCCCGTGAAGGCAAACGCGATATGCGCGACGCCCAGCAGGGCCAGTCCCGCCATGCGGCGGAAGTAGCGCGGGCCGAAGGCAGCGCCCCGGCGTTCCGCGCTGAGCATCTGGTAGGCCAGCCCGGCCCCGAACATGAGCGAGAAGAGCGTGTAGGACTTCAGGAGGAAGAGCGAGTCGACGGCGAAGAGCGCGGCGCGGTCCGCCGTCGTCTGCAAGCCGCCCGTGAAATAGGTCTCCGGCCCGGGCCAGGCGAAATAGGCGACATTCACGAGAACGATACCCAGCAGGGCGAAGGCCCTCACAAGATCCGGAAATACGTGCCGGCCGCTGGTCTTGATCATCTGCTGGTATGTCATGTCGGGCTCCCCTCCCACTTGAGACGCCAGACTAGGCCCATCCCAGCCCCGGTGACAAGTTCGGCTCAGCTCCGCGTCACGGGCTTGGCGGTCTTGCGGCGGCGGCGGAATAGCCACCGCAGCAGCAGGAGTCCCGGCAGGACGACGAAGACGAGCCAAGGCAGGATTACGGCGATGAAGCCGATCACGCTCGCGATGCCTTGGGACAGGGTCCGCAGGAAGCCTCGCAGCGCTTCGCCGATGGGCGAGACGGCCGATGTGGACACGGCCCGCGCGCGGCTCTGGTAGTTCAGGTCGAGCACGGACATGGACACGCGCTGCCGCAACGTCTTCAGCAGGGAGGTGGCGCTTTCGATCTGGGCCTGCACGCGGGCAAGCTCCCGCTCGACGGCCAGCAGCTCCTGCAATTCGCCGTCGCGCGTTTCCAGCAGGGTAAGCAGGCGCGCCCGCAGGGCGGTCTGCGCCGTCAGTCGGGCATCGGCGTCGAAGATCTGTCGGGTAAGGTCCTCGGCCGAGACCGAACTGTCGGTGATGCGGCCGTCGGACGCGGCGACGGACTCCTCCAGGCCGTTCCTGAAATCCTCCAGCCACTCCGGTGCCGCGCGCAGGGACAGATAGGCGCTGGCATAGTCCTCTGACTGGTTCTGGGACGAGGCGTTCAGCACCTGGCAGCGGGACGGCCCTGCATCGAGGCAGCGCTGCATGTGCGCGCGCATGACTGGCTCGACACCCGGGGCGGGCAAGGCCACCCCGTAGCCGTAGCTGTAGGCAATCATGGAGTCGGGAGCCGGGGCTTCGCCGCCTTGCCCAGCTTCGATTTGGCGACCCGGACTGGCTTTCCTGCGCGAGGCCGTGACAATCACATCATCGCTCGCAGCCATCCTGTCCATCTGCGGGGCTTCTGCCTCGAAGGATTGCGACGACCTGTCTGCGCCGCAGGCGGGCAGCACCAAGAGGGCCGGAAGAAGAAGCAGGGGAAGAAAGGTCTTGCGCATGGGTCCGCCTTGGCAGGGTCTGTCTGAACCGACGCTAAACCGTCCCGCGCGGTCCGGCGAGTTAAGTCTTTGTAGAAATTGACGCTGTAAGGCCCTTCGGTCGATTGGCCGCCGGGAAACCACACCTCCCGCGGTTTGCGCGAGTTGGGAGTTTAAGATGCGTCGATCCTTGGCCCTCGGGGCTGTCCTGCTGTGCGGGGTTTCCATTCATGCCGTGGCACAGGACGGCAAGAGCGAGCCGATCCTGCGCGGGTTCGAGCCGATCATAGATTTGCGGCTGCGCTACGAAGTGGCCGACTTCTCCAACTTTCCGGACAAGGCAGAAGCCCTGACGCTGCGCAGCCGCATCGGGGTGCAGACGCCGGAATTCTGGGGCACGCGCCTGCTAGTCGAAATGGACCATGTGGAAGCGTTCGAAGAGGACTATAACAGCGTCACCAACGGCCGGACCAACTTCCCCGTCATCGCGGATCCGGAAGTGACCGAACTGAACCGCCTGCAGCTCCGCAATACGAGCCTGCCGAACACGGTCGTGACCCTGGGACGCCAGCGCATCATCCAGGACGGCGCGCGTTTCGTGGGCAATGTGGGATGGCGTCAGGACGAACAGACCTACGACGCGCTTCGTGTCCAGACCAAGCCCGTGGACGGGCTGTCGCTCGACGTCTCCTATGTGGATCAGGTCAACCGGATCTTCGGGGACGAAAGCCCCATCTCCAAATTCGAAAGCGACAGCTGGCTGGTCCACGGCGCATACGACGCACCGTCGACCGGAGACGCGACGGCCAGGATCGGGGGGTATGCCTATCTGCTCGACCTCGAAGCCGACCGGCTGTCGTCGCAGACCTACGGCGTGAACGCGACACTTGGATACGGACCCGTCAAGGGCCGCGTGGAATATGCCGTGCAGAGCGACTATGCCGGCAATCCGGTCGACTATAGCGAAGACTATGCCTCCGCCTCGCTCACCTACTCGCAGTCCGGCTTCACGGCGGAAGCCGGGATCGAGCAGCTGGGCGGCAACGGCGCGATCGGGTTCTCCACGCCTCTGGCGACCGCGCACAAGTTCAACGGCTTTGCGGATGTGTTCCTGAACACGCCCACGGACGGGCTCCGGGACACCTACGTGAAGGCTGGCTACAAGACCGGACCGATGGGACCGCTGCCCTTCGTCAACGCCTTCGCCGTCTATCACGATTTCGACGCACAGGCCGGCGGGCGCGACTACGGCACGGAAGTCGATGCCGTGGTGGCGACCAAGATCAAGAATGTGGGCGTCCTGTTCAAATACGGCGAATACAATGCCGACGGCTTTGCGACGGACCGTACCCGCTACAGCGTCCAGTTCGACGTGAAATTCTAAGGGAGGGGAACCCCCTTCCTCCCAACAAAAAACCCTGCCTCGAGGGGCAGGGTCCGTGTCGTTGTGGCGACGTATCTCGGAAGATGGCCTTAGGCGCTCATCTTGTCCTTGGCGGGATCGCGCAGCACGTAGCCGCGGCCCCAGACGGTTTCGATGTAATGCTCGCCCTGCGTGGCGGCGGCGAGCTTCTTGCGCAGCTTGCAGATGAACACGTCGATGATCTTCAGTTCCGGCTCGTCCATGCCGCCATAGAGGTGGTTCAGGAACATTTCCTTGGTGAGCGTCGTGCCTTTGCGCAAGCTGAGCAGCTCCAGCATCTGGTATTCCTTGCCGGTCAGGTGGACGCGGTGATCGCCGACTTCGACGGTCTTGGCATCGAGGTTCACCTTGATGTCGCCGGTCGTGATGATGGACTGGCTATGTCCCTTGGAGCGGCGGACGACGGCGTGGATGCGGGCCACGAGCTCGTCCTTGTGGAAGGGCTTGGTCATGTAGTCGTCGGCGCCGGTGCCGAGGCCGCGGACCTTGGTTTCGATGTCGTTCGTTCCGGACAGGATGAAGATCGGCGTCTGCACCTTGGCCATGCGGAGCGTCTTGAGAACTTCGAAGCCCGGCATGTCGGGCAGGTTCAGGTCCAGCAGGATGATGTCGTAATCGTAGAGCTTGCCGAGATCGACCCCCTCTTCGCCGAGGTCGGTCGTGTAGACGTTGAAGCCTTCGGACTTGAGCATCAGTTCGATGCCCTGTGCCGTTGCCATGTCGTCTTCGATCAGAAGAACCCGCATTGTCCAACCCTCCCAAGGCGTTGATGAAAACCCTGCCGCCCGTGCGACCATGGTTAACGGTGCTTCAGCGCTAAAGGAAACCGGTAAACCAGACGTTAATAGCCTTAACGCGCTGTCATGCTGCGATTTTCCGAAACGGTTTCGACACGAGTTCCGGCTAGGCCTTCCGGTGCGGGGAGGCGGCGAGCGGCGATCGCCCGAATCTTAGTTGAAAAGGTTTAACCGTGTTCCTTCACGCGGCTGAAAGTGTGGACCTGTAGAGCCAACCGGGAATCACCCGTTCCAGACGGGATGCAGACGACCGGAGAGACCCATGGCGCAGATGTCCGACAAGCAGATCCAGAAAACCCGTTTCAAGGTCGGAGAGCTCCAGAAGCGGATCGCCGTTCTGGAAGCCACCCGAGAGGACCTGGAGCGCCAGATCCGCAAGCTTGCGGACAGCGTGCCTGAAGACCAGGTCGATGCCAACGAGCAGCGCGAAGGCTTCGTCGCCTATGGCAGCTACGCCCAGTCGGTCATCGCGCGGAAGAAGAACCTGCGCCGGTCTCTCGACGACATCGTGTCCCAGACCTCCGACATCGCCGTGGAACTCCGTAACGAACTGGACGCGCTGGACAGTTTCGAACGCATCCGCGCCCGCCGCATGGCCCAGCAGGCCGAGCGCGCGCAGAAACGCGCGGGCTAGTCCTGCGGAACAGGCTCCAACCGAGCGGCACACGCGGTTTCACGACATCCTTCTTTGCTATTCCCACCTTTTCCGCTCTACGAGAGCCGAGGAGGTGCCATGGCCCGGTTTGTTCTTTCTCTTGCCCTCGTCCTGTCGAGCGCCCTTGCGGCGCAGGCCGACGATAAGAATGCATTCGATCCGACCGGCTACTGGACCGGCGCCGTCGTCAGGGAAGGCTCCGTACTGCCAGTCTCCGTCACGATCGAGAGGACACTGACGGGTTTCGAGGCGGAGACGCTTTTCCAGGACTGGTACTTCTATAAGCCGAACGCGCGCGAGCCGGCGGAGCTGACCGACAACGGTCTCGTCATCCGGGATTTCCTGTCCGGCGACGCGGTCCTCCGCCTCGAACCCCGGTTCGAACAACTGATCGGACATATCGGAGACGAAGAAGGCGACAGGTCGCTCCACTTGAAACGCAGTCCGCCCCCGCCTGCGCCCATGATCGAATCCGCTGATATCCATTTCGGGTCACTAGACGGAACCCGCCTGTCAGGAACGCTGACGCTTCCGCTTGACGGCGAAGCGCTTGGCGCGATGGTCATGGTGCGGGGGCGTGGCTGCGCCTCGCGCGTCAATGGCAGGGCGCGTTTCTTCGCCCGGTACGGCATGGCGGTGCTGACATACGATAAGCGTGGCGCGGGCCAGTCGGAAGGAGACTGCGCCACTTTCGATCATGATGATCTGACGGATGATGCGCTTGCGGCCCTGGATGTCCTCGCTGCGCAGGACCGGGTGGACGCGCAAAAGGTGGGCTTTTTCGCGGAGTCGGCTGGAGCGTGGACCGTGCAAGCGGCGACCGAGCGTCGATTGGATATGCCGGAGTCCGTGCAACCCGCTTTCATCGTGACGTGGATCGGCCCCGCCACCTCCATCCTGCAGCAGCAGATCAGCTCGGCGGAAACCTACGGGGCAGGGATTGGCCTGACGCCAGACCAGCGCACCGTCCTGGCCGAAGCGACGGAGATCATCGCCGATGAGAGCCTCTCGGGTGACGCCGCCTTCGCGAAGCTGGACGTCATCCGGCGGAACGCAGAGGCCGAGGGCTGGCTGGACAGGGGGTTCGGCCCCGACGACATTCCGCGAAGCCGGGACGAGATGGACGGGCTGTGGTTGCGGCGCTTCCGTTACGATCCAGGGACGTTCTTCGCCCGGGCAGGCGATCTGCCCTATCTGTCAGTTCTCGGCGCCAAGGATACGATCGTGCCGGTCCGCGAAAACGCCGAGCGTTTGCGGCGCGACTTGCCGAAAGCGCGCATCCACATCGTGGACGAAGCCGGCCACGGCTATGATCATGACGGACAACGCCTGCCTGTCGGAGGCGGGGAGTCGATGTGGGTCTTCGAAGGTCCGGACGAAGGCTTCACGGTCGAAACGATCCGGTTCCTGCGTGAAATCGGGATCATGTCCCGCTAGGACGGTTCAAGCGTCCACAGCCTCGAAGGCGTAGCCCGCGCTGCGCACGGTGCGGATCGGGTCGGACTTTCCCGTCTTCTTCAGCGCCTTGCGCAGGCGTCCGATGTGGACGTCGACCGTGCGGGCTTCGACATAGACGTCGCGGCCCCAGACCGCGTCCAGCAATTGTTCGCGTGAGAAGACGCGCCCCGGATGGCGCACGAAATGGTCCAGCAGACGGAACTCCGTCGGTCCGAGATGGATGCTCTCCCCATCGCGCTTGACCCGGAAGGCCTGGCTGTCGACTTCGATATCGCCCACGCGGATCACGTCCTCCAGAAGGCTCGGCTTGGCGCGCCGCATCAGGGCGCGAGTCCGGGCGAACAGTTCCGGCATGGAGAACGGCTTGATCATGTAGTCGTCCGCGCCGAAATCCAGCCCCGTGATCCGATCCGTCTCGTCGCCCCGCGCCGTGAGCATGATGACGGGCGTCTTGGAGGTTTCCTTGCGGCGTCGCAGGCGGCGGCACACTTCAACCCCGGACAGTTTGGGCAGCATCCAGTCGAGGATGATCAGGTCGGGCGCACGTTCGGCCGCCAGCAGCAGCGCCTCCTCCCCGTCCATGGCGAGGCTGGTCTCGTAGCCTTCCTTGCCGAAATTGTACTCCAGCAGGGTGGCGAGCGCGTCTTCGTCTTCGACGATCAGAACGTAGGGCTTCATCGCGGATACTCTCGCTTGGGAATGAACGGATGCGGATCAGTCGGCGGTCTGGACCACGGCTCTCACGGCGTCGTCGTCGATCAGCTGCGCGCCGTGCCGGGTGAAGTAGATGACTTCGCAGATATTGGAGGTGTGGTCGCCGACACGCTCGAGGTTCTTGGCGGCGAAGAGCAGCGCGGTGGCGGCGCTGACACGCGACGGGTCGTCGCTCATGCCGGTCAGGAGACCGCGCAGGACCGCATTGTAGCTGTCGTCCACATCCTGGTCCGCCAGCCAGATCTGCACGGCGGCGCGCGTGTCGTCTCGCAGGAAAGCATCGAGGGCGGCCGACAGCTGCACCTTCACCTGCCGTCCCATGCGTTCGACGCCTTCGACGGAGGGCAGGGGCGACTCGGCGTTCAGGTTGATGGCCCGTTTGGCGATTCCTTCCGCCAGGTCCCCGATGCGTTCGAGGTCGGACGCCACGCGGATCGCCCCGATGGTGCGCCGCAGGTCGGATGCCATGGGGTTGCGCAGGGCGAGGATCCGCATCGCGTCCTCGTCGATCTTGGACTGGAGGCGGTTGGCGAGGCGGTCGCGCTCGATCACGGAGCCCGCCAGCGCGCCGTCGCGCTTGTTCAGAGCGCGGACCGCATCGGCCACCATGCCTTCGGCCAGGCTGCCGAGGTCGGACAGGCTGGTCGTCAGCTCGTTGAGGTCGCTGTCGTAACCGCTGACGATGTGGTCGGCCAAGCTGTTCATCCGAACGGGTCCCTTTCGAGGCACGGGAGACCCGTACCCTGATTCTCGAAAGCGAGCCTATGAAACCGGATCGCGACGTTTATGTGACTCCTGCGTGACTATGTTGTTTCACTTTCATCCCGGGTCGCGCCCCGGTCCGCCGAACTGACGAGGGCGGGCGCTTCCGGGCCTTCGACCGTCTCTTCGCTCGCCTGGTACACGATGCAGAATTCCGTGCCTTCTCCGGGTTCGCTCCGAACATAGAGTCCGGCGCGGTGGCGGCGGGCGATATGCTTGACGATGGCGAGGCCGAGGCCCGTGCCCTTTTCCTTGGACGACAGGTCGCCCGTGACCCGGTAGAAGCGTTCGCCGATGCGCGGCAGGTGGGCGCGCGTGAAGCCCGGTCCCGTATCGGAGATGGTGATCGTGTAGAGGGGCAGGGGCGGCGTCGGGGCGGCGTTGATGGCGCGGGTCGAGGCGGTGGTGGGCAACACGCCGTCCGCGAAGACGATGCCGGGCTGCCATTGCTCGAACCGCGACAGCACGATGCGGACGGTCGAACCTTCGGGCGACAGCTTGGTCGCGTTCTCGATCAGGTTCAGGCAGATCTGTATGGTCTCATCCTGGTGGCCGGGCACGATGGCGCGTTTCTTCTTCTTGTATTTCAGCTTCACGCCGCGCCGCTCGGCCAGAGGCGCGACGGACTCCACGGCAGCGCGGATCGACAGGTCTAGATCGGCCGTTTCCGTCGGGGCATTGTGCTCGTCCTGCTCGATGCGGCGCAGCGAAAGCAGGTCCTGGATGAGGCGCTGCATCCGCTCCGCCTGCTGCGCCATGATGCCCAGAAAGCGTTCCTGCGCCTCGGGATCGTCCCTGGCGTGGCCACGCAGCGTTTCGATATAACCCAGCATGGACGCGATGGGCGTCTTCAGTTCGTGGCTGGCATTGGCAAGGAAGTCGGCGCGGCGCTGCCCGCCCAGCACGAGTTCCGTCACATCGTTCATGACGACCAGCACGATGGTGCGTCCCGTCCCGTCCTCCACCGGCGTGACGGCCGAGAAGAGCAGGGAGATGTAGCTTTCGGTCGGGACCTCGCGGTGCACCATGAGCGGGTCCGGCGTGTAGCCCGCCAGCGCCGTGGCCAGCCGGTCCGTGATGCCCGCATCTCGGACATAGACGCTCAGGGGGCGTCCGGTCGTCTCCAGCCCGATCAGCTCCCGGGCCATCGGGTTGGCGTGGATCACACGCCCGTCGCGGTCGAGCACGGCGATCGCCTGAGGCAAGGCGTCGGTCAGCGTGGCGGCGAAGCGCGCGCCCGACAGGAATTCGTCTGGGCTGTCCTCGGCGTCGATGCGCGAAGCGCGGATGCGTCGGCTCAACCGCACGAAGAGAAGACTCGCCGCCCAGAAGCCGCCGATCGCCAACAACCCGTAGAGCAGGGGCACCCTTGCCAGCGCCGCCATGCCGGCCATGGCGATGACGGCGAAAGCTGACAGGATGACGATGTCGGATCCGCGCAGTGCGTCCTGGGCGTCTTCCGTGAGCCTGTGCCGGGTGACCATGGGCAACCCTTGGCGGATCGGAGGCGCGCCGTCCACCGCCCGCGCTGCGTGACGGCCTCCGAGAAAGTTAGTCCATGACAAAAAACACACTCGCCTTTGCCGCGCGACAGGCGTAGCGCACGCCCTGCGATGCGAGGGGCATCGAGAGGGCGATGGCCGGGAAACCAACCGGGTCATCCGCCGGAATTATTGTTTTTCGATAAATTCTCATTGACTCGCGAGAAGGATTTTGGTTTTTGGGTGGCACTGAACACGGTGCGGCGTGACTCGTCGCACACCATCCACCCAGCCGAGGGGGCAAGCGACGCACATGACCCAAGACGTCCGGTCCAGAACCCGCCGCCCCCTTGTGGCCGCCCTGCTGGGCACGGCGACCCTAGCCCTCACGGCTTGCGCCAGCCTGATCAATCCCGTCGACCCCACCATCGTCGACCTCCAGGCCACGATTCCGACCCCCGCCGACTGGGCAGAGCCGGCCGAGGACGCCCTTCCGCAAACCGACTGGGTGGAAAGCTTCGACGATGACGGATTGACCACGCTGGTGAGCCGCGCCCGCGCCGACAATCCGTCGCTTCTGCGCACATTCGCACAGCTGGAACGGGCCTTGGCGCAGAAAGGGATCAGCCGAGCTGATCTCTACCCGACCCTGTCGGCGAACAATCTCGTCCGTCGCTCCGAAGGCGGTGTCGGCTTCAATGCGGGCACGACGGTCTACCAGGTCGGTGTGGATGCGCGCTGGGAAGTCGATGTCATCAACCGCATACGCGACGGCATCGCGGCCGATGGCGCGGCGGTCGAAGCGTCCGCGGCCGATGTCGCGGCGCTGGAGTTGACCGTGACGAGCCGCTTGGCCACGGCCTGGTTCGATGCGATCGAGGCAGACCTTCTGGTCCGTCTGTCCGCCGACGACATCGCCACGCAACAGCGCTCGCTGCGACTGACGCAGCGTCGGTTCGAATCGGGCCTGACGGGCTCGTCCGACGTGCGCCTCGCCCGCTCGTCCGTCGCGACGGCAGAGGCGCTGGAACAGAGCCGCCTGCAGCAGCGCGACGCCACGCTTCGCGCCGTGGAAACGCTGGTGCGCGACTATCCCGATGCGAACATCGGTCTGCCGGACGATCTGCCGTCGCTTCCGGACTTCCAGGGCGCAGGCACGCCGGCCGACATGCTGGCGCGCCGCCCGGACATCATCGCCGCGGAACGCCGGATCGCCCAGGCCGGACTAAACGTCGACGTGGCCCGCAAGGCGCTCTACCCGAACCTCGTGCTGAGCGGCAGCATAGGCGATCAGTCCCTCAACAATCTGGGGCAGGCATTCGACCTGAAGAGCCTCGCCCTGGATCTGACAGAGTCGATCACGGCCCCGATCTTCCAGGGCGGTCGCTTGCGCGCCCAGGTCGATGCCCAGCGCGCCCAGCTGGCCGTGCAGGTGGAGACCTACGCCGAAACCGTGCTGACGGCCTATGAGGAAGTCGAGAACGCGCTGGACGCGGAAGAGCGCCTGGAAGCGCGCGAAGCGGCACTGCGCATCGCCCGGGACGAGGCGGTCATGGCGGAAGAACGGCTGGAGCTGCGCTACACGGAAGGCCTTGCAACCATCCTGCAACTGCTCGATGCCCAGACCCGCCGCCTCAATTCGGAAGGGCAGCTGATCACCGCGCGGGCCGAACGCCTCGCCAACCGGGTCCGCCTTCACGTTGCGCTAGGGGGATCCGGATATCAGGCCGATCCCGACCGTTTGGAGCCCGAGCCCGTAAGTATCTTCGGAATAGATTTGCCATGACCTACCAAGACACGAACACGATAGGCGTCACACCGCCCGCTTCCGACACCGGAGGCGGGCGTCGCCGTTATCCGATCTTCCGCACGATCATGTTCTCCCTGGTCGGCGTCGCGCTGATCGGCGGCGGCACGTTCGCCGTCATCAAGGCCAACGACAAGCCCGAGGAACAGAGGCGGCCCTTCACGCCGCTGGCCGTCATGGCCGCGCCCGTCATGGAGCGCGACGTGACGCTGACGGTCCGCACGCAGGGCGAAGCCCGGCCGCAGACGCAGATCGATCTCGTCCCGCAGGTCGGCGGCAAGGTCGTCTACGTCTCGCCCAACTTCATCGAAGGCGGCATCTTCCGGCGCGGCGAAACGCTGGTTCGCATCGATCCCAGCGACTTCCAGGTCGCCGTGGTGCGCGCCGAAGCCAATGTGGCCCAGGCCCAGCAGGCCCTGACGCGCGAGATCGCGGAAGGCGAAATCGCCCGCACGGATTACGAGGATCTGGGCCGGGGCGCACCCAGCCAGCTCGCGCTCCGCGTGCCGCAACGCCAGCAGGCGGAAGCTGCGCTGATCGCCGCACAGGCCGATCTGGAGAACGCGAAGCTCCAGCTGACCCGCACCTCGGTCACCGCCCCGTTCGCGGGCCGTGTGCGCACCAAGACGTCCGACATCGGTCAGTTCGTGTCCCCGGGCTCGCGTCTCGGAACGATCTTCTCGACCGACATCGTGGAAGTGCGTCTGCCCTTCACCGACGCCGACCTAGGCAAGATCGACCTGCCGATCGCTTTCGTCGCCGAGAGCCGGGAGACGGCGCCGCTCGCGCAGCTGTCCACGACGATTGGCGGCGTGGTGCAAACCTGGGAAGGCCGGATCATGCGCACCGACGCGACCTACGACACCCAGTCGCGGGCCCTGTTCGCCATCGCGGAAGTCTTCGACCCCTACGGCAAGGGGGCCTCCGACAATGGTGTGCCGATCGCGCCGGGCCTGTTCGTGGATGCCACGATCCAGGGCCGCGTCTTCGAAAACGCGCTCGTGATTCCGCGCGACGGGCTGCGCGTCGACAACGAGATCTACACGGTCGACGACAAGGGTCAGGCGGAGATCCGGGCCGTCACCGTCACCGACGCCGACCCGGAGCGGGCCGTCCTGTCTTCCGGCGTGCGCCCGGGCGAACTGGTCGTCCTGTCGCCCATGGAGCGTTCCCGGATTTCCATCCCGCTGAAGGTGCTCGACGTGAACGACCCGACCAACGTGCTGGTCGAGCCGGAAATGCCGGCCTGGATGCGGCGCGGCGGCGATCGCTCCGGCGCGGGCGAGGGCGGCTCCGACACGGAAACGTCAGATGACACCGGCGGCGAAGCGGGCGAAACCACCAGCGCGACTGCGGAGACATCCGAATGAAGAAGCTTATCGCTTATTTTGTCCGCAACCCGGTTGCGGCCAACCTGCTCATGTTCCTGATGATCGTCGGGGGCATTTACGGCTATCTGAACCTGCAGCGCGAATTCATCCCGCAAACTACCATCAACGGCATGACGGTCAGCGTGTCCTGGCCCGGTGCCAGCCCACGCGACGTGGAGCAGCAGCTCGTCGTGCGCGTCGAGGAGGCCGTCGATGGCCTCGACGGGATCGACTACATCGAAAGCAATGCCCGCGAAGGCGCGGCCACGGTCAATGTGCGCACCAAGATCGGCATCGACTACGAGAAGATGCTCGACGAGGTGAAAGCCCGGGTCGACAGCATCCAGAACCTGCCGCCGGACGCGTTCCGCCCGCAAGTGTCGCGCTGGGATGCGCGGAACCAGGATTTCTTCCTCGCTCTCTACGGAGACATGGACCAGCTGACGCTGCAGCGCGAAGCCACGCAGTTCCGGCAGGAACTGTCCAAGCTGCCGGGGCTGCAGCTGGTCGAGCAGATCTCCAAGATCGACGAACAGGTCACGATCGAGATCAGCGAAGAGGCGCTGCGCCGCTACGGCCTGACATTCAGCGAGGTTGCGCAGGCCATCAGCGGCGCATCCGTCAACCTGTCCGCCGGAACGGTCGAAACGTCCGCCGGCAATCTGCAGCTCCGCGCGCGGAACCTCGCCAACAATGTGGACGAGTTCGAGCGGATCATCGTGCGCCAGACCCCCAGCGGCGGCACAGTGCGCGTCGGCGACATCGCCAACGTCATCGACGGGTTCGTCACGGACGACTTCGAAGCCCGCTTCGACGGCCAGCCGACGGCCATCTTCCAGGTCCTGTCGCCCGACACGATGAATATCACGGAGTCCGGTGAAGCGGTCCGGGAGTTCGAGCAGGAAATCCGCGACCGCCTGCCGCCGGATCTGAACTTCGCGATCTGGTTCGACGGCTCGAACATGTTCGACGACCGGATGGACCTGATCGGCTCCAACGCGATCACGGGGATGATCCTCGTGCTGATCATCCTGGTCCTGTTCCTGCGCCCCATGGTGGCGATCTGGGTGACGATCGGCATCGGCGCCGCCTTCATGGGCGCCATCGCCATCGCCCCATCTCTCGGCATCACGCTGAACATGATCTCGCTTTTCGCCTTCCTTCTGGTGATCGGCATCGTGGTCGACGACGCGATCGTGGTGGGCGAAAGCATCCACCTGCACAATGAGAACGGGATCGAGGGCGAACGCGCCGCGATCGGCGGCGCCTACATGGTCGCCAAGCCGGTCTTCTTCGCCGTGGTGACGACCATCATCATGTTCCTGCCCTTCCTCTTCATGAGCGGGCCGATCCAGGCGATCTTCAGCCAGATCAGCCTCGTCGTCGTGGCGGTGCTGGTCTTCTCCCTGATCGAAGCCTTTTTCATCCTGCCGGCTCACCTGCGCCACATGAAACATGTTGAGCCCAGCTCGAACCGGCTGCTCGCCTTGCAGAACCGCATTGCGGAGAGCCTCGTGACGTTTGCGCACAAGCGCTTCCGTCCGTTCGTCGCCATGCTGATCCGCTGGCGTTACGTGACGCTCAGCGTGTTCATCTCCTTGCTGGGCGCCGCGCTGGCGCTGCTCGTGTCCGGTGTCGCGCCCACGGCCTTCATTCCCGAAGTCGAAGGCGACATGGTCAGCGTGAATGCGCGCTTCCCGGAAGGCACCTCGTTCGAGCGTGTCAGCCAGGTCCGGGCGCAGGTCGACGCCGGCATCCGCCAGCTCAACGCCAACGCGATGGCCGACTTCGGCATCGAAGGCCCCATCATCGACAAGCCCGGCACCATCGCCGAAGGCCGGAGCGTGGAAGGCTATCTCGGCCTTGCTTCGAATGACGAGCGCCGCCGCATTTCGACCAAGGCGATCGCGGACAAGCTGGAGGAATATGTCGGACCCGTGCCGGATGCCTTCCGCGTGCGCTACGGCTTCACGGACGGTCCGGACCAGAACCGGGGCGGTCTCTTCTACGGTGTGGCAGCCTCCAACGAGGACGATCTGCGCAATGCTCTGCTGGACCTGAAAACCCAGCTCGAGCAATATCCGGATGTTCCGCGTGCCTGGGACGGTCTGGAAAGCTCGGCCAGCGAAATCCGCTTCACGTTGAAGCCCGGCGCGGAAACGCTCGGCATCACGCTGCAGGATGTGACGCGGCAGGTCCGCGAAGCCTTCTTCGGCCGCGAAGTGCAGCGCTTGCCGCGCAACGGCGAGGATGTGCGGGTCATGGTCCGCTACCCCGAAGCCGCACGCGAAAGCATCGACAGCCTGAACAATCTCCGCATCCGCGCCCCCAACGGCGTGGAGGTCCCGCTCTATTCCGTGGCGGAAGCGGAGATCGCGGAAGGCGTCGGGCGCATCAACCGGCGCGACCGCCGCCAGCTGGAATATACCGGCGCGCGCGTGCGCGGCGACCAGTCCCGCACGGCCGAAATCAAGAAGGACCTGACGGAAAATTTCTTCCCGCAGTGGGAGTTGCGCCACCCGCGGGCCAGCCTGATCACGGTCGGCGACGACGAGATCCAGAACAACTTCATGGCGGAGTTGCGGGTCAGCCTGATCGCGATCCTGATCGCGGTCTACATGCTGCTGGCGATCGCCTTCCGGTCCTATGCGCAGCCTTTCCTGATCCTGATCGCCCTGCCCTTCGCCTGGGTCGGCATGATCTTCGGCAATCTGGTGACGGGCGTGCCGTTCGGGATGTTCTCCATCTTCGGCTTCCTCGCGGCGGCCGGGGTGGCCATGAACGACAACCTCGTGCTGATCGACTACGTCAACCGCCTCCGGGCGAAGGGTGTGGGGGCCTACCAGGCCATGCTGGACGCCTGCGTGGCGCGGTTCCGGCCGATCCTGCTGACCTCCGTCACGACCTTCATCGGTCTCGTCCCGATCCTGTTCGAGACCAGCCCGCAGGCTGAGTTCCTGAAGCCCATGGTCGTGGCGCTGGCCTTCGGCGTGCTGTTCGACTTCTTCCTGACGCTGATGCTCGTACCCGCCATGTACGGCATCGGCGTCGACATCAGCCGCACGGTGCGCGGCTGGTGGAACGGCACCAAGTATCCGGGACTGGGCGCGACCTACGATCCGCAGCTCGCCATGGCGCTGGACGATTTCGAGCTTGAACCGGCTCCACCTGTGCCGGGAACAACTTCAGGCACTGGGACTCCGCCGCCTCCCGCGCCCGCCGAATAGGCGGGGCGGCTCCGGCCTTTCCAACACACGACAAGGACACAGACATGACCCGTTCCCTCACTGCCGGCGTGAGCCTGCTCGCCCTCCTTCTCGCCGCCTGTTCGGATTCGACGCCCGTGGCCGAAGGCACGCCGGACGAGACCGTTCCGGCCTACGAGAGCCCCGAAACCGATGTGGCCGCTCTGACCGAACCCAAGCTCGGCACGTTCGGGATCGAGCTGGACAATATGGACACTTCGGTCGATCCGGGTGACGATTTCTTCCAGTATGTGAACGGTACCTGGCTGGACGAGCTGGAAATCCCCGCCGACCGCAGCGTCTTCACGGCATTCAACGTCCTCGGCGACCAAGCCGAGGAGCGCGTTCGCGACATCATCGAAACGGCCGCCTCGGCCGAAAACCCGACCGCCGACGAAGCCCGCATCGCCGGCCTCTACAATGCGTTCATGGATGTGGAAGCGATCGAGGCGGCGGGGCTGGCGCCCATCCAGGCCGATCTGGACCGCGTCCGCGCGGCCGAAACGCACGAGGACATTCTGGCCCTGATGGCGGACCGGTCTCTCGGCCTGTCCTCCATCGTGGGCGTCGGGGTCGGCATCGACGCCCGTCAGAACGACCAGTACCGCGTCACAATGGGGCAGTCCGGCCTCGGCCTGCCGAACCCGGCCGCCTATACGGACGAAGGCGAGCGGCCCGAGTCGATCCGTCAGGCCTACATGACCTATCTGACCAAGATGCTGACCGAGGCCGGTGTCGACAATGCCGAAGACCGCGCTGCTGCCGTGATGGCATTCGAAGCGGATCTGGCGGAAGACTATTGGGAGCGCGAACAACGCCGCGACCGGGACAAGACCTACAACAAGATGTCGGTCGAAGAGCTGAAGGCCTTCGCCCCGGGTCTGCCTTGGGACGCCTATCTGGGCGAGCTGGGCCTGGGCGGAGAGACCGAGGTCATCCTGCGGGAGAACACGGCGATCCAGCACGGTGCGGACGTCTTCGGCAAAACGGATGTCGAAGTTCTCAAGGACTATCTGACCGTCTCGCTGCTCGGCAGCAACGCCGCCTATCTGCCGTCTGCCATCGACGACGCCCGGTTCGACTATGTCGGAAAGGCCCTGAGCGGACAGCAGGAGCAGCGCCCGCGTTGGAAACGCGGCGTGTCGGAGATCAATAATCGTCTCGGTTTCGTGGTCGGCCAAATCTATGTTGACCGCTATTTCCCGCCCGAGTCCAAGCGCCAGATGGACGAGCTGATCGAGAACCTGCGCGCCACCTTCCGCGAAGGCCTGGACGAGCTGGAGTGGATGGGTCCGGAGACCAAGGAGCAGGCGCAGTACAAGCTCGCCAACTTCCGGCCGAAAATCGGCTATCCCGACGTGTGGGAAACCTATGAGGGTCTCGAGATCGACGGCGACGACCTCATCGGCACGGTCAAGAGCGCGCGCGACTGGTCATGGAACGACAGCCGTTCGAACCTCGGCCAGCCCATCGACCGCGAACGCTGGGGCATGACGCCTCAGCGCGTGAATGCCTATTACAGCCCGCCGCTCAACGAGATCGTGTTCCCGGCCGCCATTCTCGACGCGCCTTTCTTCGATCCCAATGCCGATCCGGCCGTCAATTATGGCGGCATCGGCGCGGTGATCGGCCATGAAATGGGTCACGGCTTCGATGATCAGGGCCGCAAGGTGGACGGCGACGGATCCCTGCGCGACTGGTGGACCGAAGAGGATGCGGAGCGCTTCGAGGCGCGTGCCGGACAACTGGCTGCGCAATATTCCGAGTTCGAGCCACTTCCGGGCGTCTTCATGAACGGCCGCCAGGGGCTGGGCGAGAACATTGGCGATCTGACCGGCGTGAACATGGCGTACCGCGCCTACCGCAAGTCGCTGAACGGAGAGGAACCGCCGGTCATCGACGGCTTCACGGGCGACCAGCGTTTCTTCATGGCCTGGGCGCAGGTTTGGGCCAGCAAGTGGCGGGACGAAGCGCTCGAGCAGCAGGTCAAGAACGGGGTCCACAGTCCCGGCATGTACCGCTCCAACGGGATCGTCCGGAATGTCGACGCTTGGTATGATGCCTTCGACGTGCAGCCCGACGACGCGCTCTACCTGCCGCCGGAAGACCGCGTTGTGATCTGGTAGGACCGGCACCGGTCACAAACCAGGGGAGGGGGGCCGCATGCTGGCACTGAAGGGCGTTTCCAAGTCCTATGGCCGCACGGCGGTCCTGTCCCGGCTCGATGCCCGGTTCGATCCGGGCGTCACCGTCATCACGGGGCCGAGCGGGGTGGGCAAGTCCACCTTGTTGCGGCTCTGCGCCACCGTCGAGCGCCCGACCGCAGGGCAGATGATCTGGAAGGACGCCCCGCTCAAGGGCAATGCCGCGTTCCGGTCCGTCCTAGGCTATGCACCGCAGCGGATCGACTTTCCGGAAGACCTGTCCGGCCTCGATTTCATGATGCATGTTGCCGCGCTGAAAAGACTTCCGCTCGACCCGGCGCGTCAGCAGAGCCTTGCCCTACTAGACCGTCTCGGCCTGGCCCGCGATGCCGACAAGCGTATCGCCGCCTGGTCGGGCGGGATGCGGCGCCGGCTGGGTGTCGCGCAGAGCCTGCTTGGCGCACCAGAAATGCTGGTTCTGGACGAACCGACGGCGGAACTGGACTCCGGAACGGCCTCGCACGTCAATGCGCTGATCTTCGAGCACGCTCCGAGCGCGGTGATCCTCATGACAACCCACCTCGAAGACCATCTGGGCGGCCACGACTACGGCAGGCTCCGGCTCGACGCCGCTTCGTGAGCGGGTTCGCCTCTCACGTCGGCCTTCACGCCGTGCAGCAGATGCGGCGTCACCTGCGCAACCCGTTCCTCTGGGCCTTGGCTCTGGCCGGACCCGTCGGAGCGCGGTTTATCGTGCCGGAAGCGGGGGCAGGCTACACGCTGCTGTCCGTCAACAATTCCGTTCTCGCCCGCAGCCCTTCCGTCATCGGACTGGAGCTCGGCGTCATCGTCGCCTGCCTGTTCGCGCCCCTGGCCTACATCTTCCTGCGGGCGGGGCCGTCGCGCATCCAGCCGCGCCAGGTGACGGATGTCGCCCCGCGCGTTCGGCCCGCCCTGTCGCTGGGACGATGGATCGGGGACACGGCCATCCTCTGGGGATTGCTGCTTGTCCTAGCTGTGTCAGGCGTGGTCCTGTCCCTTTTCAGGCTGCCGCTGTCCGACGTGTCGCCGGTGGAAACGCTCGTCCCCGCCCTGTTCATCGGGGCGCCGGCCATGGCGGTGATCGCTTGTGTCCGTAACATGTTCGCCATGCGCCCCGGACTGCGCGGCGCGGGCGGCGACGTCGCCTTCTTCCTTTTCTGGATGGTCGGGATAACGGTGTCCGCCGCTTTTTTCATGGACGGCACGGGCAGTTCGCCCGTGGTCGACATGTTCGGCTTTGCCGCGCCTTTGTCCGGCGGCACCAGCGAGCCCGTCACATCCGTGACGATCGGCGGAGGGCCTCTGACGGACGGAGTCCTGAGCTTCGACGGATTGAGCGGCGTGATGCAGCCGGACTACATCCTGTCCCGCCTGATCTGGCTTCTGATCGCGGGAGTTCTGGTTGCCGCGGCCGGGTTCGTCTTCAAACCGGGCAAGCCCAAGCGCGTGACGCGCCGCCAGGCCGCTCCGACGGGCGCGCCGACCTTCTCGGCGGAACCGGTCCGCCCGCTATCTCCCAAACCGTCTGCTTTCCTGGGCCAGCTCATCACGAACTTCCGCGAGCTGACCGCCCCGCTTTGGGTCGGTGGCCTGTTGGCCGCGATCGCCGTGGCAGGCCTGTTCCTGCCCCTTCGCGGCATGGTCGGCCCGGCCCTGTCGCTGGTTTTGATTTTCCAGCTGACACGCTTCGGGGCGCGGTGGCGCGACAGGTCCACGGTCAGCTGGCTTCAAACGCTGCCGGTCCCGATGGCGGCCCAGCTTGGGGGACGGATTCTTGCGGCCATTCTGCTGTCCCTCATAGTGCTGCTGCCCTCCATCGTCACGCTGGAGGCCGGGCAGTGGGGTGACGTCCTAGCCATCGGAGTGTGCCTTCCGGTCATCGCCGTGCTGTTAGGTCACGTCACGCGTGGCCCCGTTACGGCGCGTCTTCTCCTGCTGATCCTTTGGTATGGCTATCTGAACGTTTGAATCCCTCCGCAACTCGGACGGATAGATGCGCGTTCATTCCGTATGTTCCGGGCTTCCACAGCACTTTGCACACTCATCGGCCTGTCCGCCTGCGCGGCGCCACCCGCAGAACCGAACCCGGCCCCTCCCGCAGATCCGGTCCCCGGAGTTACGGCCGATGGCTCCGTGCCGGCTCTCGAAGCCGAAGCGCCGCGCCCCGTCGAGGACGTGTCCGACATGCTCGGCGCGTGGCAATTGATCCATGACGACGGTGGATATGAGGTCCTTGAGGTCCGCACGGACTCCGAGAGCGACGACACAATCATCGACTATGAAACGGCAGACTTCCGCCAGGCGGGCTGGACGGTGACGGACGTTGCGGACGGCCGTGTCACTCTCGCCTACGTTCGAGGCCCGGGCGTATCGGCCATAGATTTTCCAGCAGGCGACTATCCGCTCTACGACCGCCTGCGTCGCAACGCGGCGACGGTAAGCCTCGATGGAGACACGCTCCAGCTGGACGGGAGCCCGCCGCTTTCCCTGCAGGCGCATCCGGGCCAAGACCTGGCTCTCCCTCCAGGTCAGGTCTGGAGCCTTTCCGCATCCTATGATGATCTTGCGGAGCGATATCCGGACGAGTTCTCCAAGGCGTATATTAGCTTCGGCGGCTATTCGGTTGGCGCGTATGGCGGGTGCAACGGCGGCGGTGCGACATTCGTCCAGTATGACGGCCAGTTCGTCCCGTCCGGCATGATGATGACGCAGATGTTCTGTTCCAACTATGGCGACGAACTGGCTGCCTGGATGGTCCGGGAAGGCCCGGCTTTCGAACGCTCTGGCGACACGCTCTGGCGTGACTTCCCCGAAGGGCGGGTGAGCTACCGCGTCGCGGACGCTCCGGACCGATCCGGCGGCTGAGGCTTGCGGGCCCGCAACGAAGGACGACGACGCCCAGCAGGGCCGCTAATCAGAAACGCTCCGCCCGGATGACCTCGACGTCCGAGACATAGACGATGCCGGGATACTGCTCGAACCAGGTCGTGGCGACCTCTTCGGCCAGGGCGCGCGCCTTGGCGGCATCGGCGATGATAAACTCGATCCGCACGATGGTGAAGTCGTCCACGATGTGCGCGCCGCGTCCGCGTCGGCGGCTGTGCTCGCCCTTTCCGGATCCGGGAACGATGGTGTATCCCTTGGCCCCGCCGCGTTCGAGGATATCCACGACGTCGTCCTGGATCAGGCGCTCGACAATGAGCACGACCTTGGTGGCTTGAGAGAACATGCGAGGGCTCCTTTCTATCCGAATCCGAAGACGGCATCGCCCAAGGCTATGAAGAGCGGGATGCAGACGGCAATCGCGATGGGCGTGCCGATGGATGTGGACGACCCGATGAAGGAGGCCGGGTTGGCCGTGGGAATACCGGCGCGCAGCGTCGGAGGACCGCTGATGTCGGAGTTGGACGAGGCGATTATGGCGAGGATCACCACGCCGCCCCCGCTGAAGCCCACCGTGACATGCGCGATATAGCCGAGCCCGAAGCCGACCAGACCGTGCACGATCGGGGCGATTAGCGCATAGACCGCGAACCAGTGCGCCACGCCGCGCAGCTCCGCCAGCCGGGAATAGGCCTCCATCCCCATGACAAGCAGCAGGATCGACAGGAAGCCCCGGAAGAGCGGGTTGTAGAATTCCTCATAGACACGCCCCGGCTCCGCGAAGAGGCCAATGGCGATGCCGAGCAGGAGTGCCGACAGGGCCGAGCCGCGCAAGCTGTCCTTGATGATGCGCCCGACCCCGACGCTCTTTCGCCCTTCGGCCACGGTCCCGCCGTCTGCCGCCGCCTTCGCTTTCGCCTTCTGCGCGGCCATGCTGGCCAGCACGATGGCGAGCACGAGCGCAGGTATGTCCATGAAGGGGTAGAGCGCAGGCGCCCAGGCTTCGTAGGACAGGGCTTCCTGCTCCATAACGACCAGTGCGGCGGCGAGGGTCGAGGCGCTGACCGCGCCGAACAGGCCGGAGGTCGCGATGGCGTCGTCGAAGCTGACGCCGGGAAGGCGGGCGAGGGTCAGCCATCCCAGCAGGACGCAGACGATACCGGTCAGCGACGCCATCAGCGCGGGCAGGGCGAGCGCGGCGAGATCCGCCTCCTTGATCTCCATGCCGCCATGCAGACCGATGCGCATCAGAAGGACGAAGATGATGAACTGGTAGATCGCGTCGGGAACGGTCAGCTTGCTGCCGAGCGCGGCGAGCACCATGCCGCCGATCAGGAAAGCGAGAGTCGGCGATTGCAGCTGGGAGAGAAAGCTGGCCCCGAACTGGGCGAGTAGGTCCATGGACAAGCCTCCTGCGCGGTGCGTCTGCGCCTCTCCCTGAGGAAATCCCTACGTCATGACCCGGAGTCGGGAAAGGCTTGGGAGGAAACTTTCCGGGACAGTTCAGAATCGAAGCGGGGCTTGAGCCATCGGCGGACGAGCAGGATCTGCAGGGGGCTGAGGGCGAGAGACAGGGCGATGACGGCGAGCGACAGCTGGTAGCCCACGCCGGTGATCAGTCCCGCCGTCGCGCCCATGGCCGTCAGGACGAAGCTGAACTCGCCTGGCTGGGCGAGGAGCGCGCCCGCATAGGCCGACTGCCGCCAGTCATAACCCGACACTCTGTAGATCAGCGAATTGAAGATCATGCTCGACAGCAGGACGACGCCGACCAGCAATGCGATCGGTCCCGCGCGCTCCACGATGAAGCCGAGATCGAGCAGCAGTCCGATGGAGACGAAAAACAATCCGAGAAAAACCGTGCGGAACGGGGCGAGAGACGTTCCCGCCCAGTGCGTGGCTCTGGCCGCTCCGACGACCAGACCCGCCGCGAACGCACCGATCGCGGTGGAAAGACCGGCCGCCGCGCTGGCCCATCCGAACAGGAAGCACAATGTCAGCGCGCCGAAGACCTGAAGCTCCGGAGACTCGGAAACGCGCCTGGCGAAGGGCAGGGGGATGCTCCGGCCCGCCGCGACCCACGCGATCAGGCCGATGAGCGCCGCCGCGCCGGCGGCCTGAACGGCGAGGGCGGACGGGGACAGGACTGCGCCGTCCGTCCCGGTCATGAGGCCAAGGCCGACGATCATGGCGATGGCCAGGACGTCCTGGACGATCAGCACGCCGATCGTGTCCTGACCGAACCGGGTGCGCGTCTGTCCCGTCCCGTCGAGGATGCTGAGCACGACGGCCGTGCTGGACAGGGAGATGACGAAGCCCAGCAGCAGGGACCGTTCGAACGGCCAGCCGAACAGCTGCCCCAGTCCGAGGCTCGCCGCGATGCAGATCGCGGTCTGGAGCAGCGTTCCGACGATAGAGACGCGCCACCCCTCGATCAGGCGGCGGGGCTGGGTCTCCATGCCCACGAAGAAGAGAAGCAGGGTTACGCCGAGCGCGCCGAGCCGCTCTACCGTGGCGGCGTCATCGATCAGGCCCAGCCCTGACCCGCCCAGCAGGACGCCCGCCAGAACATAGGCGATCACGAGGGGCTGGCGCATCAGCGAAACCAGCAATCCGGTCCCGAAGATGACCGCCAAGGCCAGCGCCATGGGACCCAGATACGGGTCGATGGTCATGCAGGCATGGCGGCGAGATGAAGGACGCGCGAGGCGATATCGTCCTCGATCCGGGCGGCGTCGGTCGTGGCGCAGAACACCGTCACGACGAAACGGATCTTGCCAAGCTCGGTCGTCTCCACGGCGACGGACGGCTCGCGCGACGGGATTTCGGTCTGCGTGCGCTGGCGCACCATGGACCAGTAGCGCTCCGCCTTCTTGTCGGCATCGTCGCAAAGGGCGGGCAGACGGGAGCGTATGTCCGCGAGAACCGGGACCGGGTCCACGCCGGGGTCGGTCGTGACGGCGAAACGGTGATGAAGGTAGCGCTTGCGGTAGCTCTCATTGGTCACGGTCTGGGTCAGAAGGGCCGAGTTCGGGATGGAGAGGATGCGTCCCGTATAGTCGAACCGGCTCGGCCCGTCGCCCAACTCCTGAAGCCGGGTCGAGAGAATGCCTTCGGTCAGGACTTCGCCGCGGCGGTTCTGGACTTCGATCCAGTCTCCCACGGTGAAGGGGGAAGCGGTGGTACGGTACAGCCCGCCCATCAGGCAGAGTAGATACTCCTTGGTCGCGATCACCATGGCGACGGCGAACGCCGTCAGCGACAGGGCGAAGGTAGAGAGCTGCGGCGACCAGATATAGACGAGGCCGAGCAGGCCCAGCAGGATCGTCATGTTCTGCACGATGGAGATCCATCGGCGGCGGCTCTGGGACAGGGTTTCGGTGCGGCCCTTGATCATGCGGATGAGCACGAACCGCGCGACGACGGCGATGACCAGCAGCGTCAACGTGTTGACGACGCTCGTATTGTCGAGCCAGGCGATGTCGGAAAGGGTCATGGGCGTGTGGGGGCGGGTGAGGCGTCAGCGGATGTTGACGCGCTCCTACACCAGGATATGCGCCCGGACTACTCCGCAGCGAGGGGCGGGGCTTCGCGGCGTGCCGCCCGGTCTTCCTTGATCATGTCGGCGGCCTTCTCGCCGATCATGATGGACGGCGCGTTGGTGTTGCCCGACACGACCTGCGGCATGATCGAGGCGTCCGCCACGCGCAGCCCCTCCACCCCGCGAACACACAGGCGCGGATCCACGACGGCCATGGGATCGGACGAAAGATCGCCCATCTTGCAGGTCCCGACCGGGTGGTAGACCGTGTCGGCCCGGGCCCGGATATCCTCCATCAGCTCGGCATCGTCGTCCGACTCCGCGGCGTAGAGCGCCTTGCCCTTGACCCGGTCGAAGGCGGGCGCGCGCATGATGCGCTGCAACATCTTCATGCCGCGCAGCAGCGTGTCCATGTCGCGCTTGTCATCCAGGAAAGCCGGATCGATCAGGGGCGCGTCGGCCGGGTCGGCGCTGGCCAGTTCGACCGTGCCCCGGCTCCTGGGCCGCAGCACGCAGACATGGCAGCTATAGCCTCCGCCGACATGCATCTTGCGGCCGTGATCGTCCACGATGGCCCGGACCATGTGCAGCTGCACGTCCGGCGCGGGTTCGGTCCGGTCCGTATAGAGAAAGCCGCCGCTCTCCGCGAAATTGGTCGTCATCATGCCCGTGCGGTGCTTGCGGTATTCGAACATGGACCGGACCGTCCGCACCATGCCGCCCAGCCCCGTGTTCATCAGGTCGTTCAGCTTGGATTTGTAGGCGACGATGATGTCGATATGGTCGTGCAGGTTCTCGCCCACGCCCGGCACGTCAACGGTCTGCGCGATGCCGTGGGGCGCGAGTTTCTGCTTGGCGCCGATCCCGGACAGCATCAGGATCTGCGGCGATCCGAATGCGCCGCCCGACACGATCACCTCCCGAGCGCACCGGGCTTCGTGGCTCTGCGCCTTGCGGCCCTTGCCGGTGCGGTAGCGCACACCGACCGCGCGGCCATCTTCGATCAGGACCTTTTCGACCAGCGCTTCCTTGATGATGGACAGGTTGGGACGGTCTTCCGCCGGGTCGAGATAGGCGCGCGCCGTGCTCCACCGCTCGCCGTCCTTCTGCGTGACTTCGTAATAGCCCAACCCTTCCTGTGTCTCGCCATTGAAGTCGTCGTTGCGCGGCAGCTGGAGCTGGTCGCCCGCTTCGAGGAAGATCTCGTTGATCTCGGACGGGCTGCGCAGGGCGGCAACGTTTAGCGGTCCGCCCTGTCCGTGATAGGCGTCCGCGCCCGCCTCGCGGTGCTCGGCTTTCTTGAAATAGGGCAGGACGGACTCGTAGTCCCAGCCATCGGCCCCCATGGCCGCCCAATTGTCGTAGTCGTAACGGTGACCGCGAATGTAGATCATGGCGTTTGAGCCGGACGAGCCGCCCAGCATCTTGCCGCGTGGCTGGAAGCCCTGACGTCCGTTCAGCGCCTTCTGAGGCACGGTCTCGAAGCCCCAGTTGCGCGCCTTGAGGATCAGCCCGGCGATGGTCGCCATGGGGATGCGGACCGTCCAGTGACGGTGTGTGGGTCCGGCCTCCAGCAGAAGGACTGAAATGTCCGCATCCTCGGACAGACGGGCCGCGATGGTCGCGCCGGCGGACCCGCCGCCGACGACGATGTAGTCGTAGCTGTCCGCCACCTAGGACACGCCCGCCTGCTTCTTCGCCATGGCGACCAGCTTCTCCGACTTCTCGTTGTGCGGGGCAATGATCGGAGCCATCATCTTGGCTTTCAGCCCGGCGAGGAACCCGTCCGTTTTCTGGTGGAAGACGCTCTTCATGTGGCTGAAGGTCTCGAAACCTTTCTCGCCCTGATAGGCGCCCATGCCGGACGGGCCGACGCCGCCGAAGGGCAGCTCCTTCTGGCTGATGTGCCACATCGTGTCGTTGGTGGTGACTCCGCCGGCGTGGGTTTCCAGCAGGACCCGGTCGCGCTTTCCTTCGTCCTTGGTGAACAGATAGAGCGCAAGCGGGCGGTCGTTGCGCTGCACATAGTCGATCTGCTCGTCCAGCGTGTCGGACGCGACGACGGGCAGGAGCGGTCCGAAGATCTCTTCCTGCATGATGCGCATGTCGGGGTTGACGTCGGACACGACAGTCAGCGGGATGCGGCGTTCCTTGGCAAGCTGCTGCTTGTCGTCGTCGCCGGCCGTGCGGATGGTCGCGCCCTTGGCTTCCGCATCGTCGAGAAGGTCCTGCAGACGGGCATAGTGCGCATCCGCGATGATCGAGGTGTAGTCGTCATTCCCGGCAAAGGTCGGATACATCGACTCCGCCTGGTTGATCATGGCCTCGGAAAAGGCGTTGATCTTGGCCTGGGGCATCAGGACGTAGTCCGGCGCGATGCAGGTCTGGCCCGCATTCATCATCTTGCCCAGCGCGATGCGCGGCACGATGTCCTCGAGCTCCGCATCGTCCTGCACCATGACGGGCGACTTGCCGCCCAGTTCCAGCGTGCAGGGCACGAGATGTTCCGACGCGGCCTTGGCGACATGGCGGGCCACCGAGGTGGACCCTGTGAACAGCAGGTGGTCGAAGTCGAGGCCGGAGAAGGCCTGCGCGACCTTCACGCCGCCCGTGGCGACATAGACCTCTTCGGGGGTGAAGGTCTCTTCCATCATGCGCTGGAAAAGGGCGGAAAACTTCGGCGTGTATTCGCTCATCTTGACCATGACGGAATTGCCTGCCCCGATCGCGCCGATCATGGGCGAGACGGCGAGGAAGAGCGGGTAGTTCCACGGCACGATCACGCCGACCACGCCGAGCGGCTGCGGGATGATCTCGCCCCAGCCCGGCTTCTGGGCCAGCTCGATCTTGACCTTGCGGCGGCGCATCCATTTCTCGCCGTTCTTCAGATAGTCCGCGATCTCCGTGTAGCTCGACACGATGTCGGCGAAGTCGGTTTCGATGAGCGACCGGCTGCCGAAGTCCTCGCTGATGGTCTGCTTGATCTCGTCTTCATGGGCGCGGATCACGTCGCGCAACTTCTCTAGCCGGGTCTTGCGGACCTCCCAGCTCGGATAGGGATTGCGAAGGAACGCTTCCTTCTGGGCGGACAGGGCCGCTTCCAGCGCCTTCTTGGTCGGCTCGCCCTTCGCGGCGGTCTTCTCAGGATTAATGCGAACCATGGCGGTGTCCCCGGTCTGTTATTGATTGATTTATCGATAGCGAAAGTCGGCGAAGGCCGCAAATGCGTAGCACTGCGGCCTTCCATTCATATTTGTCGCAGTCGTCGTACCTGCGAAGGCAGGCAGGACGCTGCGGCGCGGACGGCTAGAACGTCGTGCGCAGGGTCACGCCGTACTGCCGCGGCGCGTCTGGGAAGGCGGATCGGGAATCGCCCTGCAACGGCGTGTTGAAGGTGATGCCGCGCGTGATCTCGTCCGTGAGGTTCAAGCCCCAGAACTCGATCGTCGCGACATCGTCCGGCAGGCTGAAGCCGACGCGGGCGTTGATCTTCATGCTGTCCGCCTGATCGTCGAATGGGGTCGTGCCCGTGATCACGCCGCCCGACACGACGAAGGGCCGTGTCGAGGTCCGCCGACGGCTCTGATAGGACAGGTTCACATTGCCGATGAAGCCCCAACCGGACGAGCCGATGTCCGTGTCATAGGTCAGACCGACCACGGACGACCATTTTGGCGCGTTGGTCAGGTCCGCCCCGCACAGGCCGAGCGCTTCGGGGATCGTGCCGCCATCGTCGCAATCCTCGCCATAGGCAGCGTCCGCATAAGTCACGCCGCTATTGATGAAGACCGTGTCGGAAAGGCGGCCGTTGATCTCGAGCTCCACGCCCTTGGACGACACGTCCTGCACATTGAAGGTCTCGAACCGCGTGCCCGTGAACTCCAGCACCTGGAAATCGTCCATTTCCTGCCAGAAGCCGGTCAGGTTGAACCGGATGCGGCCGTCGGCCAGCGTCGACTTCATGCCGACTTCCCAGGCGTCGATCTCCTCGGACGCGAAGCGCGGATCCGCGCCGCCCGCCCCGGCGGAGGCGTCGAGATTGAACCCGCCCGCCTTGTAGCCGTGGGTGAAGCCACCGAAGAACAGCAGATCGGGCGTCGGCTCCCAGGCCAGCTTGGCCGTGTAGATCAGCTCCTCGTCCGAGAAGTTCAGATCGTACTCCTCCGGGAAGAACCCGAACGCCCCGAAGGCGTCGGGCGCGAAGGGCGAGCCGATCGCGGGTGCGGAGAAGGGGAAGCAGTTGATGAACGCGCCAGACCCGATCAGGGCCGGATTGGTCAGCAG
>JBARXH010000305.1:0-1768 GCA_049647245.1 Litorimonas sp.
CCTCAGTCTCACTTCGTTCGACAGCTCCCCCTGCTCGGGGGAGCGATACTCATCGGAGACACACCATGCCGCAAATGAGCATGCTCGAGGCCATCCGCGACGCGATGGACGTCAAGATGACCCAGGACCCCGACGTCCTGACCTTCGGCGAGGATGTGGGCTATTTCGGCGGGGTGTTCCGCTGCACGGCGGGCCTGCAGGAAAAGCATGGCCTGCACCGCTGTTTCGACACGCCGATTTCCGAGGGCGGGATCATCGGCATTGCTATCGGCATGGCGGCCAACGGGCTGCGTCCGGTCGCGGAGATCCAGTTCGCCGACTACATCTATCCCGGTTACGACCAGATCGCGTCCGAAGCCGCACGGCTGCGCCACCGCTCCAACGGGGACTTCACCGCGCCGCTGACCATCCGCACGCCCGTGGGCGGCGGCATCTTCGGCGGCCCGGTCCACAGCCAGTCTCCCGAAGCGTTGTTCACGCACATTGCCGGGCTGAAGACCATCATTCCGTCCAACCCGTACGACGCCAAGGGATTGCTCATCTCCGCCATCGAGAGCGACGATCCCGTCCTCTTCCTCGAACCCAAGCGCCTCTATAACGGCCCCTTCGACGGCGACCATGAAAGCCCGTCCGTGTCCTGGAAGGGACACCCGCTCGGCGAGGTCCCCGAAGGACATTACACCGTGCCGCTGGGCGAGGCGCGCTCCATCCGCGAAGGCTCCGACGTGACCCTGATCGCCTACGGGACCATGGTCTGGGTGGCCGAGGCCGTGGCGGACAATCTGGGCATCTCCGCCGACATTCTGGACCTGCGTTCGCTCGTGCCGCTGGATCTCGACGCTATCGAGGCCAGCGTGAAGAAGACCGGACGCTGCGTCATCCTGCACGAAGCGACCCGCACGTCCGGCTTCGGGGCGGAGCTGTCCGCCCTGGTGCAGGAGCGCTGCTTCTATCACCTCGAAGCACCGATCCAGCGCGTCACCGGCTGGGACACGCCCTACCCCCATGCCCAGGAATGGGCCTACTTTCCGGGCCAGAAACGCGTTACGGCGGCCGTGAGAGACGTTCTGGAAGCCGCCTGATGGGAACCTACGCATTCAAGCTGCCGGATATCGGCGAGGGCGTCGTGGAAGCCGAGATCACGGCGTGGCACGTCGCGCCGGGCGAGACCGTCGAAGAGGACCAGCCGCTGGCCGACGCCATGACCGACAAGGCGACCATCGAGCTGACCAGCCCCGTGGACGGCGTGGTCCGCACGGTCGCCTGCGAAGAAGGCGAGATGGTCGCAGTCGGCGCGGACCTGGTGGTGTTCGACGTCGATGGTGACGAAGACAATCGACCCAGTGAGTCGACTGTCGAGGCACCGGACGGCGAAGCCGGACAGCCTCACGCCAGCAGCGAGACTCCCGCCGCGTCCACCTACGACTTCAAGCTCCCCGACATCGGCGAAGGCGTCGTGGAAGCCGAGATCACCGCTTGGCACGTCGCCGTCGGCGACGTGGTGGACGAGGACCAGCCGCTGGCCGACGCCATGACCGACAAGGCGACCATCGAGCTGACCAGCCCCGTCGCCGGGACCGTGACCCTGGTCGCGGGCGAGGAGGGCGACACGCTCGCCGTCGGGTCGACGCTGGTGCGGTTCTCGGTCGAAAGCGGTGGGAACGTCGAGACGCCGACGCAGGATTCCGAACCCGCTCCCCTCGCCCCCGTGCCGGTCGTCACGCCGGGCAATCGCCCCATGGCGGACCGGGATGCCCCGCCTCCGGTC
>JBARXH010000306.1:0-3184 GCA_049647245.1 Litorimonas sp.
GGGCTGGACCTGCTGAGGCTGGTATTGCGGCTGGTTGTAGGGCTGGGCTTGAGCGGGCGCCTGCGACTGGGCCATCATCGCCTCGTAGCCCGGCGTGCCGACCATGCCGTCCGCATCATAGTCGCGCGCCGTGGGCGAGACGATGTCGTTGGGGTGGCGGGCCGTCATGGTGACAGGCGCGGCCTCGGCGGCATCCAGGCCGGGGGCGTGGGGCGCGGGCGCGCTGGCGACCTGGACGCCGTCCGTGTCCGGCTGGCCGTATTTGGACGAGACTTCGTAGTTGGGATTGTTCGGCACGGTCGAGCAGGCGCTCAGCAGAAGCGTGCAGAGCGCGGCGGAAGCCAGAGGAATTGTGCGGTTGGACATGACTGTCTCCGTGGTCGTTTGGCGTCGAACGTGACGGAATAGAGTCAATTTTCGGTTAAGCTGGCCTTTCCGCAGGCCGCGCGACAGGCTATCGCCGCGCAAATTCCTGGCCCTTTCATCAGCTCGAGGAGACCGCATGACCCTCACGACCCGCACCTTCGACTATCAGGACGGCGACACGACCTGCACCGGCCTGATCGCCTATGACGAGAGCGTCGCCAGCGCGCGTCCGGCCGTTCTGGTCAACCATGCCTGGGGCGGGCGGGACGACTTCGCGGACGGCGTGGCCGTACAGATGGCGGCCAACGGCTATGTCGGCGTGGCGCTCGACAATTACGGCGGCGGGGCCCTGCCCGAGACCGTGGACGAGAAGATGGCCCTGATGGGTCCCCTGAAGGAAGACCGCGCCGCGCTGCTCGCGCGACTGACGGCCGGCTTCGAGGCGGCGGCCGGACTGGACGAAGTGGACGCGGACGCGATGGCCACCGTGGGCTTCTGCTTCGGCGGGCTGTGCACGCTGGACATGGCCCGGGCCGGGCTCGACCTGAAGGCGGCGGTCTCCTACCACGGCCTGCTGGATGCGCCGGACCTGCCCAAGACCAGAATCCTCGCCGACGTCCTCGTCTGCCACGGCTATGACGATCCGATGGCCGACCCTGATTCCCTGCGCGCCGTTCAGGACGAGCTGGTCGCGGCCGGTTGCGACTGGACGGTGATGAGCTTTGGCAACACCAAGCATGCCTTCATGGTGCCGGAGGCCGACGACGCCGATCTGGGCCTGAAATACAACAAGTCCGCCGCCGACCAGAGCTGGGCGGCGACCTTCGATCTCCTGCGCAAGCATTTCGAGATGCACGGCGCGGCCGCTTGACCTCCCGCGACGACATCTCGGTCATCCGCGACACGGATGCGCTCGCGGACTTCTGCGACGCGGCCCGCGATCATGACTTCGTGTGCGTGGACACGGAGTTCATGCGCGAAACCACCTTCTACTCCATCCTCTGCCTGATCCAGCTGGCCACGCCGGACGACGAGGTGATCGTCGATCCTCTGGCCGACGGCATCGACATGACGCCCTTCGTGGAGCTGCTGATGGACGACCAGCTGGTCAAGGTGATGCACGCCGCCCGGCAGGACATGGAAATCTTTTACGAGCTCTGCGGCAAGCAGGTGCCGGGCCCGATTTTCGATACACAGGTCGCGGCCATGGCGGCGGGCTTCGGCGACTCGGTCGGCTATGGCGGCCTGGTCAAGGGACGGCTCGGCATCAGCCTCGACAAGGGCGCGCGGTTCACCGACTGGTCGCGCCGCCCCCTGTCGGACAAGCAGCTCTCCTACGCGCTGGCCGACGTGACCCATCTGCGCGACCTCTTCCCGCCGCTCGTGGACGAGCTGGAGGAGGCGGGCCGCCTGCCCTGGGTCATGGAGGAAATGGCCCCGCAGATGGAGGAGAGCCTCTACGCGTTCGACCCCGAGGATGCATGGCAGCGCCTCAAGGTGCGCAACCCGAAGAAGGCCTACCTCGCCGCGCTGCGGGCCGCCGCCGCCTGGCGCGAGGAGCAGGCCATCGAGCGCGACGTGCCGCGACGCCGCGTCCTGAAGGACGACGCCATGTACGACCTTGCCACGCAGAAGCCGCGCACGGTGGACGCGCTCGGCAAGTTGCGCGGCATTCCCCGCGGCTTCGAGCGGTCCAAGGCGGCGCAGAGCCTGCTGGAGCGCCTGAACGACGCGCTCGACAATGTGGACGACTATGCGCCCCACGTGCCCAAGCCGACGGCCATGCCGCCCAATCTCGGCCCGCGCGTGGAGATGCTCAAGACGTTGCTGCGGCTGCGTACGGAAGTGGAAGGCATCGCGCCGCGCCTCGTCGCGGGCGCGCGCGATATCGATCAGATCGCGGCCTTCGCCGACAAGGCGGACGTGGCCGCGCTCAAGGGTTGGCGCAGGGCGCTCTTCGGTGACGACGCGCTGGCCCTGCTGCGCGGGGAAATCGGCCTGCGCCTCGACGGCGAGGACGTGGTGGCGGAGCGTTTGTGACAGCGGGAAAGATCGCCGTCCTCTGGCAGGACGACGACCTTCTCTTCATAGAAAAGCCGGCCGGCCTCCTGTCCGTGCCCGGCAAGACCGAACCGGATTGCGTGGAGGCCCGGCTGCGCGACGCCCATCCGGACGCCCTGACCGTGCACCGGCTCGACATGGCGACGTCCGGCGTGATGGTGTTTGCGCGGAACAAGGCCGCGCAACGCCATCTCGGCCTGCAATTCGAACGGCGGCATCTTGAGAAGCGCTACGAAGCCGTGGTCGACGGCTTGGTCGAAACCGAAACCGGCCGGATCGACCTGCCCCTGCGCGCCGACTGGCCGAACCGCCCGCTACAGATGGTCTGCCACGAACAGGGCCGCCCGAGCCTCACCGACTGGCGCGTGATGGAGCGCGGGTCCGATCGGACCCGGCTGGAACTGACACCGCTGACGGGGCGCAGCCACCAGCTGCGCGTTCACCTGAAAGCCATCGGACATGTCATTTTGGGCGACGAGTTCTACGCGGACGGCGAGGCCTTGGCGGCCAGTCCGCGTCTCCTGCTCCACGCCAAGCGTTTGAGCCTGTTCAAACCAACGGGCGGGGAGCGGATTACTGTGGAGAGCGCTGTGCCGTTCTGACACCCGTCAGACCCGATGCCCCGAAGGAGACCTCATGAGACGCCTTGCCTGCATCCTTGCTCTTGCTCTTTCCGCCTGCGCGACCGCACCCGAAACACCAAAGGAGCCGACAGAGGCGGTCGGCGCCTACATGATCGTTCAGGGCAGGACCTACG
>JBARXH010000307.1:0-6761 GCA_049647245.1 Litorimonas sp.
GCCGGTGATGAGCAGGCCAGCGCCGCCGTCCGCCCACGCGCCGTAGAGATTGACCAGACGGTCGCCCGGTATCTGTCCTGCGCTCCCGGGCAGGCTCTCTTCGGCTGGAAAAGGCGGCTGGTCCGCCATGTTCTCCTCCATCGCCGCCTTGGCGATGCGGTTGGGCACGATCCGGCCGCAGGGCAGGGTGAGGGGGGTGAAGAGCTCTGACATGAGCGCGGCTCTAGCGGCTCTCCCGGAAAAGCAAAAGTCCGGCGTGTCCTCTTGTCGGGGTGTCCTCTTGCCGGGTTTGGGCGGACTCAAGCCGCGATGACGCGGCTTTTTCCGAGATCGGGCCGGCTTCCCGTCAGGTTCGCTTTGGCCGTCTCGTAGAGGAAGGTCAGCGGATTGCCGGTCGACGCCCAGATGGCGGCCTCGCTCAGGTCGAACCGCAGCATCAGCAAGTCCGGGTCCTGCTGCCCGCCCGGAAACCAGCTCGCCGCGACCGGGTTCCAGAACCGCCCGATCAGCACGCCGTCATGCTCCACCGGGAACAGACGGCCGCGCATCGAGACCTGGTAGTCGCTGTCGATATGCGCCGCGTCCACCGTGGCTCCGGGCGCGTCCATCACGGCCCGGCCCAGATCGGACGCACGGCTGGAAAAGAAGTGGATGACGGCCTCGCCGTGGTTCCGGGCCTGCCGGATCGTGTCGCAGTCGATCTGCGGGGCCATGGGCTGCATGTGCTGATCCGCATCCGGCGAGCCCAGCATGAGACAGCGGGCGCTGCGCAGCTCTTCGAGCATCTGGATGCGGGGTTCGGTTTCGAATTGTGTCAGATCGGCCATGGCGGCTCCAGACGGGTTCAAGGCGGGTTCGGGGCCCAAGGTACGGGCGGTGCGGAAATGTGTGCGTGTGGGAGTCCTTACGGATGCCGGGCCGCGAACGTTCCCGCCTGCGCGCACAGGTCGCGCGGTGGGAGGGCGTCCTAAGGCAGCCTTGTCACCCGGGCGTCTTGCGCCGCCGCCATGCTTTCCACAGTCCGAACAGGCTGATCGCCAGCCAGAACACCTCGATCACGAAGCTCGCAAGATTGAAGGTGAACCAGAGCGAGACCATGATCAGCACCGCGCCCAGCCCGTTCAGGGCCGAAAAGCGCCAGTCCTCCGCCGCCAACCGGTCCGTCTGGAGCGCGAAATAGGCAAACAGGATCAGCGCCACGCCGGACAGGCCGACGAGATCGGGCAGGCTCACGGCGCGTCCGCACCCCTGCGGCTGTAACTCACGACATGGCGCGTCGGATTTCCCTCTCCGTCGGGCAGGACGAAGGCGACCAGAGCCCGGTCCGGGCCGTCGGGCGCGAATGTGATTCCGTCGAAATAGGCGGTTCCGTCCTCGAGAGCGACCAGCGTGCGGTCCATGACCTGTTCATCCTCGCCTGCCGTTCCGAGGTCGGGGCCGAACAGCCGGTTCCTGTAGCTCAGCGTGCCGTCCACTTCGGAGAAGGAGGACAGTTCGTAGAGGAAAACCTCGCCCGTTTCCCCGGATGTCAGCCGGACGAGACCGGGCATGTGGCCGTTTTTGGGTGGCATGACGCGGTGCTCCACCGGCCCGCCGAAGACGGTGCCGACCCAGAGGCCCTCGAACCAGGCGATCCCGTCCAGCGTGGCCTGCGGCGGGACCTGGCCCGTCTGTGCAAACCGCACTTCGATATTGTCGGATTGCTCTGTCGCGCCGGCTCCGCCGACGAAGAGGAGCGCAGCGATCGCGAAGAGAAAGGCTCGGGGAAATGTCATTCCCGGCCCTTAGCGGATCATCCCACGACACGCATCGTCAAATTTATCCGGCCGCCCTTGGGCACCAGCGCGCTGTCTCCGTAATGGACCTTGGTCACGGCGTGGTGGCAGCGACGCGCCTCGCCCGCCAGTACCACAACGTCGCCGGAGAACAGCTTGAGGCCCTGGGTGGGCCCGCCGCGCGTCACGCCACCGATGCGGTAGAGCGCCGGATCGCCGAGGCTGACGGACACGACCGGGGCGTTCAGATCCCGCTCGTCCCGATCCACGTGATAGCCCATCTTCGCGCCCCGCCCCCCGTCGGCATCCGCGCGGTACCAGTTGATCAAGCAGGCTTCGGGCGGCTCCGGCCAATCTGTGACCGCGTGCCACAGCGCCAGCAGGCGGTCCGGCAAAGGTGGCCACGGCGCGCCTGTCCCGGGATGGCGCGGCTGGTAGCGGTAGCCGCCCTGCCGGTCCGTCACCCACCCCAGCGGCCCGAAATTGCTCATCACCACGGAAAGCGGCGCCCCCGTGCGCGGCATGGTCGGCTGGAAGAAGGGAGCGCTGGCCACGGCGTCCCGAATTTCGCCGATCAACGCTGCCTGTTCGCCGGGGTCGAAGTAGAGCGGGTGGTGGGAGAAGCCGGGCGGAAAGGTCATTCCGGAAACGTGACGGACTGGAGCGTGTCGTCCATGATCTCAACCTCGGCGCCTACCGCCTCCATGAGACTCAGGATCTCCTGCTTCGGTTCCGCCACGCGTTCGGACACCAGCTTGCGCATGCGTGCCCGGATATCCGCTTCGGCACCCATCTCCGCCATTGCCGCGAAGTAGGTGTCGAGGTTCAGCTCGCCATGGGCGGCCGCGCGGCGGCCCAGAGCCGTCCAGAAGGCTCCGATGCGGCCATCGTCCAGTGCGGCGACCGTGATGCGAAACAGCATGTCGCCGCAATCGTAGGAGATGCGCGAATTGGCCCTCAACGCTTCAGGGAGTGTCGCGCCGGAAAGCGCAGCGCTACAGGTTTCGAGATTTGAGGCGTATTTTCTCATCACGAAGGCCCGGTCTGCATCGTTCATCGTCTCCAGGATCCGGCTGGCCGCCGCATCGGCCATGCCTTCTTCGATCCAGTCGAGCGTGTGCGGCACACCGGGGCCTTCGGACTGCATCTGGAAAAGGTGGGCGGACTCGTGCGCCAGGAAATGACGCAGATAGGCCCTGACGCCCGGCGTCCCGCGTGTCAGCGCCTCGCCTTCCGCCTGCAGGACAAGGAGGTTGCCCGGCAGGGCCCCGCCGGTCAGCGATATCCCACTATCCTCGAAGCCTTGTGCCGCGAATAGGATGGATGCGGGCTCGTCGAGCGGCGCGCCGAACATTGCTTCCAGCGCGTCGAATAGGCGTGGCAGGTCTGCGTTGAGATTTGCCGTCAGATCCTTCGGGAGGCCCGGATCGACGACTCCGGTGAAGCTGTCGCCCCGTGCGCGCTCCGTGTCTCCGACATAGGCATAGTCGAACCCAAAGGCTTCGGATGTGAATGTCCCGTCCCAGCTTCGGCCGTCGCCCATAAGAGGCCGGTCCGTTCGCAAGGTCACGGTCTGGCCGCGCAGGGCGTCTTCACGCCCTGACAGAGAGCCACCCGTCGCCGCGAGCGCTTCGGCGTCCTTGAACGGAAGAAGCGCGAAGGCTGTAAGAAAGACCGCGACCCCGCCGTCGGAGAACGCGATGAACGGCGTGTAGTCGGAATCGATCCCGCTCTTGTGTGGGTCGAATTCCAGGACGACCGGCGATGGTCGTGCGTCCGGAAGCACGATCGCATCGATGCCCGCGATCCGCCTGACGGACACGCCGGGCGTGACGGGGCGAAAGCTCCTCATGCGGTAATCGCCGCGCGACCGGATGAAGGCCAAGGCTCCGGCCTGGCCGTCATGTTCAACGCTCAGAATCCAGGGACCCGAGCCACCATCGGTCACGATCGTTCTAAGAGGGACCGCGGATTCGGCTTGAGACGGTGAAGGTGGCACCGACGTCTGCTGAGCCGATCCGGCATGTTCGGGGCTACAGGCCGCGGCGAGAAACCCTGCCGCCAGCAAGAAGACGAAACGCATGATTTTCCTCCCAATCCTGGACTCACGCCGTTATCCCGGCTTCGGCATCAAGACCGAAGAGGTCCGTGATCGTCCACGATACTCCGGACACAAGGCGTGCGTCGGACTCGACGAGGGTCAAGCCCCACGTCGCCCAGAAGCGCCACAAGGTCCCGGCGCACAGGCGGCCCGGAGCAGACGTGCGCCGATCGTGACGTCCCGTTTCATGGCGGTCTCTCCCATCCGTTTCTCTGGTGGATCCGGCCGCGTCCGCGCAAGTGAAAAGCCCGGAAGGTCCCGGAAAGGCGACTGTTCGGGCGGTTCAACTTTCTTGGATAAGCCCCTTGAGCTTGCGTTTTTCCCTCCCATATCGGGTCACGAACGCAGCCGCCGGGCCTCGTCGAGGACGCGCGGCCGCTCGCAACACTTTGATTTTGCTGGACGCTGCGAAGGCAGGTCCCAGGAGGAGGAACACCCCTATGTCGAAAGTCATCGGTATCGATCTCGGCACAACCAACTCGTGCGTGGCCGTCATGGACGGCGACAAGCCGCGGGTCATCGAAAACTCCGAAGGCGCGCGCACGACCCCGTCCGTCGTCGCCTTCACGGAAGACGGCGAACGGCTGATCGGCCAGACCGCCCGCCGCCAGGCCGTCACCAACCCCGAAAACACCTACTACGCCGTCAAGCGCCTGATCGGCCGTCCCTTCACGGACAAGGCCGTCAAGAAGGACGCCAAGCTGGTTCCCTACCAGATCGTCGAGGGCGCGGGCGGCGACGCCTATGTGCAGGGCCGCGACAAGGCCTACAGCCCGGCCGAGATCTCGGCCATGACGCTGACCAAGATGAAGGAAACGGCGGAAGCCTATCTGGGCGAGCCGGTCACGCAGGCCGTGATCACCGTTCCCGCCTACTTCAACGACGCCCAGCGTCAGGCGACCAAGGACGCCGGCAAGATCGCGGGGCTGGAAGTGCTTCGCATCATCAACGAGCCGACGGCGGCCGCGCTGGCCTACGGCCTCGCCAAGGAAGACGGCAAGACCATCGCGGTCTACGATCTGGGCGGCGGCACGTTCGACGTGTCCATCCTGGAGATCGGCGACGGTGTGTTCGAGGTGAAGGCCACGAACGGCGACACCTTCCTCGGCGGCGAGGACTTCGACATGCGCATCGTCGAATATCTCGCGGACGAGTTCAAGAAGGACCAGGGCATCGACCTGAAGGGCGACAAGCTGGCCCTGCAGCGCCTGCGCGAAGAGGCGGAGAAGGCCAAGAAGGAACTGTCCACCGCGTCGACCTACGAGGTGAACCTGCCCTTCATCACGGCCGACGCAACCGGTCCGAAGCACCTGAACATGAAGCTGACCCGCGCCAAGCTGGAGTCCCTGGTGGACGACCTGATCAAGCGCACCATCACGCCGATCAAGAAGGCGCTGGCCGATGCGGGCCTGAAGGCGTCCGACGTGGACGATGTGGTCCTGGTCGGCGGCATGACCCGCATGCCCGCCGTGCAGAAGGCCGTGACCGACTATTTCGGCAAGGAGCCGCACAAGGGCGTGAACCCTGACGAAGTCGTCGCCATGGGCGCGGCCATCCAGGCGGGTGTCCTGCAGGGCGACGTCAAGGACGTGCTGCTGCTCGACGTGACGCCGCTGTCGCTCGGCATCGAAACCGAAGGCGGGGTCTTCACCCGGATGATCGACCGCAACACGACCATCCCGACCAAGAAGTCCCAGGTCTTCTCCACGGCCGCCGACAACCAGTCGGCTGTGACGATCAAGGTGGCGCAGGGCGAGCGCGAGATGGCCAACGACAACAAGCTGCTGGGCCAGTTCGACCTCGTCGGCATCCCGCCCGCGCCGCGCGGCATGCCGCAGATCGAGGTCACCTTCGACAGCGGCGCCAACGGCATCGTCCACGTGTCCGCCAAGGACTCGGCCACCGGCAAGGAGCAGCAGATCCGCATCCAGGCCTCCGGCGGTCTTTCGGACGACGACATCGAGGCGATGGTCAAGGACGCCGAAGCCAATGCCGAAGAGGACAAGAAGCGCCGCGAAATGGCGGAGGCCCGCAACAGCGCGGAAGCCATCGTCCACAAGGCGGAATCCGACATGGCCGAGCATGGCGACAAGCTCGACGACGAGACCAAGGGCGCGATCGAGTCCGCTCTGGCCGAGGTCAAGGAGATCATGGAAGATCCGAACGCCGACGCGGCCGGGATCACCGACAAGGTGCAGGTCCTGACCGCCGCCCTGATGAAGATGGGCGAGGCGATCTACGCCTCCGCCCAGGCGGATCAGGATCAGGCCTCCAAGGACGCGCTGCGCCCCGATGAAAGCGTCGAGGAAGACGACGACATCGTGGACGCCGAGTTCGAAGACGTCGACGACGAGAACGCGGCCTAAGGGCCTCACCTCCAAGACCCCGCTCCGGCGGGGTCTTTTCGCATCGCGGTCCGAAGGGATCGTCCGCGCCTCGGGAATGCGGACGGGCGGACGGCAGGATGCATTTCGTCATGGGGACTTCCACACAGCACAAGACGTTCGGCCACCATGCGCTTTCGCGCTGGCGCGAGCGTGTCCGGCAGGGTGCGGGCCATTGCGCCGACACGCGCACCGGGCGCTGGGCAATCAGCCTGCGGCGCAAGCTGGCGCTGCGCGGTCTCGCGGAGCCGTTCGACGTGGAAGTCGCCCCCGGTGTCCGCGCCCGCCTCTACCCGTCCGGCAACCGCTGCGAAAAGCGGGCCGTGGCCGGGGTGCAGGTCTGGGACGCGGCCGAACGCGCCGCGCTCGAAACTGCGGTGAACGGCGGCGAAGACCGGTTCGTCTTCCTCGATGTCGGCGCGAATGCCGGTCTCTACACGCTGTTCGTCAACGCCTATGCCCGGGCGGTGCGCCGACCCGTGCGGCTCGTCGCCGTGGAAC
>JBARXH010000308.1:0-18525 GCA_049647245.1 Litorimonas sp.
GCTGAAGATGGCGCTCTTCTCGGTGACGCTCGGCAGCCTCGTAACTCTGGGGCTTCCCTACCTTTTCGGCGTCGGCATCTCCCTTCTGTTTCGAGATGCAGACGCGTGACTGATCCCTCCGCCCTGCGCGCCGATATGTTAGTTTGCGAGATGCTTGCCCATTCATGCCTTAATGGGCGCGTTGTTTTTCGGATTGATCGTCACCTTTGACCTGCCCGGTGTCAGTGCGATCGTCATGTCCTGGCTGTTTCGGCAAGAGGTATGATGAACCTTGTGCGTTGTGACGGCAGGCTTTCTCCATCCGTCGTCATGTCCTAGGAAGGACTACGCTCCAGAGAGGTCGTCGGTCGGAAAAATGCGCACTTGGATTCTAAGCTTGATCGGACTAGCTGCCAGCGGTTGCACCGGAAAAACACCTCCGGAGTCCGCCGAAGCGCCCCCTGCTCAGTCGGTCGCACCGCATATCGTTGTCATGATCGCCGATGATCTCGGTCTCGACTGGGCACCTTGTCATGGTGGGGGCGAGGATATGCCCTTCCTGCAGTCGCGCTGCAATACCTCCAGGGTGTATACACGGACCTACACGCATCCTTATTGCACGGCCTCGCGCGCCGCGATGATGACCGGGCTTCACACGGCCCGGACGGGTGCCAACGACGTGGATTTCGCTGCCCGGAAGCTCACGGCAGCTCACGTGCTGATCCCCGAGGCAGCACGGACGGGGGGCAGCGCGCACCGCTTCTCTGGGTTCGGCAAGTGGCATCTGTCGGGTCATGATGGCGGCTTTGAAGGCCCAACCCAGCAAGGCTTCGACCACCACGCCGGAAATCCGCGACAGCATGATCTCTACCGGTTCTTCGACTATGACTGGCACGTCAACGGAGAAGCGCGCGACCGCGTCGAGGGGGAATACAAGACGACCCGGATCGTGGACGCGGCGCTCCGGGACTTTTCCGATCACGCACCAAAGGGGCCGCAATTCCAGTGGATCGGGTTCGTCTCCCCTCACATTCCCTACCATGTGCCTCCGGATGCACTTCATGACGTCGAGGGTTTGCCTCCTGCCGGAACGGAAATCCGGCCCACCCGGACGGACCCGCCCGAGCCTGGGCGGTTCCTGATCAACCGACCGAGCGATGATATGGTGCCTGCCTTCAAGGCCATGCTTCAGGCCCTGGATGCCGAGATCGGCCGGCTGGTGACGACCATCGAGGCCTCAACCGACCGACCGGTCGTGTTCGTCTTCCTGGGCGACAATGGCACCGCCAACGAGGTGTTTCGGGGACCACAGCCGCCGCAGCCCACCTACCGCGCAAAAGCGACCGTCTTCGAGGGCGGTGCGCGGGTCCCGCTGATGATCTGGTCCTCCCATGGGGATGGTCCGTTGGTGCCGCCGGGACAGGACGATCGCCTGACCCATCTCGGCGATCTTTTCCCGACTCTCGTCACCCTGTCAGGGGCGTCGGAAGCGGGCTCGCCGGACATGCAGTCGCTTCTCCCGTTCGGAGACTCGCCGGGGCACGATGTTGTCTATCTGGAGAGAGGACATGACCGCCGCCTGCCTTACGCATTTGCGGCCGTCGACCGGAACGGCCTGAAGATCATCCTTCGGGAGCAGGGCCGCCCGGACCATCTGGGAGCCGACGGAGCCGTCGCCCTTTACCAGACGCTGACGGACCCAGCCGAAGCGGACAACCTGTTCCCGGACCGGCTCTGCGCCCACCGGGAGGCTTTGCCGCCGCTGCTGGATCAGATTGTCTACGCGAACGCGAACTCCGACTACTCCCGGTTCGACCGCGAGACGTTCCAGCCTCTCCTGGACGCCGCGTTGGAGACCTGTGAGACCTCCCCTTGATCCTCGACCTCGCCGCCCTGCGCGCCGATACACCCGCCTGCGAAACCCTTGCCCATTTCAACAATGCGGGCGCCTCGCTCATGCCCGCGCCTGTCTATAGGGCCGTGGCGGATCATCTGGCGCTGGAGCAGGAGGTCGGCGGGTACGAGGCGCAGGACAGGGCAGCGTCGGCGCTCGCGGACTTCTACGACGCTTTTGCCGACATGCTGGGCTGCGACGCGGCCGAGATCGCTTTTGCCGAGAGCGCCACGCGGGCCTGGGACGTGGCGTTCCATTCCCTGCCGCTCGTGCCCGGCGACCGGGTCATGGTCCATGCGTCCGCCTACACGTCCAACTATCTGGCATTGCTGCAGCTGGCCCGACGCAAGGGGCTGGGCATCGACTTCGTCCCGAGCGACGGCTCGGGCCGGATCGACGTGGAGTCCATGCCGGGCCTCGTCCGCGACCGGACCAAGCTGGTCCTGCTGACCCATTGCCCGTCCCAGAGCGGGCTGATCCAGCCGGCCGAGGCCGTGGGGCGCTTCGCCCGCGATCACGGCCTGCTCTACATGCTCGATGCCTGCCAGTCGGCGGGGCAGATGCCGCTCGATGTCAGGGCACTGGGCTGCGACGTACTGACGGGCACGGGGCGAAAGTTCCTACGCGGCCCGCGCGGCACGGGGTTTCTCTATGTGCGGCGCGAACTGGCCGAGCGGATGGAGCCTGTCTTCATCGACCTGCAATCCGCCACGCTGGAGGCACGCGACCGCTACCGCCTCGCGCCCGGCGCGCGGCGGTTCGAAAGCTGGGAGCGCAACGTGGCGGGACAGATCGGCCTGGCCCGCGCGGTGCGCTATGCCCTCGCCACGGGCCTCGACGCCATCGAAGCCCGCGTGCAGGGGCTGGCCGAAGACCTGCGGGCGCGTCTGGGCGCGCTGCCCGGCGTCACCGTCCACGATCCGGGCGAGCTGCGGTCCGCTATCGTGACCGTCTCCAAGTCCGGGTCCGACGTGAACGAGGCGAAGCTGCGCCTTCGCGCCCAGCGCATCAACGTTTCCGCCTCGCCGCGCGCCTGGGCGCTCCTGGATGCCGAAGCCCGCAATCTCCCCGATCTGCTCCGGGCCAGTGTCCACGCCTACAATAGTGAAGCGGAGGTAGAGTGCCTTGTCGAGGCTGTTGCCGGTCTCTAGCCAGGGCGGTCTCTAGGCTAGGGCGGTCTCGAACAAGGCGAGCATGCGCGCCCAGGCCTTTTCCGCGGCCGCCTCGTCATAGACGGCAGAGTCCGGCGGGCACCAGCCATGCTGGGCGCCTTCATAGACTTCGATTTCGGCGGAATTGTCCGATGCGGCGAAGGCGTCGCGCAGGATCGTCTTGCTTTCCGGATCGCGTTCGTCGTCATTGTCCGCAATGGCGACGAGATAGTCGGCCTTGATCGCATCGACGAGACGGTGCGGGCTCCCGGGATCGTCCGTCGTCAGACCGCCGCCGTGGAAGCTCGCGCCCGCGCGGATGCGGTCGGGACGCCGATGCGCGGTGAAAAAGGTGATCGGTCCGCCCATGCAGTATCCGGTCGTTCCGATGCCACGCGACGTGTCGACGGCCGCCTGCGCATCCAGCCAGTCGACGAAAGCGTCGGCATCGCTCCGGTTCATGGCTTCCGTCATCGCGCGCCGATAGGGAATCACCCTCTCGCGCACTTCGGGATCGCGGAATGTCTGTCCGGGTTCGATGACGGGCGCCCGGACCTGGCGGTAATAGGGATTGACCACCAGAGCCGCGTAACCATCCCCGGCGAGCCGCTTGGCCATCATCTTGAAGGCCGGCCGCAAGGTCACGATGTCGGGCCATATCAGCACGGCGGCACTGGGCTTGCCGGTCGGGTGGGCGAAATAGGCGTCCGCCTCGCCGTCCGGTGTGGGGATCATGACGTCGGCCTCGGTCACGCCGACCATCGGTTCGCCTGTGGCGCACCCGGCGAAAGCGACCGAGATGGCGGCGCCGCCCGCCATCAGGCCGAAGCGGCGTCGTGTCAGGTCCCGCTTGTAGAAGTCCTGGTTCTCGAGTTCCGTAATGTCGTCGCACATGTCTGCGTCCTCCCGGGCAAAGGGTTAGACCAGACAGGCGGGTCTGTCCAAGAGGCGCTAGTGCCCGCCGCCCAACCGTCCGAGCCGCACGCCGTAATCCACCGCCAGACCGTATTCCGGATCGTCGTCGCTTTCGACCGCGAGCTGCCCGGCGCGGCTGAGCAGGGCATGGCCGTCCTTGGACAGATGGCGGAGCTGCAGCGTCTTTCCGGCCGCCTTGTACTTGGCGGCCACGGCCTCGATGGCCTGCAGGGCGCTCTGGTCCACGACGCGGCTGTTCGCGAAATCCACGATCACCGTGTCGGGGTCGTCCTTCACCGTGAACAGCTCCGAGAAGCCCTCGGCCGAGCCGAAGAAGAGCGGGCCTTCCAGCTTGTAGACCTTCATGCCGTCAGTTTGTTCCGTGTGGGCGTCGATGCGGCGGGACGCATTCCACGCATAGGCCAGCGCGCTGATGATGACGCCGACGACCACGGCGACGGCGAGATCGTGCCAGACAGTGACCACCGTCACGACGACGATCACCAGCGCGTCGGTCAGCGGAATGCGCCGCATGATGGACAGCGAATGCCAGGCAAATGTGCCGATCACGACCATGAACATTACGCCGACCAGGGCGGCCAGCGGGATCATCTCGATCACGGGGCTGGCGAACAGAATGAAGGCCAGCAGGAACAGGGAGGCGGAAATGCCCGACAGGCGAGTGCGCCCGCCCGATTTCACATTGATCATGCTCTGCCCGATCATGGCGCAACCGCCCATGCCGCCGAAGAAACCCGTGACCGTGTTGGCCACGCCCTGGGCGACGCATTCCTGGGACGCGCCGCCGCGCTCTTCCTTGATCTCTCCGACGAGGTTGAGTGTCAGCAGGCTCTCGATCAGGCCGATGGCGGCGAGGATCACCGCATAGGGCAGGATGATCTCCACGGTTTCCCAGTTCAGAGGGACCATGGGGATGTGGAACTCCGGCAGCCCGCCCGCGATGGAACTCATGTCGCCGACGCTCGGCACGTCGATGCCGAAGCCGATGACCAGCGCGGCCACGATGCCGATGCCTGCGAGCGGCGCGGGGATGGCCTTCGTGATCTTCGGCGTGCCCCAGATGATCAGCATGGTCAGGCCGACGAGGCCCAGCATGGCCCAGAGTTGCGGACCGGCCATCCATGTGCCTTCCAGCATGTGGAAGGGTCCCGGATGGTCCGTGGGCGGGGCGGGGGCGGTCTGGAACTGGGTCAACTGCGCCAGGCCGATGACGATGGCGAGACCGTTGACGAAGCCGAGCATGACCGGATGCGGGACCAGGCGGATGAATTTGCCCAGCCGGAACACGCCCGCGAGGATCTGCAGAATGCCCATCAGGACCACGGTCGCGAACAGATATTCCACCCCATGCTGGGCGACGAGGGCCACCATCACCACGGCCAGCGCGCCGGTGGCGCCGCTGATCATGCCGGGACGTCCGCCGATCAGCGCCGTGATCAGCCCGACGATGAAGGCGGCATAGAGCCCGACAAGCGGTTCCACGCCTGCGACGAAGGCGAAGGCCACGGCTTCCGGCACGAGGGCGAGCGCCACGGTCAGGCCGGCCAGCAGCTCGGTCTTGGTCCGGCCGGCATCGAAGGTCAGCGGACCCGAGCGGCGGCGCGCGGGAATGGAGATGCGGTCGGCCAGAGCCGACAGGGTAGAGGAAATCATGACAATGCCACTGGATGGCCCGAGGTCCCTTCGGGCGGATGTGAGCGGCGGTTAGGCGAGGCGGCGCGGATTTTCAACCCGCGCCGTCAGGAAGGGAGATGGACGGCGGGTCCTATTGCAGGTCCGCTCCGACCCATTCGTAGAGATCTCCGAAGCCGGCGGTTTCCGCCTGCGCGGCCCAGAGCTCGGCTTCCGAAGGCTGGTTGACCAGCACGAGCGCACCGGCGACCAGCGTCGCGGCGATCCCGGCCAGTGCGCCCCAGAAGACGGGTCTGCGTACGGGGTGGGGATCATTCGCGGCGTTCGGAGCCTCCAGTGCCAGCGCGGCCTGCGCGATGCGATCGGACAGGTCGGCGCGCGGGGCGGGCACGTCGCTGCCGCGGAACAGCGCGTCGAGATCGTCGGGTCCTCCGGACATGGGAGGGCCTCCGGAGGCGGGGGTGTCAGGCAAGTTACGCATGTTCACTCTCCTTTAGCGCGGCTCTCAGCGTTTTGCGAGCGCGGACCAGAAGCGCTTCATAGGCCTTCTCGCCGACGCCCAGCACGGCGGCGGCCTCGCGTTGCGGCAAGGCCTGGTCGTAGCGCAGGGCCATGGCGGCCCGCTGCGGCTGTGGCAGCGTCATCATCGCCGCCTGCACCGCATCCCAACGCTGCCGTTCGGCAAGGGCCGCGTCCGCCGAAACCCGGCCGTCCGCATGGTCGGCCATTTCCCCGGGCAGTTCGGGCTTTCGCTTGCGCAGTCGGTCATAGCAGGCGTTGGTCGCGACCCTGCACAGCCAAGTCAGCACGCGCGCCTCGCCCGTCCGCCAGCCGGGCGCGGCCTGCCAGAACTTCAGGAAGGTCTCCTGGCAGACATCTTCGGCCTCGACCGCGTCGCCCAGCAGACGGAAGCCCAGCCGGTGCAGCGTGGACAGGCGGCGGTCCATCAATTGCCGCAGGGCATGCTCCTCCCCGGCCATCAGGCCGGGGAGGAGGTCTGCATCCGGATCGGTCTGCGGTCTGGACATGGCCGTGATGGGACAGCCTAGCGCGGACGCTTGGGACCGCGCGGCCGCGGCGGGCGGGCCTCGCCTTGCGTCAGCACGCCGTCGCCATTGGCATCCATGCGGGCGAAGAGCTTCTCGCCCATGGCGTCATATTCGGCCTTGGTGACGAAACCGTCCCGGTCGGCATCCAGACGCGGGCGCTTGCCCCGGCGTTCGCCGCGCTCGCCGCGCATTTCCTTGCGGGCGGCCTTTGCGGCTTTGCGCTCGGCCTCGGAGAGAGTGCCGTCGCCGTCGGCATCGAAACGTTCCAGCACGGCGGCCCGGCGCTCTTCGCGCTTGTCGCGGGCCTCTTCGCGGTTTTCGTCGCGGCGTTCCGTGCGGGCCTCTTGCGCGGCCATCATCTCGGCTTCGGACACAAGCCCGTCGCCGTCCGCATCCATGCGGGCGAAGCGTTCGCGGGCGCGGTCCGTGCGTTCGGTCTCGCGCAGGGCCCGCATTTCGTCGCGGCTCAGCTGTCCGTCGAAATCCGTGTCGGCGGAGGCGAAACGGGCATCGCCCGCGGCCTTAAACTCGGCGAGGGAGACCTGGCCGTCACTGTTCAGGTCGGCGGCAGGTGTGGCGGCGATCATTGCGCTCGCGCCCAGAAGGATCAGGGGTAGGGCAAGTCGCCGAGGGGTGAAGCGAGGTCGGGTCATGACGTGTCTCCTTTGGTGTGCGTCATACACTCCAACGGATGGCCGCGCCATTTCCTGTGCCCGAACTGCAGTTTTACATCAGGCGGTGCGTGCGACGGCCGTACGGTCCGACGCGGCGCGCATTTTCTCCAGCACCGCGACCGGCAGTTTCGCGTCCAGCGCGTGGCCGCCATAGGGGGTGGGTGCGCCCAAATGGTCGCGCACCACGTCGCGCAGCATCAGGGCCGTCACGGCGGCGTCCTCCAGCGGACCCAGCGACAGGGTCACAGGGTCCCAGCGGCGATTGCGGCGGCGCACGGAGTCGATGGTCCAGTAGGCCCGCATGAAACCGTCGGCGCGCGTGTCGTAGCCCAGAAGGCAGATATCGGCCCCGGCCGCCAGTCCCGCCTGCGCCGGGGACAGTCCGGCCGGACCCACGGCGAAGACCCAGTCATAGGACAGGGACAGGCCCGCCATCGTGCCTAGCGCGTCGGACAGGCGGTCCGGGCTGACCACGCAGGCGGAGAAATGTTCGTTGGTGGTCACGAACAGCGCGTCGCGCAGTTCGCACGTGCCGTCGATGAAATCGTCCAGCGTGCGCGAATACAACACCCCGGCGGCCTCCATCAGCGCGCCGTCCGTGCTGTCGAGCAGCAGCACCGTTTCGCCCCGGCTGGCGGCTTCGCGGGCCAGACGCAGGGTCGCGTCCAGCATCTGCGCGTGGCAGGAGGGTTCCTCGGCGGCGCAGATCACGCCGACCAGACGCCCCGCCGGCACGTATGGCGCGAGGGAGCGGTTTCCGCGCACCGGGGCGCGTCCGGTCGAAATTGCCGTCATGGTCATCCACCTTTCACCGACACCGGTTGGTCCGGCGTTCGGTGAAGGCTGTAGCGGCTTCGGCCTAAGGCCCCGTCAAGGAGCGTGGTTAAGGGGCGCGGGCAGCGTTTACCTTTGCTTCAGCCCCCAAGGCTTTCCGGAACAGACTGCGACTGTCAGCTTTCGGGCGCGGGGCCGCGCGGTGCGGGATCGACCACGCGGAACCGGCCGTCGATGACACGGTAGACGGCCAGGCCGCGCTCGGGCCGTCCATCGGGCCCGAAGCGCAGGAAACCGTCCGTGCCGTAGAAGCCGACCGGGCTTTCCACCCGGTCGATGCGACCGCGCGGATCGCCTTCGGCCACCAGCGCGCCGAGCTGCACCGCATCATAGGCAAGGCTGGCGAGCGATGTCGGCGCGCGGCCATAGGTCCGCTCATAATCGGCGAGAAACCGCAGGCGCGCTTCCTTGTCGGCAGCCGCGAAGACGCCGCCGCGCAGGGCGGGTTCGCGCGCCGCATCCGGATCGTCCCAGCGCGACGTGCCCATGAACAGCACCCGGCCCGGGTCGATTCCGTAGGTCGGCAGCAGCGGGGCGAGCGAGCGCAGCGCCGTTCCGGCCTCGGGCATCAGCACGGCTTCGATCGGGTCGCGGTCGAGGCTGCGGTTGCGCCGGAAATAGTCGGCCAGACGCCGCGCGGGTTCCTGCATGACGCTGATGTCGTCGCCGCGATAGGTCTCCACCGCCGTAACCTGCCCGCCCACGCGGGCCACCGCCTCCTGGTAGGCGCGGCGCACCCGGTCCCCATAGGCATCGTCCGGACCCAGATAGGCGAAGTTCAACGCGCCTTCGCGCGCGGCGAATTCCACGATGCGCGAGACTTCGGCTTCCGGTGGGAAGGACAGCAGGTAGCGGCCCCGCCCGGCGACGGACTGGTCGTTGGAAAAGGCCAGCAGCGGCGTGCCCGACCGCGCGGCTTCGCGCGATGCGGCCGCCACATTGTCCGCGATGATCGGCCCCAGGATGATATCCGCGCCTTGTTGCAGCGCAGCGCGCGCGGCCGTGCGTGCGCCCTCTTCCGTGCCTTGCGTGTCCAGCACGGTCAGCACGACTTCAGCGTCGGGCCGCTGGAACAGGGCCAGCTCGGCCGCCTGGAACATGGAATTGGCCTGCGCGCGCAATCCGTCGCTGGGCGCGGAGAAGGGCAGCAGCAGGGCGAGACGCTTGACGTTGCGCCCTTGCATGTGGGGCAGGGTGAGACCGTCGCGGTTGTTGAAGAAGGGTTCGGCCTCTTCCGGCACCTCGATCGGGGCTTCGACCTCGGGTTCCGGATCTTCGGGCAAGGGGTCCTGCGGGCCCGGGCCAATGGGCGGTTGGGGCTGCGGCGTGACCGGGCCGGGACGGGGCTGCGGATAGGGGTCGACTGGAACCGTGGTGCAGGCGCCGAGCACCAGAGCCGCCAGCACCGCCAGACCTGCACGCAGGCGCGGAACCGCCACAGCAGAGCGGCGCTTGGATTCGGGGCCGGGCTCGCGCATAATCGGGTCTCGCATTCGTCTTGAACCCTCGCCGTCCGGAAGGTCCGTTATTTCCTCGTCCCCTATAAGCGCAGATGACACCACGCAAGCTGGGGACTCGCAACAGGGTGACGCGTCCCGGCCTGATGCTCCCCGGCCAGATCCGCAGTGGCCAGATGCATCCCGAGCCCCGGATACGCTGCACCCCGGGCTTTACGTCGTTGCCACGCCGATCGGAAACCTGCGCGACATCACGCTGCGTGCGCTGGATGTACTGCGCGCCGCCGACCAGGTGCTGGCCGAGGATACGCGCGTCACCTCCAGGCTGCTGTCCGCCTATGGGATCGACGCCGCCCTATCGGCCTATCATGACCACAATGCGGCGAAGCGCGCACCGGGCATCGTCAAGGCGCTGAAGAAAGGCGCGACGGTCGCGCTCGTTTCCGACGCCGGGACGCCGCTGGTCAGCGATCCGGGCTTCCGTCTCGTGCGCGCCGCCGTTGAGGCCGGGGTCGATGTCTTCCCCCTGCCGGGGGCCAGCGCCGTCATGGCGGGGCTGGTGAAGTCCGGCCTGCCGAGTGACCGCTTCTTCTTCGCCGGCTTCCTGCCGCCCCGCACTGTGGCGCGCCAGCGCGAGATCGAGGCTCTGCGCAACGTGCCCGGAACGCTGGTTCTGTTCGAGACGGGGCCGCGCGTGGAAGGATGCCTGCGCGATCTCGCAGCCGGGCTGGGCGACCGCCGGGCCGTGCTCTGCCGGGAGCTGACCAAGCGCTACGAGGACGCCCGTCGCGGCACGCTCGCCGAACTGGCCGACGGGATCGAGGCCGACCCACCCCGGGGGGAGATCGTGCTTTTGATCCACGGACCGGAATCGCGCCGCTGGGAAGGCGAAGTGGTCCGCGAGGCGCTGCGCGACCGGCTGGAGACGCTGAAACTGAAGGCCGCCTGCGCGGAGGTCGCGGAAGTGTCCGGCTGGTCCAAGCGCGAGCTCTACGCGCTGGGCCTCTCGCTCAAGTCTTGAGCCGGGACCGCAAGGCGGCCGAGCGCGCCGGTCGGCGCGCGGAAATCTGGGTGGGCCTTTACCTTCTCGTGACCGGGCACCGCATCCTCGCCCGACGTTTCCGAGGCCCCCACGGCGAGATCGATCTGATCGCCCGGCGCAGGCGCACGGTCCTCTTCGTCGAAGTCAAGCAACGCCGCTCGGGCGATCCCGCCCTCGAGCCGGTCACGGCACGGTCCGAAGAGCGCATCCTGCGCACGGGAGAGACGTTCCTGGCGCGTCATCCCGACTATGTCCGGCGCGGCTTCGCCCTGCGCTACGACATCGTCGTGGTGCGCGGCCGCTGGCACCTCGAGCACCGGCGCGACGTGTTCCGGGGCTGGTGAGGGGCGTTAACCGCTTGGTGATCCTGTTTCTTTAGACTTCGGTCATGACCCTCCGCGCCCGCTCCCTTCTTCTCCCTCTTCTCGCCAGCACCCTCCTGGCCGGTTGCGCCGTGGCGTCCGCCGGGCTGCAGCGCGGCGACGAGCGGACCTTCGTGGGATCCATTAACGACGTCTCCGCCGGCCGCGCCGTGGAAGCCCGACTGAAGCGCGCCCACGATTACGAGCTCTCCGGCGTCGATGTGGAAGTGGCCGAACGCGTTGTCCTGCTGTCCGGCAGCGTGCCGCGCCAGGAAGACCGGATCGAGGCCGCCCGCATCGCCTGGTCCGCCCCGGGCATCGAACAGGTCGGTAACGAGATCATGGTGGGCGGCAAGCAGCGGCTCGTGCGCAACACCAAGGACGGTCTGCTGGAGAAATCCGTCCGCACGCGTCTGGCCGTCGACAAATACGTCAAGGGCCGCAACTACAATGTCGAAACCCATGAGGGCGTGGTCTACCTGCTTGGCGTGGCGCGCGACCCGCGCGAACTCGACCGCGCCGCCCGCATCGCGGCCATGACGCGCGGAACCCGCGAAGTCGTCTCCTATGTGCGCCTGGCCAACGAAGATCTCGTCTCCGGCACGGGTCCAGTCTATCAGCGCGACCTGCCCGATTTCGTGACGCAGGCGCCCCTGCCGGACGCGGACCGCGCCGATGTGCCCGCGCCCATGCGCCAGGCTCCGCTCGGCGAATCCGTTCCCTACACCGCGCCCCGGACCACCGCGCCCTACGCACTCGGCGAGTCCGTCACGCCGTCCGATCCCGACGCGGCCCCCTACTATATCGATCCGCAGACGGGCCGTCAGATCCAGGTCCGCACCCAGCGCTAGGAGCCTGCGCGGTGGATGCGTTCGACCGCCACCTGCTGATGCTCGTGCAGCGCGACAACCGCCGCACCCATGAAGATCTGGGCCGCGAAGTCGGCCTGTCGCCCAGCGCGGTGCGCCGCCGGCTGACCCAGCTGCGCCGCACCGGCGTGATCCGGGCCGACGTGGCCCTGCTCGACCCGGCCCGGATCGGCGAAACCGTGATCGTGCTCGTGCGCATGGAAGAGGAAAGCCCCGAGACGTACCGCGCCATGGAGGCGCGGGTGATGGACTGCCCGCACATCACGGCCTGCTACGCGGTGTGCGGGGAGAACGACTTTGTCATCGTTACCCATTTCCCCAGCGTTTCCGCCTTCGACGCGTGGGCCAAGTCGAGCCTGATGTCCGATCCGGCCGTGGCGCGGTACACCAGCCATGTCGTCACGCAGACCTTGAAACACGACACCGCGATCGCGGTGGCGGAATCCGCGTGAATATAAGGCTGAAATAGCGGAATTCGCGAGTGATGAGACGAATTCCGCCGGGATAGGTCCATTCATTCCTGCTAGGTCATGCCCATGACCCGATCCCTTTGTCTCTCCCTGACCTTGCTCTTGCTTGCGGGCGCTCCGGACGCGTCCGCCGATCCCGTTCGCTTCGAGCCCGACCGCTTGCAGCAGGATGGCCGCGTGTCCCTGACGCCCGGTTTTTCCCCGGACGGGCGGACGCTGTATTTCGCCCAGTCCGAGTGCGCGCCCATCTGGAAATGCCCGCAACGGCTCAAACGCTCCGTTCTGACCGACAGGGGCTGGAGCCATCCAACGCTCGTGTCTCTGCCGAGGGGCGTCGGCCCGGAGGTGCCGCGTGTGGACTATCCGTCCGTCACGCCAGACGGCACGCGACTGCTCTTCTCCTGGTCCGGGCAATTGGATACGGATGCAAAGACTGGGGACTTCGAGAACTTCGACCTGTTCTCGCTCGACCTGACCAATCCCGATGCGCTCCCCCGGCGCCTCCGAGGGGATGACCTGAACCGGGTCCGGGCGGGCCGCGTCGCCACGCTGCGTTTCGTGAACAACGAGACCGCCCCGACCCTGACGGAGATGGGCGATCTCTACTTCTGGTCGGAGCGGCTGGACGGGCCGGGCGAACGCGATGTCTATGTCGCGCGCAGCGACGGAGAGGGCGGCTTCCAGAAGCCCGAAGCGCTCCCGGCGCCGATCAATTCCGCCCGGCGCGACGACGGTGTCTGGGTGCATCCGTCGGGACGGCTTCTGCTGCTCAGCTATGGCTCACGGGGCGGGCAAGAAGGGGGCGCGGACCTGTTCGTATCCGTTCTGGCAGACGGGACATGGTCCGACCCCGTCAATCTGGGCGCGGGCATCAACAGCTCCGCGGCGGACTTCGCCGCCACCCTGCACCCGGACGGAGAGCAGATCGTGTTCACTTCGACCCGTCCCACGGAACGCGGGGAGAGGGACCTGCTGCAAGTCTGGACCGCGCCCGTCTCCGATAGTCCGGCCCTGCTGGACGCGCTGGCCCGGATAGGGGATTAGAGCCAAGCATCCTGTGCGTCGGCTTTCCAGCCGACCGTGACGCGGTCGCCCTCCAGGATGGCCGGACGCTTCATCAGGGTCGGATGGTTTTCGATCAGCTGCACCGCCTTGACATTGTCCAGCCCCGCCTTGTCCGGCGCGTCCAGCGCGCGCCAGGTGGTGGAGCGGCGATTGAGCGCGGACTCGTACCCCACCGCCTCGACAATGCGGGCGATGTCCTCGCGCGGCAGACCGTCAGCGCGCACGTCGATCAGCTCGAACGCCTGTCCGGCCTCCTTCAGGGCCTTCACCGCCTTGCGGCACGTATCGCAGCTTTTCAGGGCATAGACTTTCATGTCGGGTCCTTTGGCATGGCGGGTCCTTCTGGCTCAGTCGCGTCCGGCGAGCTGGTCGATGAAGTCGAGGATCAGCGTATGCACGGCCGCCCGGCTCGTGTCGTGGTGCATCTCGTGCGCGACCTCTTCGAACGTCTCGAACCGCCCCCGCGCGGCCTCGCAGAAGGCGCGGCTGGCGTCGTAATCGGTCAGCTGGTCCTGTGGGGAATGATAGACGAGCAGCGGCAGCGACCACTGCGCGGCGTCCCGGGTCAGGGACGCGCCCGTGTCGACCATGTCCACGGCCGTTTTCAATCCGAGCGTCCCGTGGGTCAGCGCGTCCTCGACATAGGCCGTCTGTTCGTCGGGAAGCGTGGAGATCTTGGTGCCGTCGATCGGTTGAGGCAGGGCGAGTTTCGGGGCCAGCCTGGCCAGGCCCCGCATGAGCGCCTCCAGCGGCCTGGGCGGAGGCTCGGCCAGCGCGACAAGCGGGGCCGACGCGATGATGCCGTCCACGCCGGGGTCGGGATGGTGGAGCCCGTGATCCAGCACGAGGCCGCCGCCCATGGAATGGCCGAACAGGACCAGCGGTCCTTTCACGCCCTCGTGGAGCGAACGCGCCTTGCCGAGAAGCGCGGCGAGGTCGGCTCGGAACTCGTCATAGCCGCCGATGACCCCGCGCTTGCCGTCGCTGCGCCCATGGCCGCGCAGATCGGCGGCGACGACTTGGACACCGTGCGCCGTGAGCGTGTCCGCCATGTTCAGATAGCGCGCCGCATGTTCGCCAAAGCCGTGGACCAGCACCAGGGTCGCATGGGCGGACCGGGCGGGCCAGTGGCGCGCGTGCAGCGCCGTGCCGTCGGCGGATGCCAGCCGGAATGTATGTGCGTCGTCCATCAGTCCCTGCCTTCCGGGTCCGTTCCGTCCGTCTCCGCCCAGACCGCCGTGCCGTAGGCCAGCACTTCGCAGCCGCCCATGGCCGAGCCGCTGTCGCCCAGGTTGGCGCTGACCAGCCGGATATTGTGGACGGCCATAGCGCCGCGCGTCCGGGCCTCCTCCGCCATGCGCAACACGGCCTCGCGCCGGGCGCGCTCCATGAAGCGTTCGTGCATGCGGAACCGGCCGCCGACCAGCTTGCGCAGCAGGATGGCGACGCGGCGGAAGAAATCGTAGGCCACGACCGTGGAGCCGGTGACCAGTTCGCCGTGCGTGCCTTCTGTTCCGGTCATGAGGCCCGTGCTCTCGACATTGGTCAGCAGCATCGGTCGCAGATCGGCTTCCCGGGCCTCGAGGTCGCGCATATGCCGCCACTGCGCCGCCGTTCCGAAGGTCAGGCCGAGCACGATCAGCGCGAGAAACGGCCCGAAGGACCAGAGCATCGGAAGAAGGACATCACGCAGCACGGCGTTCGCCTACTCGACCAGGACGGCCGTGCCGTAGGCATAGAGCTCGGACGCGCCGCTTGTGACGGAACTGGTGGAGAGGCGGACATTGACGACCGCGTTGGCGCCCTGCGCGCGGGCGTCCTCCACCATGCGCCGGACGGCATCGCGCCGCGCTTCCTCCAGCAGTTCGGTGTAGCCGCGTAGCTCCCCGCCCACGAGGTTCTTCAGGCCGGCTGCAATGTCGCGGCCGACATGCTTGGCGCGCACCACATTGCCCTGCGCCAGACCGATATGCCGCACGATGGTGCGGCCCGGAACCGTGTCCATATTGGACAGGAGGATGTCGGGATCGGCGGGCGTGCTCATGCCTGACCGGTTGGCACGAAAAACCCCGCCCGGCAACGCCGGACGGGGTTCTCATGAGTGCGAGGTTTCCCTCTCGGCGTCGCTGGGACGCCTCGGCCGGACCTAGTATTCGCGGCCCAGCACACCGTTGATGCCGTGGACGTAGCCGTTGCTGAATTCATTGTCGGCAGCCGTGACCGTGTAGCTGTAATTGTTGCGGTCCACGACCTTGATCGCGCCGTCCATGTCCATGAAGCGCAGCGTGTCGCCGGACAGGGTCGTGACCTCGTAGGTGCCATTGTTCATTTCCAGATTCTTGGCGAGGTCGGCGGAGCTGATGCGGCCGGCCACAGTATGGTACTTCAGCGTGTCGGCCAGCTCGTCCTGACTCAGGCCGGACAGGTCCAGACCGGAGAAGGCGGCATTGTTGGGCGCGAAGACGGTGTATTCCGTGTCGCCGTCGAAGGTGGGCGCAAGGCCCGCCGTGCCGATGGCGCCGTAGACCGTGCTGTAGTCCGACAGGTCGGCGGCGCCGGCCGTGATGGTGCGGTCCGTGTAGATCACGCGCGAGGCGACGGCGGTCGGCTCGATGGTCGTGGAGGTGACGACAGCTTCGAACTCGTCATCGTCGTCGATGCCGAACTGCATCTCGTCGGGCAGGTCTACGTCCGCGCCGGTGGCGGCGTACTGGTCGGCATCGGAATCCGTATCGACGTAGAATTTGGGATCGGTCGAGCTGGCGCAGGCAGCAAGGACGAAGGAGACAATGGCGGCGGAACCGAGTTTCAGATGACCCATCATGACAATTTCCTTAGGCAGAAGAGGGGGTTGGGGATGCCCACCTAACGAAGCTTGGCTGGATCGGTTCCGCTTGCGCGCGCGGACGCCCTGCGTCAGAAAGCGCGCATGTCTGCCCCCTCCTCCTCCACGGCCTCCCTTCGCGTCGCCTTTCAGATGGACCCGATGGAAGGGGTCGACATCCATGGCGACACGAGTTTCGCGCTCGCGCTGGAGGCCCAGAACCGGGGCGCGTCGCTGTTCGAATACGGTCCGCAGCATCTCGTTTACGACCAGGGCCGGGTGGTCGCCCACGCCCGCCCGATGGAGCTGAGAAACACGTCCGGCGACCATGTTACCTTCGGGCCGCGCACCCGCATCGATCTCGCCGACGACGTGGACGTGATCTGGATGCGCCAGGACCCGCCCTTCGACATGTCATACATTACGGCCTGCCACCTGCTGGAACGGCTGAAGGGCGAGACCCTGGTCGCCAACGACCCGGAATGGGTGCGGTCCTGCCCGGAAAAGATCGTGCCGCTGGACTATGCCCACCTCATGCCGCCGACGCTGATCGCGCGCGACAGGAGTGCCCTCGACGCGTTCCGGGCCGAGCACGGCACGATCATCCTCAAGCCGCTCTACGGCAATGGCGGGGCGGGCATCTTCAAGGTCGCACCGGACGATTCCAACTATAGCAGCCTGCTGGAAACCTTCATGGAGATCAGCCGCGAGCCCGTCATGGCGCAGGCCTTCCTCCCGGAGGTCAGTGCGGGCGACAAGCGCATCCTGATCGTGGACGGGGCATTGGCGGGCGGCTTCAACCGGGTGCCGCAAAAAGGCGAGACGCGCTCCAACATGCATGTTGGCGGGGAGGCGCAGCCGGTGGACCTCACCGACAAGGACGTCGCCATCGCCGAGGAACTCGGTCCCATGCTGCGCGAGCGGGGCCAGATCCTGGTCGGCATCGACGTGATCGCCGGACGCCTCACGGAGATCAACCTGACCAGCCCGACCGGCGTGCACGAGCTGCGGCGCTTCACCGGCGTGGACGCCGCCATCCTGAGCTGGGACGCGATCGAAGGGCGGCTTGGGTATACGACCTAGCCGAAGCCCGGACATCCGGTTTTCCGAAAGGCGGAAATAAAGCGCAATTATTTCAGTAACAACGGTTAAGGTTCGACGCCTGTGCCGGATTGTCGCGCTCTGTGCTGCGTATAGAGAGCATGAGCACGATCGCGATCGTCACCTTGCCGCTGGCCGGCCATATGCGCCCCATGATGGCGGCGGCACGGGCCTTGAAACAGGACGGGCACCGTCCCGTCGTGGTCGGCCCCGCCGATCTGGTGGCACGCATCCCGGACGATGTGGAGACGTTGCGGATCGGCGACGCGGACCTGCCGCCCGGCCGCCTGGACGCCATGTGCGACTGCCTGTCCCGCATGGGCTCGCTCGCCGACATGCGTCAGATGTTCGGCACGGTCGCGACCCTGTCCCGTTTCTACATCGATCATCTGCCGGATGCGGTGGAGCGGCTGGGCGCGACGGCGCTTCTGCATGACCAGCTGGAGCCGGGGGCGGGCATCGTGGCGCGCGGACTGAGCCGCAGTGCGGGCCTGCACCATGTCAGCCTCGCCTGCGCCCTGCCCATGAACCGCGAGCCCAGCGTGCCTCCACCCTTCATGGGATGGCGCTACCGGCCCAGCCGTTTCGGCGCTTGGTTGAACGGCGGCTACTACACGGTGGTCAACCGGATGCTGGCCGCGCAAGGCGAAGCGCTCGCACACGGTGCGGCGCGGTTCGGCCTCTCCAAGCCGGACGGGCTGGAGGATTGGCAGACGGCCTGGTCCGTGGATGACGGCATCTCGCGCACGACCGACCTCGCGCAGGGTCTCGCCAGTCTCGACTTCCCGCGGGAGCGCCCGCCGACCTATCTGGGACCGTTCCGCGACCGGGCTCAGCCCTATCCGGGGCTAGACTCGGTCGCGCGTGAACGCGACGGCCGCCCGCTCTGCTTCATTTCGCTCGGCTCTCTCATGGGCGGCCGGGCCAAGGTACTGACGGCCATGGCCAACGCCGCCACGGCCCGCGGCCTCCAGCCCGTTCTGGTCCATGGCGGGCGGCTGGATCCGGCTGCGGCAACGCGCCTGCCGTCCGGCACCATCGTGCGGGACTTCCTCGACCAACGCGACGTGCTGTCCGACGCCGAGGCCGCCATCATTCACGGCGGATACAATTCCACCACGGACGCGGTGGCAGCGGGCGTGCCGCTGGTCACCGTGCCGCTGGCCTTCGAGCAGGGCGCCATCGC
>JBARXH010000309.1:0-11156 GCA_049647245.1 Litorimonas sp.
CAAGGCGGATCCAAGGGCGCGGAATTCGTTCTGCTCGCCGGATCGCTGATCCCGGACAGCAGTCCCGGCGGAGGCTTCTGTGCCATCGTCGCCGACGTTCCGTCCGACGTGGTGTGGGAGGGATGGGGGCCCGGCACGACCGGCGGTGCCGTGTCCAGCTTCTCCTGGCAGGGGGAGGCGCTGCCCTTCGTGCCCTACAAGGAGATGGGCCGCGCCCTGAACCCGAACGACGATTACACCATGACCCAGGCCCATTCCGAAGGGCGCAAGGCCCATCCGGAGCTTGTGGAGCCCGCACGAATCCGGGTGGAACGGATCGACGAGCCGGTCCTGCTCATCGGTGGCGACAAGGACACGACCTGGGCGTCCGGTGCGATGGCCCGGAACATCGCCGCTACGCGCGACGCGGCCGGGCTCGACACGGAGGCCTACATCTACCCGGAGGCCACGCACGGGGTCGGCGGCACGCCGTTGGTCCGCACAAGCTCGGCGAATCTCGACGCGCGCCTAAAAAACTTCCCGGCCACCATCGCCTTTCTGAAGCGCCATGCAGCGCGGAAGGACTGCCGCAATCCAGAGTTGGATTAAGCATTTTACACGATTGTCGCACTCGTTTTTCGATAAGTAGTTATTGAAAAACGATATGTGCAATGTTATGGGCTTCCCGAGAGCCGGCGTGCCAGCCGGACGAAAGGGAGATCCATGACGCAGTCTGACACCATCGGGGCTTCGGCCAGTTCCTTCGACACTCCAAAGCCGAAGACTGCAAAGCGACGCCTGTTGCGCCACCGCATCATCGCCGGTGCCCTGCCGCTGATCGTCATCGTCGGTGCCGTGGGCGCCACGGTCGGCATGAGCGCGCTCGCCCCGCAGCCCGAAGAGGTGGAGGATCCGATCAAGGCCTTGCCCGTCCTGACGGCCACGGCGACGACCGACACGGTGCAGCTGACCGTCCGCACGCAGGGCGAGGTGCAGCCGCGAACGGAGATCGACCTAATCGGCGAGGCGTCGGGGCGCATCACCTATATGTCGCCCAACTTCATCGAAGGCGGCGCGTTCCATAGGGGCGAGCTGCTCCTGCGCATCGATCCGGCTGAGTACCGGTTGCGGGTGACGCAGGCGCGGGCGGCCGTCTCCCAGGCCGAAACCGTTCTGGCGCGCGAGAAGTCAGAATCCGAACTGGCCCGCATGGACTGGGCCGATCTGGGCCGGGGCGGGGAGGCGACACCGCTGACGTTGCGCGAACCGCAGATGGCCGAAGCCGGCGCACAGCTGGAGTCCGCGCGCGCGCAACTCGCCGAGGCCGAACTGCGTCTGGCCCGCACCGAAGTCCGCGCGCCGTTCGACGGCCGTGTCACGGAGCGCGAGGTCGATGCAGGCGAATTCGTCGGCCTGAACGGCCGTCTGGGACGCGTCTACGCAACCGACATCATGGATGTCCGCCTGCCCCTGACGCAGAACGAGTTGAGAGAGGCGGGCCTTTATCTGGGCTATGCATCCGATGCGGAGAACGGCGTTCCGGTGAGCCTCTCGGCGGACATGGCGGGCACGCGGGCGGAATGGTCCGGCGCGATCACGCGCACGGAGGCGCGCTTCGACAGCACGTCTCGCGTGCTTCACGCCTTCGTCGAGGTCGCCGATGCCTTTTCCGGCGAGGCGCGCTTCCCGCTCGCCCCCGGCCTGTTCGTCACGGCCGAGATCGCGGGTCCTGTGCTCGAGAACATCGTGACCGTCCCCCGCGCGGCCCTGCGCGGAGAGGCGGATGTCTACGTCGCCAACGATGACGGCACGCTGAGTGTCCGCCGCGTGGTCGTGCAGTCGTCGGACCGCGACCGGGTGGTCCTGACCTCGGGCCTTTCCGCCGGAGAGCGCGTCATCGTTTCGCCGATCCGCGGTGCATCGGACGGCATGAAGATCGAAGTGGTCGATCCGAGCGCAAGCGCCATACCGGTCGCCGAAGCCGACGTTCAGAAAGAGGGGGCGTAGCATGACCCGCATGATCCGCTGGTGGGCGTCCAACCCGGTCGCCGCCAACCTGCTGATGCTGATCTGCATCATTGGCGGGCTCGTCAGTTTCTTCACCATCGAGCGCGAGCTCGAGCCCTATGTCGAGTTCCCCGGCGCCTGGACCTATGTGGCCTGGCCCGGAGCTTCGCCGCAGGACGTGGAAGAACAGATCGTCGTGCGCATGGAAGAGGCGCTGTCCACCGTGGACGGGGTCAACCGCATGTGGGCCTTTGCCAGCGAGGGCGGCGGATCCGTCACCGTGCAGGGCAAAACGGGCGTGGACGAAGCCAAGCTCATGGCCGACGTCAAGCGCGCCGTGGACGGGATCAGCAACTTCCCGCCCGCCGCCGAGCGCCCGCAGATCAACGTCTTCCGCAGTCTCAACGAGATGATCCGCATCGCGGTCACGGGCGACGAGACCGTGTCGGAGCGCGAGCTGAAGCGCTTCGCCGAGAAGACCCGTCGCGAGGTCGCTCTGCTGGGCTATGTCCCGTCCGTCGAACTGTTCGGTGTCCGGGGCGAGGAAGTCTCCATCGAGGTGTCCGAAGACGCGCTGCGCGAATACGGATTGACCTTCTCCGACGTCGCGGCCGCCGTGCGCGCCACCTCCGTCAACACCTCCGCCGGCCGCGTCCGGACGGATGTCGGCGCGGTGCAGTTGCGCACCCGCAACCAGGCCGACAGCCAGACGGATTTCGAGGATATCGTGATCCGCCAGGAACCGGGCGGCGCGGTCATCCGGGTGCGCGACGTCGCAACCGTGATCGACGGCTTCGAGGAAGTGGACCTGCTCGCGACGGTCAACGGCGAACGCACGGTTCTCGTCCAGGTCATGAACGGCCAGAACATGGACATCCTGAAGATGTCCGAGAATGTGAGAAACTACATCGAAGAGGCCGCGGACGACCTTCCGCCGGGCGTCGGCATGACGATCTGGAACGACGCCGCCGACGACTATTCCGGCCGGATCAACTCCATCGCGTCGAACTTCTTCTTCGGACTGCTGCTCGTCTGCCTGACGCTGATGCTCTTCCTGCGGCCCAAGATCGCGCTCTGGGTGTCAGCCGGCATCGCCACGGCGTTCCTGGGCGGGCTGGCGCTGCTGCCGCTCTTCGACGTGTCGCTGAACATGATCTCGACCTTCGCCTTCCTCCTGGTGATCGGTGTGATCGTGGATGATGCCATCATCGTCGGCGAGGCGATCCACGTCCGGACGGAAGAGGGCGAGACGGGCCTCGACGCGGCGGTCGGCGGCACCATGATGGTGGTCAAGCCGGTGATCTTCGCCGTGCTGACGACGATGATCTTCTTCGCACCCTGGATGTACCTGTCCGGCGGCACGAGCGAGTTCACGCGGGCCATCTCGCTGGTGGTGATCCTCGCGCTGCTCTTCTCCCTGATCGAGTCGCTGCTGATCCTGCCCGCCCACCTGTCGCATCTGAAACCCGTCGATCCGCAGAACCGCTTCACGCGCTTCCAGGCCAAGATCGCGGACAGCCTAACGTGGGTGTCGGAACATGTGTACCGCCCGCTCATCACGGTGGCGCTGCGCCGCCGCTACCTGACGGCCTCGATCTTCTTCGGGATCATGATCATCTGCGTCGGCCTCGTGTCCAACGGGCTCGTCAAGTCGGTCTTCTTCCCGCAGGGCGAGTCGGACCAGATCGACATCACCGTCGAGCTTCCCGAAGGCACACCCTATTCGCGCACGCTCGAAGTGCTGGCGCAGATCCAGGCGGCCGAGAAGCAGCTCGTCGATGAGATCGCCGCGTCCGACGGAGAGCTGATCGAGAACTGGTACACGCGCTCGCGCGACAACAATGTGCTGGCCCTCGTCAAGCTCGTGCCGCCGGAAACGCGCGCCCTGGAAGTCAGCGAGGCGGCCGACCGACTGCGCGAGCTGATCGGCGACGTGCCGGACGCGGAGAGCATCTCCGTCTCCTACGGCGACAACAATAACGGCCCGGCCATCCAGTACGTGCTCAACGCCAAATCGTTCGAGGACCTGAATGCGGCCGCCGACGACCTGATGACCCAGCTGCGCAGCTATGACGGCGTGTTCAACGTCGCCAACGACATGGAAAGCGCCGCCGAAGAGGTCCAGTTCGACCTCAAGCCGGGCGCGGAGAGCCTCGGCATCACCACGGCCGACGTGTCGCGCCAGATCCGCCAGGGCTTCTTCGGCGAGGAAGTGCAGCGCCTGCCGCGCGACGGCGAGGATGTGCGCGTCTATGTCCGCTATCCGGCGGCCGACCGCACCTCTCTGGACTTCCTGGGCGGTATCCGCATCCGCACCATCGACGGGCGCGAGCTTCCACTGGAGTCGGTCGCGGACCTGCGCTTCGAGCCGGGCACGAACCAGATCCTGCGCCGTGAGCGTCAGCGTGCCATCATCGTCTCGGCCGAGGTCGAGGAGGAGCGGATCGACGAAATCCGCAGCGCGCTGAATGAGGACTTCTTCGACACGTTCGAGCAGCGCCACCCCGACGTCACGCGCGGCAATATCGGCCGGGCGCAGGGCGAGGCGGAGATGCAGCAGGAATTGCTGATCTTCTTCCTCATCGCCATCGGCGTGGCCTACTTCCTCGTCGCCGTGTCGTTCCAGTCCTACAGCGAGCCGGTGCTGATCCTCTTTGCAGCCATCCCGTTCTGCTACTGCGGCATGATCCTGGGGCATCTGACCATGGGCTACACCATGTCGCTCCTGTCCACGCTGGGCATGTTCGCGGCGGCCGGTGTGGCGGTGAACGACAATCTGGTCCTGCTGGATTATGTCCACAAGCTGCGGGATCGGGGCATGGACGGGGCGCAGGCCCTGGTGGAGGCCGGCACGCGCCGCTTCCGCCCGATCCTGCTGACCTCGCTCACCACCTTCGTCGGCCTCATGCCTCTGCTGACCGAACAGTCGTTGCAGGCGCAGTGGCTGATCCCGATCGGCATCAGCCTCGCCTTCGGCGTCTTCTTCGCCCTGTTCGTGACGTTGTTCTTCGTGCCCGCACTCTACGGCATCGGCGCGGACATCCGGCGCTACGCGGCCTACCTGTTCAAGGGCCGGGAGGTGGAACGCTTCTCCGCCTCGCTCGACCCGAACCATAAGACTGAAAGCGGTCCTCGCGGCGGAGTACCTGCTCCGGCGGAATAGGAAAATACGACCTTGTCGCAGGATCGGGGGGACATATAGTCCCTCCGCATGGGGAGTGGGGACGACGAAAAGCTGGCAGACGTTCCGGATCCGTCCGGGACGCAGACAGCGGACGAGGCGCCTGCGGCGCGGTCCGCCAGGCTTTCCGGACGTCTGGCGGCGTCAGCCCGGCGCGTCTTCCACCCCCTCTATCTGGTTTGCCTAACACCGTTTCTCTGGTTGGCGCAGGGTCTTCAATTCGTCCGCTCGGCCTTTTTGTCCCGCCCGACGCGTGTCGCCCTGTTCCTCGTCCTGCTGCATTTCCTGACGGCGATGCTCGACCCGTTCGGATCGGACAGCTTCGGGGACCAGCAGGTCTCGGACTTCTTCGACCGCGTCTCGAGCCCGCTCTATGGCGGAGCGGAGCGTATCGCTCAGTCTGAAATCCTCGTCGTGAGAATCACGCCGGAGGATCTGGAAAACCGACTCGGCGGAGGAGCCTGGCCGCCGAGCTACGAAAGCCAGCTTGCGATCCTTGAGGGGCTGACCCGTCACGGCCCGACGGCGATCTTCATGGATTTCTACTACCGGACGGCGCAGGCCCCGGAAGGTCGGCCAAGGGTCATGGACCTTCAGGGCGAGCGGAACCTGCAGGACGTCTTCGAAGCGCTCTCTCAGGAAGCCCGGGGCGGCCGTGCCGAGGACATTCGGGGCACGGAGGAAGTCGCCGTCTTCGCGGAAGGATTGCGGCGGCTGAGATATGGAGAGGGGGGTGAAATCCCGATCCTGATCGGCCCGATCGGCCAGAACGCATCGACGGCCGATAGGGTCTCGCTGGCCGATCCGTTTGAGCCTCTGCGCGCCTATGCGGCTGAAACGACCCGGACGCCCGACCTGTCCGTCGGCATTTCCGTGAGCGTGAACGGCGCGATCGTCTATCCCAGCCACTCGGTCTATACGAGCGCGTTCGAGACATCGCGCTCCTCACCGCAGGCGGCCCACGTCCTGTTCAAGCTGTTCTGCGACAGTCGGCGGGCGCAATGGGACCGGTTCGACGCGTGCCGCAAACCGGGCGTGCTGGAGAACGAGGGCAACGATATCGCCCTGCGGTGGGGTTTCGGCAGTCCGGCGGATGCGTCCGCGAACCGGCCCGACTGGCGGCGCATCCTGCCGGGGTGCGAGGCCGGGACATGGGGGCAGAGGGTCCGCAAGGCTCTGGCGTTTGCCTCGGAGAAAGCCGTTTCCGGCCTGAATGACGGTATGAACGGGCGGGATTGCGCGTACCACATGTCCATCGAAGTCGGTGATCTGTTCGGCGGGCTTCCAGATGACCAGTTGGCGTCGATGATCGAGGACAAGATCGTTCTCATCGGGGCCGACGTGCCGTATCTGGCGGACAATTTCGACACGCCGGTTTATGGCAGCCTTCCCGGTGTGTTCATCCATGCCATGGCGCTCGACAATCTGATCGAGCTGGGTCCGCGCGCCGACCGGGCCCCGCGCGACATCCTGTTCGCGATGGACGAAACGGACCTCATCATCGGGGGTATCATGACCCTGGCGATCGGAGTTCTGCTCTATCAGAGGCGGCGGGAGATCGTGATCGAGGGGACGCAAACCCGTCCCGAAACGGTGCGCTGGGCGCGCTACGCGCTGACGATTGCAGCGGTCACGGCGATCAGCGTGGTTGTGATCGGTGGAATCGGCAACTGGCCTATTGGTAATGTTTTTGAACTTGTGTTAAGCATTTCGGGAATGGCCGTTGTGCTGGAAGCCTTCGCGCGGGAAGAGGCGTGAGGAAAGACGAGGACCGAGGGGGCGACATGCGGATGTGGGTTCTGGGGTTGGCGCTCTTCGGAGCAGCTCTGTCCGCGCCTTCCGTCGCGTCCGCATCCCCGCAGTGCAAGCAGGTGGTGATCAAGTCTGCCGATGCAGTTCGGTCCTCCACGGTGGAGCTGTACGTCATCGAGGACGGAAACGTCGTTCCCGCTCCGGGTGTCTCCAAGCTTGAAACCAAGAAGATGGCGTTTCCCGTGACCCTGCTCGATTGCAATGATTCCCGGCACTATTTCTGGCGTCGAAGCACAGGGCCCGTCCTGGTCAAGAAGGTCAAGTTCCTGTGCGTGGCCATCGATCCCGGACCGGGCCGCCGGGACAAGGTCGTCGATGCAGGCGTTCCGGGATCCGGAAGCACGAACGCGACTTGCGATTAGGGCTCAATCATTCATCGCAGGATTAGGCTGAAAAGAGGGGTAAGCCGCCATGAACACCAATCAATCCGGACTTTTCTGTCGCGGAGTCCTGGCCTCGCTGGCCGCCCTCGGATTGTGCCATCAGACCGCGCACGCCAAACCCAAGATACCCGAAGCGCGTGTGATCGATACCTACGAATATCCGGATGTGGACCTTCCGGCACCGGAAGCCGGTGCAGAGGCGCCTGCGTTCGGTCCCGGTCTGGCAGCCCGCTATAGTCCCGAGGACATGGCCCGGATGGAGGAGATCAGCCGCCAGTATCGGGGAACGGTCATCTTCCTGGAGGGCATCCTCCGGGATATCCGCCGAAACAGCCCCAGGCCCGAGATCAATCCGCGCATCATGATCACGGACAACCTTCGGCCCAATGCGTCGGCCCCGTCAAAGGACCTGATCCTAGTATCGGTCGGCCTGTTAAACGTGCTGAGCGGCGTCGAACCCTACAATCACGATAATCAAACGGAAGAGGCTCCGGTTTATCTCGATCTACCGTTGGAAGACCGACACAATGCGCTCGCCTTCCACATCGCCCACGAATACGCGCATCTGCTGTTCCAGCATCCTATTATATTCGCCAAGCGCGAGAAGGACACTCGGATATTCACCGATCTTGTGGCGGCGGGTTTCACCGGGCTTGCCATCGCCAATGAGGTGAACGGCATGACGGGAGGCGGGATGAGCAGCGAAATCAGCGACGCCGCGAAGGTGTTGCGGTCCAGTGCCGTCGCGACGCCCTGGATAGAAGCGGAGATGCGCCGTTACGCCTTCGCCCCGTTCCGGAAAGATGCCGAACAACTGGCGGACTTCATGGCGATGGATCTTCTGGCAAGCCCGGACGATCCCGAACCCAAATACGATCCGAGTAAGGGCGCTCAGCCTCTGAGAAGTATCTACGAAGAGTATGATGACAGCCTCAAGGCCAAGATGAAAGCCTTGAGCAAGGAAGTCGAGGCAACGCTTGAACGGTCCGCCGAACGGATTGCCAATGTCGCGCCCGCCGCGCTGCTTGGCGGTGGAAACGTCGGGCAGGCATCGCTGAACATGCTCAAGCTCGGTGCGATCGAGTTCGGGGCGAAACAGCTTATCGGACGCTTGGACAAGGACAAGATCCACCTCTACTACCGTGCAAGCAAGCGTGTCGATGCGATCGACGAGTATAACGCTCTCTTCTATGATGCGCAGGTGGAGGCGGCGGACGCTCAGCTTGCCGGCCAGTTCGCGAGCTTCATGGACACATACCCGCAGGAACATTCTGCGCCTGCGGCTGCGGACAGGGCCATGGCCCTGCTCGGCTTGGGTGATGTCGAAGGCGCCGAAAAAGCCCTCCGCAGCATCACGGACGGGTCTGGTGCCAACAATACGGACTATGTCTCCGCAGACGGCCATGTAGCCTTCGCTCAAGGCAACTACATCGTCGCGGCAAGCCATTACGAACGCGTTCGCCACAAGGCGGATGTCTCCGTCGAAGTCTATTCGCAACTGGCCAGTAGCTATCTCTATTCCAACCAGCCCGAGCAGGCGCTCCGGACGATCGATGCCGGCATGGAGCGGTTCTCCTTCGAGCAATTTGCGTTCCGCAAGATCGGTATCCTTCTCGACCTCGAGCGCAACGACGACGCGCTTGGCGTGAACGGCCGCTGCCAGGCGGTGGAGTCGAAGTCGGTCCGCAAGGACTGCGCCCGCGCGGTGAAGCATCTTATGGAGCCCGACAAACCCAACCTTTTGGGCGGGATTGGGAAGGCTCTGGAAGGGATCGACGACGCTCTCTGAGCCGAGAGCCGCCGCACGCTTCCGCTGCCCTTTGCCGTCGCCGCGCATCCAATCGGGGGCGCGGCGCGGTTGCAGGTCATGGCCTCCTCGACGATCCATGCGCCCGACCTCATGCCGCTCGCCGACGTGGAGGCGGCGCTTCGCATTCTGAGCGAGGCCATGCCGGGGGACTCGGAGGCTGCGCGCGGGCCCAAGAAATCCCGCGATCCGTTCCGGTCCTGCATCAGCTGCATGCTGTCCGCCCAGTCCCTGGACCGCAATACGGCCGCTGCCACTCAAGCGCTCTTCGCTCTGGCGCGCACGCCGCAGGAGGTGCTGGCCCTGTCCGACGCGCAGATCGCCGCCGCGATAAAGCCGGCCGGGCTCTACAACATGAAGACGCGCAACATCCGGCGTTTCTGCGAGCAGTTGCTGGACGAGCATGACGGGGTCGTTCCCGCCGATCGGGACGGCCTGTTGAAACTTCACGGCATCGGCCGGAAATGCGCGGATCTTGTCGCCCATTTCGTGTTCGGCCTGCCGCATATCGCCGTGGACACCCATATCCGCCGGGTCTGCCAGCGCACCGGCCTGGCGGCGGGCAAAGCGGAAGCGCAAGTGGCGAAGTCGCTCGATGCCCGTGCGCCCGACTGGGCCAAGCCCGATGCGCATTTCTGGCTGCTCCAGTTCGGCAAGCGGATCTGCAAGAGCCGGACGCCGGACTGCGCCATCTGCCCGATCCAGACGCTCTGCCTGTATCCGGCGAAGACACAGGTGTAAGCGCGGTCCGTCCCGGCCGGACAATTTCGTGCGAAGGTTTTCCTGACCATAAAAAAAGCCCGCCGGATGGCGGGCTCACAAAGGTTGGATCTGTTGGCTCTACTCGATCGGCGACAGGAGTTCCGGGGCGGTCACCAGCTGGCGGACGCCGTGGCTTGCCGTTTCGTTGAAGACGTTGCCCATCTCCGCCCAGCGGTGCAGCGAATTGATGTCAACCTTGGCGCATTGCGGGCGCACGGACCAGGTGACTTGCGCGGGCGAACAGACCGACTGGTCGTAGCTCGGACCTGTGGTGGATCCGCGGAAGGTGACGGGCGTGCCCGTGCTGGCCGGGATCATCTTGGCCTGGTCGAGGCCGTTCACCTCGAAACCGCGATAGCCCATGGTGGTGAAGTCCAGAGCGTTGGAGTCGTTGACCACGAGGAAGGTCTGGGCCTCCACGCGCAGCAGCGGGTTTTCGCAGCCTTCGGGCACGCAGGCGCCAAGGCCTTCGCCCGGATCGGAGTCGCAGGTAGTGTGGACCCAGTGGACCTCGATCGTGTCGCCCGGCGCGACCTTGCCGTAGGCCCCCGGCGCAGCGGTCAGCTCTGCGGCGGTCAACTCTGCCGTGGCGTTGCAGGCATAGCCGCCATAGTCGCTGTCATCGACGAAGATCGAGAAGCCCGGTCCCTTGTGTTCGGCGTTCGTGTGGGTGTGGATGTTGCAGAGGTTCATCTCGGACGCGGGCGGCGCTGCGTCGAACATGACCGAGTTCAGACCGGTGACGGAGGAAATGTCGCGGGGCGTCTGCGGACCCATGGTCAGGCAGAGCGCCTCGTCGGCCGAGGCCATGACGACCGTCTCGTCCGCATCTTCGGCGGTGTCGTAGCTGGCGCAGGCGGCCAGGGCGAGGGCGAGGGCACTTGCGCCCGTGATCCGTGTGATGTGTTTCATGCTTCTCTCTCCAGTGACGATGACTGACATCGCGGTCCCAACTCACTCCCGGTCCGTCAGGATGTTTACACCCCTGCGTAGGCTCTGGTTTCGGCTTGGACACACCGAGGGGCAATGTCGCACCCGCATCTGGAAAAACGATAACTGCGGTTAATGCGAAGACGCTAACTCATTGAGTTACGTTATATAATTACCCGATTTCTCCGAAGTCATCCGGCGTCGATCGCTCTGCCGGGATTCGCCTGCCCCGGTGCCTCTCGCGCACAAAAAAGACCTCCGGCGCGCCGGAGGTCTTCGCAGGGTCAAGGGGAAC
>JBARXH010000310.1:0-3661 GCA_049647245.1 Litorimonas sp.
GACCGGGGCGGCGTGCGGCGAACGGGCGATATCGGTTTCGCCGTGCTGCGCGGCGGCGGCGTGTTCGGCGTCCACGAAGTGCGGCTGGCGTCCGAGTCCGAAGTCATCACGCTGGGCCACCAGGCCATCGACCGGACCGTGTTCGCCCGCGGCGCGGTGTCGGCGGCGGAGTGGCTGTCGGGCCGCGATCCCGGCCTCTACGGCATGGCGGACCTGGTCGGCTGACGCCTCAGCGCGTATCCCTCAAATCATATCTCTGAGTTCGTCCTCCAGCCGGCGCGGCGCGCGGGCGTGGAAGCGGCGCGCGGCGAGATAGCCCAGCGCGGCCCAGGCCGCGAACAGCCCGAAGAAGATGAAGAACGCCCAGACCAGATAGCCCGGCTCGAACACGCGAGAACGGCCCGATAGCTGCCACAGCCCTTCGAGCAGAAAGCCGAGCACCGCCGCGATGACCGGCGTCGCCAGCAGCACGCCCCACAGGGTCCCGGCCACATAGGTCGCCGTGCGGGGGCCGTTGACGCGGCGGTAGGTGTCCACGAAGCGGTCCTCGGGCAGATCGGCAGGGATCATGCCTTCGCGCTTGCGGTAGGCGTAGTCGGAGCGGGCTTCGGCCCCCAGGCCGCGCCATCCGATCACGGCCCGGACGGTGAAAGCCAGCGCGACGAGGGCGACGGGTCCGAAAACGGCCCAGAGGACGATATCTGCGTAAACCATGCGTGCCGATATGGCGTATCAAGAGCCGACTTCAAGCGGCTTGCGGTCCCCGGCAGGGGTCTCTAGGCCACCTCCCGTCCCGCCCACCCAGGACCACCCGGTCAGGAACAGACATGACAGATTTCACCCCCTCCATCGCCTTCGTGTGCGGCTCCCTGCGTTCGGGCTCCATCAACCAGCGGCTCCAGGACGCGCTGATGGCCCGCGTGGAGGGCCATGGCGGCCGGGCGGTCGAGGTCAGCCTCGCCGATTACGACATGCCGATCTATCACGGCGACCTCGACACGCCCGACACCGTGCCGGCCCTGATCGAGGCACTGGCCTCCCATGACGGGATTGTCATGGTGACGCCGGAATATAACGGCTCCCTGCCCGCTCTTCTGAAGAACGCGGTGGACTGGACCTCCACCGTGTCCACCCGCTGGATCAAGGGCCAGACCTTCGGCATCGCGTCCTGCACGCCCGGCCCGATGAGCGGCATCATGTGCCTGCGCGAGCTGGCCTTCCTGCTACGCCGTCTGGGCGGGGACGTGGTCCCGACGCAGGTCGGCGTCGGCATGGCCGGGCAGGCCTTCGACGCGGACGGCGCGCTGATCGGGCAGCCCGGCGCCAAGCTGGCGGACGAGATGCTGGCCTCCGTGATCGCCATGGCGAAACGCAAGCACGCGGCCGCCGCGGACGAGGAAGAGTAGACCCGGCGCATGGCACCGCGGACGGGGACCAAGGAACGCCTCTACAAGGACCTGCCGCGCCCGCGCCTGAACCGCGCGGACATCGCGGCGATCTATGCGCGCCTGCTGGAGTTCGGACCCGAACCCAAGACCGACCTCGAATATACGGACGCCTACACGCTGGTCGTGGCCGTCGCCCTGTCCGCGCAGAGCACGGATGTCGGCGTCAACAAATGCACGCGGCGCCTCTTCGCCGTGGCCCGGACGCCCCAGGCCATGGTGGACCTCGGCGAGGCGGCCGTGCGCGACCACATCAAGACCATCGGCCTCTACCGCAACAAGGCCAAGAACGTGATCGCCCTGTCGCGCATGATCCTCGACGAACATGACGGCGAAGTCCCGCAGACGCGCGAGGCGCTGATCCGCCTGCCCGGTGTGGGCCGCAAGACCGCCAACGTCGTGCTGAACGAGGCCTTCGGGCAGCCGACCATGGCCGTGGACACGCATATCTTCCGGGTCGCCAACCGCACGGGCATGGCCCCGGGCAAGGACGTGACCGAAGTGGAACTGAACCTGCTGCGCGTCACGCCGGAAGAATACCTCCTGCCCGCGCACCACCTGCTGCTGCTCCACGGCCGCTACACCTGCCTCGCCCGCACGCCGAAATGCTATGATTGCCGTATCGCGGATCTGTGCAAGTACAGGCCGAAGACACCGCCGCCCTAAAGGACACTCCCATGCGCTCCGCTCTCGCCGCCCTGCTTCTTCTCTTGGCAACCCCGGCTTGGGCGGGTCCGGACGACTTTTCGACAGGTCCGGTGGTCGAAGCCTTCGGACCTGCCGCGTCCGTACCCGACGCTGAGACAATTCCCGACGCTATGCGGTTTCACATCGCGTTCGATGCGGCAGAGGACTCCGACGGCCTCAATCCCGCACTCGTCAGCGCAGCGCGCTTTCTGAACATGAATGGGAAAGCCGGTATCATGCCCGACCGGATCGATCTCGCGGTGATCATCCACGGCGGGGCCGTGATGGACGTTCTGGCAGGACCCGCCCACGCGGCCCGCAAGGACGGTGCGGCCAATCCCAACGGGCCGCTTGTGGCGGCGCTGCGCGAACACGGCGTACGCATCATCGTGTGCGGTCAGACGGCCGCCTACCGGGACGTAGCAGCCGAAGACCTGCTTCCGGGCGTGGAAATGGACCTGTCCGCCATGACCGCGCACGCAAGACTGCAGCAGGCGGGCTACACGCTCAACCCGTTCTAGCGCTACTCCCGCGCCAGGCTGTACCCGCCCGCTTCCGTCAGCAGGATGCTCGCCTGGCCCTTCACCGGCTCGATCTTCTGGCGCAGGCGGTAGACGTGGGTTTCCAGCGTGTGGGTGGTGACGCCGGAATTGTAGCCCCACACTTCCTCCAGCAGCTCGTCCCGGCCGACCGGCTTGCCGCCGGCGCGGTAGAGATATTTCAGGATGTTGGTTTCCTTCTCCGTCAGGCGGATGTCGCGGACCGTCTTGCCGTCTTCGGGCTGCGGCGGGGTGAGGCGCTTGGCGGACGGTTTGAACGTGTAGGGGCCGATGCGGAAGGTCGCGTCCTCGGATTGCTCGAAGGAGCGCAGATGCGCCCGGATGCGGGCGATCAGCACGGAGAGCCGGAACGGCTTGGTGACATAGTCGTTGGCGCCGCTGTTCAGGCCGAGGATTTCGGACGCTTCGCCCGTATTGCCCGTCAGCATGATGATGGGCGCGGCCACGCCGTGCTTGCGCATCACGGCGCAGGCGTCCGTGCCCTGCATGTCCGGCAGATCGATATCCAGCACGATGGCGTCGAAATTGCCGTCCTCGGCCGCCTTGATGCCGTCAGTGGCGTTGGCGACGGCGGTCGTCTCGAACTCGTCGAAGAAGGCGAACTGGGACGTGAGCTCCTCGCGGAGTGCGTCGTCATCGTCGACGATGAGGATGCGTTTCTTGACGGACATGAGGACCTCCTTGGTTGAACCGTCCCTAGACCAGCGCCCCGGCTTGCGCCAATCATGGATTGGTGAGCGAGGGTAAAGTGCGGGTGACAAAAGCGTGAACCGATCGGCCCATTTTTCGACGCGCACGGGCCGAGCGACGATGGACGGCTGGTCCGCGCCGTTCGGCGGGGGTCGGGACGGCGCGATCGACGGGGCCGACGGCCGGGAGGGCGATGCCAGGACGCCGCTGGGCGAATACGGCCTGCGGTTCGGGTTTTTCCGCGCCGACCGCCTGCCCCGGCCCCGCACGGCCCTGAGG
>JBARXH010000311.1:0-2217 GCA_049647245.1 Litorimonas sp.
AGATCTGCACCTGCGCTTCCATGCGTCGGCTTTATCCCGGGCACCGGTCCTACTCGCTGAAGAACCTGTGCCGGGATTTCGAGATTGATCTGACACAGCATCACCGAGCATTGTGCGATGCCCGCGCGGCGGCCGAATTGCTGAAACTGATCAACGAAAAGCGAATGGCGGACTAGCGCGGTCCGAGGCAGCATGCCATGCGCGCGGCATGACGGTAACGAAGCTCGATGCGCAAGACGACAGGCTGGTGGAAATCGATGCGCTGCGCGGTCGCGTCGACGCGACGCTGGCAGAACTCGTCCCCTCGTCGGACACCTGGCCTCGGCGGCTTCACGAGGCGCAGCGTCACGCCCTGCTCTCTCCCGGAAAACGTTTCCGTCCTCTATTGACCATACTTCTCGCGCAGGGCTGCGGCTACGATACCGCAGCGGCCGACGGTCCGATGGAGGTGGGTTGCGCCGTGGAAATGGTCCATGCGGCTTCTCTGATCCTCGACGATCTGCCTTGCATGGACGACGCGGACCTGCGCCGGAACCAACCCACAACACACGTGGCCTTCGGTGAAAGCACGGCGATCCTATCGGCGACGGCCCTGCTGAACCGTGCCTTCGGCGTCATCGCGCGTTCACGGTCCCTTCCCGCCGAACACCGGGCGGAGCTGTGCGACCTGCTTTCCTATGCCGTCGGGTCTAGCGGACTGATTGCGGGACAGATGGCGGATCTCGACAATACGGGACAGGCCAGCGTCAGCGAGATCGAACGCGTCAACCGCCTCAAGACCGGCGCACTGTTCGACTTTTCCGCAGACGCAGCCGCCATCATGGCCGATAGCCCCGCAGGCCAGCGCGCGGCGTTGAAGGACTTCTCACGCCAGATCGGCCTGGCTTTCCAGCTGCTGGATGACGTGAAGGATGTGCTGCAAAGCCCTGAAGAAAGCGGAAAAACCGCTGGCCGCGACGCGGGCAAGACCACGCTCGTCGCCAAACATGACCTATCCGAGACCAAGGCCATGCTGGAAACCTACCTGGATAATGCCAAAGCCGCGCTGAAACGCGCCGATCTGGCCGAACCTGCTCTGATGACCTCTCTGATTGACCGGCAGTTCAGCTTCCTGCGCGACTTCTAGGCGCAGCCAAATGTGATAGCGGGCAGTTTCGCTCGTCTCGCTCGCCCGCTAGTAGAGTATCTCACACTTACGAGTCAGACCATAAACACTGCTGCCACATCGACGCCCCGAAATCTTGGCCCGCTCTACGCCGCCGCGCTCGCCGCTGCGTGGCTGGCTGCGCATGTCTACGCGGTTTTCTTTCACCAGATAGGCTCGCCCTGGTGGATGACGGTTGCGCTGATCGCCGTTCAGGTCTGGCTCTACACGGGCCTGTTCATCGTGGCCCACGATACGATGCACGGCTCTTTCGCGCCCCGGAACAAGGGGCTCAATGACTGGACCGGTCGGATCATTCTGTTCTGGTACGCCGGATTCAACTGGGACCGGATGCGCACGGCGCACCACCAGCATCATGCCACGCCGGGAACCGCTGACGACCCGGACTTCAACGCAGACAACCCAAATGATTTCTGGCCCTGGTATGCGGCCTTCTTCATGCGCTATTTTTCATGGCGGCAGATCGTTATCATGGCGGCGATCGGGGCGGTCTACATGATTTTGGGTGCGTCTTATCCCAACCTCGTCGTGATGTGGGCCGTTCCAGCCATCCTGTCTTCCGTTCAGCTTTTCTACTTCGGAACCTATCTCACCCATCGGCATGGAGCGGAGTTCGTGGACGAGCATCTGTCCCGATCCAACGATTACCCCCGCTGGCTGTCCCTGCTGACGTGCTTCCACTTCGGCTATCATCACGAACACCACCTCTACCCCCACGAACCATGGTGGCGACTGCCGGCGCGAAAGGGCGAGATCGGTCACCCCGTGGAGGCTGCGGAATGAGTGTCTGGGCGGCCGTGGCGATCACCCTGACATCCATCGTGTTGATGGAAGTCTTCGCGTGGGCGATCCACAAATATGTCATGCACGGCCCTGGCTGGGGTTGGCACGAGAGCCATCACCGCGAGACGGACGGCCCGTTCGAAAAGAACGATCTTTACGCGGTCTGGTTTTCGGTCATTGCGGCAGGGCTTTTCATCGCTGGCTCGCTCTGGTGGCCGCCGCTCTGGTTCGTCGCACTGGGATTGACGATCTACGGCCTGCTCTACGCC
>JBARXH010000312.1:0-7237 GCA_049647245.1 Litorimonas sp.
CGACGACCGTTTCGGTCACGTCCTCGAAGATGGCCGGCTGGGCAACCAGCTCGGTCGAGGCTTCCTGCACGACGATGGTCTCGGTGACCGTATCGAAGACCGGCGGCACGGTGACCAGCTCGGTCGAGGCCTGCTGGACGACGACCGTTTCGGTGACTTCGCGGAACTCGGCCGGGACGGAAACGAACTCGATGGAGGCGGGCTGGACGACGACCGTTTCGGTCACGTCCTCGAAGACGGCGGGCGTCGCGATCAGTTCCGTGGTCGCCGGAGTGACGACCAGCGTTTCCGTGACGGTCTCGAACTGGGCGGGGACGGGGATCAGCTCGCTGGTGGCGGGCTGCACGACCACGGTTTCCTGGACGGTCTCGAAGCGGGCGGGGGTGACGACAAGCTCTGTGGACGCTTCCTGGACGACGACGGTCTCCGTCACATCCTCGAACACGGCGGGCGTGGACTGGTACTCGACCGACGCGGGCTGCACGACGACCGTTTCGGTCACGTCCTCGAAGACGGCCGGCGTGGTGACCAGTTCCGATGCGGCCTGCTGGACGACGACACTTTCCGTCACCGTTTCGAAGACGGGCGGGATGGCGACCAGTTCGGTGGAGGCGGCCTGGACGACCACCGTGTCGGTATAGTCCTCGAACACAGCGGGCGTGGTGATGAACTCGACGGTTTCCGGGCGCACCAGAACCGTTTCGGCCACGGTCTCGTAGACCGGCGGGATCGTCACGAGCTGCGTGGAGGCTTCCTGGACGACGATGGTTTCCGTGACGTCGCGGAAGGTCGGGAGGACGGGGATGGCCGCGCCGCCCGAGCCGTTGGTGAAGGTGTTGACCGCGGAGCGCGTGATGATGCGCCCGTCCGTGGAGACGAGATTGCCGAGGCTGTCGATTGTGCCGACGGCCTGGCCGTTGGCCGTCCGGACGCCGAAGCCAGAGTCGACGATGTAGAACGAGTTGCCGAGCGTCAGGCGCGTGCCGACACCGTTGCCGATGCCGATGAACGTCACCGGGTCGACGGCGCGGGCGAGAATGACGGACCCGTTGGCGGCGACGAGGTCGCCATTCGCGTTGACCGTGCCGATGCGGTTGCCGTTGGGGGCGATCAGGTCGCGGTTCGGCGCCACGAGGTAGGTCACGCCGGCGTAGGTGATCTGGACGCGGCCCGTTCCGGGGACGAGAACCGTGCCGGTGCCTGCACCGACGGGGACGATCTGTGTGCTCTCTTCCTGGATGAGCACGCGCTCGGTCACCGTTTCGATCTGGGCGGGGATTTTCCGGATCTCTTCGGAGGCTTCGCGAAGAACGACCTGTTCGGTCGAGATTTCATACTGGGCGGGGACGATCACGCGGGCGAAGCATTCGCCTGGCAGGGGATTGCCCGGAGGCAGCTCCTGCGCCACGGTCGGCGCGGACAATACGGCGACACTTGCCGCCATAAGAAGAGTACGTTTTGTCATAAGACCCCCAAGTCTCCAATCAGATCGCTGCCCAGGCGCAGCTTAATATGGCTTAACCAATGCCCGGAAACATGGCTAGGCGTTAATCCAAATTTACCAATTCGTTCACCTGCCGTTCAAGGAGAGACGGTCGACAGGGGAAAAGGTGCCCGGGACCTATCGTCAGGGGGGTTTGAACATCAGCCTGATGCTTGCGGTTAACAAACCGTTCGGCGTCAGGAACTTAATCCAAGTCGCATTACGGGTGTTTGACCGGCTAAATGGCGGAGTCGAGTTGAGGCGGCGGCGCTTTGCTGCGGCAGCCCTGGATCGTTTGGCTCCAAGAAGTTGCAAATCAAGGGAAAACCCCGTCCTTCTGAGACTTTGCCAACACATGATTCGGGGACACAAGCTCGTCATGGACCGACGAAACATCTTGCCCTGTGCGGCGGGACGGACCTACCGCTCGGTCCTACACTGAAGACACGGAAAAAAAACTGCCCATGCGTCACCCTCTGATTCTGCTTCTCGCCAGCAGCGCTCTCGCAATCTCTGCCTGCTCGCCATCGGTCCCATCCGGGGACGCAGAGACCACGCAGGTCGAGGCCACCCTCGCCCCGGTCGACTTCCCCCAGGACGCCAGCGATCTGCCCATGGACGAGGACATTCTCTATAAGCGGCTGCTCAACGGGTTGCGTTATGCGGTGATGAGCAACGACACCCCCTCGGCGACGGCGACGCTGCTCATGCGGATCGATGCGGGGTCGCTCGACGAGACGGACGAGACGCGCGGCATCGCCCATTTTCTCGAACACATGGCCTTCAACGGGTCCGAGAACATTCCCGAGGGCGAGATGATCAAGCGGCTTGAACGGCTCGGCCTGGCTTTCGGGCCGGACACTAACGCATCGACCGGGTTTGATCAGACGATCTACCAACTGGAACTCCCGGACGTGACCGACGATCTGTTGGGCGAAGCGCTCTCAATCTTCCGCGAAACGGCGGAGCGCCTGACGCTGGACCCGGACGCCATAGAGCGGGAGCGCGGCATCATCCTGGCGGAAAAACGCGCCCGCAACAGTCCGGCGTTCCGCGCGCAGATCGCAGGCCTCGAATTCCAGACCGAAGGGCTGGATCTGGGCGACCGCCTGCCGATCGGGACGGAAGACACGATCCGCACCATCACGCCGGAGCAGTTCCGCGACTTCTACGAGACGCAGTACCAGCCCGAAGACACGTTCGTGGTCCTGGTCGGCGACCGGCCGGAGGAAGAGCTGGCGGCGATGGTCGAAGCGGCCTTCGCCGACTGGACCAGCGATGCGCCGGACGTGCCGCGATGGGAGCTGCCGGACGTCTCGTTCGATGAGCCTCGCTACGGGTCCTTCTTCGACCCGGAAGTGGTCAGTACCATCACCCTGTCCACCATCACGGAGATCGCTCCGGAGGAGGAACGGCGCGACACCGTCGCCAACCGGGCCGCCGATCTGCCGCTCTACTTCGCCAACGCGATCCTCAACCGGCGCCTGGCCCGCAAGGTTCAGGCCGGGGAGGCCAGCTATACGGGCGCGGGCGTGGGTTCGCAGGACCTGTTCGAGTCCGCAGAGCTCGTCTCGCTGGGCGTGTCGGCCGAACCGGACAAGCTGCGCGACGGGTTCATCGAAGCGGAGCGTGTCCTGCGCCAGGCCATCGATCACGGCTTCAGCCAGTCCGAACTGGACGAGCAAATCGCCAACACCCGCAAGAGCTGGGAAGTGGCGGTCCAGACCGCGGAGACGCGGCGCACACCATCCCTCGCGCGCCAGATCCTGAACAATTTTGCGTCCGAGCGGGTCATGACGAGCGCCGCGAGTTCGCTGGAGCGGTTCGACGCCTCAATCGAGGCGTTGACGCTGGAGCAGGTGGAAGATGCCTTGCGCGACGCCTGGGCCGAACTAGACGCTGCGCCTCAGCTCTACCTGCAATCCGACACGCCCGTGGACGACCCTGACGCCTGGCTTCAAAGCCTGTTGGACGAAGCGCGTTCCGTGTCGCTGCCCGCCGACGTGCAGGAGGATGCCGGAACCTTCGCCTATGCGGATTGGGGCGAGCCGGGCACCGTGGGGGCACGCGGAGAGATCGATGATATCGGCATAACCACGGTCGTCTTCGACAATGGTGTCCGCCTGAACCTGAAACCGACGGACTTTGAGAAGGACGTGGTGCGCATCCGGGTCCGTTCGGGAGCGGGTGCGGGCTTTTTCCCGCAGGATGCACCGGCCTTTTCCACCCAGCTGCGCTCCGTCATGGGCGCGTCCGGTCTCGGCGCGCACACGGCCGATCAGCTCGCCACATTGACGGCGGGTCGCGCTGTCGGGGTCAACCGCTCCTTCGGCACGCGGGACATGGCCCTGTCCGGCGCGACCGTGCCGAGCGATCTGGAGCTGCAGATGCAGCTCATGGCCGCGACCCTGACGGATCCGGCCTACCGGCCGGAAACGCTGCCCCGGTTCGAAAGCCAGATCCGGTCGGTCTGGTCCAAGCTGGACTCAACGCCGCGCGGCGCGGCCAACCTCGTCGTGCCGTCCATTCTCTCGTCCGGCCACTGGCGAGATGCCCACCCGTCCGAAGAGACCGTGCTGGATGTCGATCTCGCCGCACTGAAAGACTGGTATGATGCCAACATCGACGGCTCGCCTATCGAGATTGGCGTGGTCGGAGACTTCGAAGTCGACACCATTATTGACTTGGTCGGGGCCACATTCGGGGCGCTGCCGGATCGCGCGGACGCCGCGCCGGAGGTCCCGGACAGGGCGCTGGATCGGGTATTTCCGGAAGGACGCGCAGCGCCTTATGTCATCACCCACGCCGGTGAGAAGGACACGGCCCGACTGGCGATCTACTGGCCGGTCAACGATCACGAGGACGTCCTGACGGACCGCAGGCTCGGCCTGCTGTCGCGCGTCCTACGCCTGGAACTGAACGAAGTGCTCCGGGAAGAGGAGGGGGCGACCTACTCCCCCTCCGCCTTCACGACCCTGCCCGACAGCGACCCGGACTGGGGCTACCTGGCCGTGGCGATCGAGGCCTCCCCGGACGAGCTGGACCGGCTGACTACCGTCATCGAAGGCGTCGCCGCCCGGCTGGCGAGCGAGGGTGTCGATGCGGACCTGTTCGACCGGGCCGTGCAGCCCGCGCTGGAGAACATCGAGACGAGCCTGGAAAGCAATAATTACTGGCTGGGCGTCATCGACGAGGCGCAAGGCCGGCCCGAAACGCTCGACCGCCACCGCACGCGCGCATTAGACTACGAGACCATGACGGCCGAGGACATTTCGGCGCTGACTGGCTTGTTCGATCCGGACCGCGCGATTCGGGTCCATGTCGTGCCCGAAGGCTAGGCACGAAAAAGCCCGGGGCGATGTTTCGCTCCGGGCCGTCCGTCTCGATCTGCGTGTTCGACTAGTCCTCGTCGATACCGACGGCGTCGGACATGTCCTCGCGGTTCACGCGCAGCAGCTGCATGTTGAAGACGAGCGTTTCGCCCGGTGCGACGGCGGCGCCGGCACCGCGGTTGCCGTAGGCCATGTTGGCCGGCAGATAGATGGTGCGCGCTTCGCAGACCTTCATGTCTTCAAGCGTTTCCGTCCAGCCGGGGATGACGCGCGTCGTCGCCGTGATGAAGGGCTGGCCGCGGTCATAGGAACTGTCGAACTTGGAGCCGTCCAGCTTCGTGCCGTGATACATGGCGAAGACTTCCTCGCCGGATTCCGGGGAAAGGCCGTTCTCCATGCCGGGCTGGATAACCCGGTACTGCACGCCGCTGGCCGTGGTCTCGACGCCTTCGCGCGAGCCGTTCTCCATGTGCCAGGCATTGTAGTCGCCGTCGAAGGCCGGCAGCGTGTCCTCGCCATAATCGGCCAGCTCCAGCACCAGATTGTCGGGGCATTCCGCAAAGCCTTCGGGCACGCCGGCCGCATCGTCTTCACCGGCGGCTCCGACATCATCGGAGGATGCGGTGCAGGCAGCGAGCAGGGCAGCGGCGGAAATGGCGGCGAGATAATGTTTCATGGAAGCTCCATAAGAGGGAAAGATGGCTTGATTGCGGCAACGGCTCTCTAGCGGGCAAGTTCCCGCATGGCGTTCTCCAGACCCGACAGGGTCATCGGGAACATGCGGTCCTCGCCGATGATCTCCTGGATCATCTTCGTGGACTGGCTGAATTCCCAGTATTTCTCCTGCGTCGGGTTGATCCAGACGAGGTGAGGGTAGATGTCCACGATCCGTTTGAGCCAAACCGCGCCGGGCTCCTCGTTCCAGTGCTCGACCGACCCGCCGCGCATGGCGACCTCGTAGGGACTCATGGCCGCGTCGCCCACGATCACGACCCGGTGGTCGCTGGGGAACTTGTGCAGGATGTCCCAGGTCGGGGTCACCTCGCTCATGCGGCGGCGATTGTCCTTCCAGACCTGCTCGTAGAGCATGTTGTGAAAATAGAAATATTCCAGCCGCTTGAACTCGCTCCGGGCGGCGCTGAACAGGTCTTCCACCTGTTTGATGTGCGCGTCCATCGATCCGCCGATGTCGAAGAAGGCGAGGACCTTGACGGCGTTGCGGCGCTCGGGCCGCATCTTTATGTCGAGCCAGCCCTGCCGCGCCGTGCCGCGGATCGTGCCGGGAAGGTCGAGTTCTTCCGCCGCGCCTTCGCGGGCGAACTTGCGCAAGCGCCGCAGGGCGACCTTGATGTTGCGCGTGCCGATCTCGCGGTCGCCGTCCAGGTTCTTGAACTGGCGCTTGTCCCAGACCTTGACCGCCTTGCCATGGCGGCCTTCCTTTTGGCCGATGCGCACCCCTTCCGGGTTGTAGCCGTATGCCCCGAAGGGCGACTTGCCGGCCGTGCCGATGTTGCGGTTGCCGCCCTCGTGGCGCTTGTCCTGGTTTTCCAGCCGCTCCTTCAGCGCTTCCATGATCTTCTCGAAATCGCCGAGCGCTTCGATCTCCGCCATTTCCTCCGGAGAGAGATGCAGCTCCGCCATCTTGCGCAACCAGTCTTCCGGGATGGTGTGTTCGTCCTGGCCGAAGATATCGCCCAGATAGTCGACGCCCCTGAAGACATGACCGAACACCTGGTCGAACTTGTCGAGATCCCGCTCGTCCTTGACCAGGGCGGCCCGGGACAGGTGGTAGAACCCGTCCATCGACTCGTCGGCGACACCCTTGTCCACGCCTTCGAGCAGGGTCAGGTATTCGCGGATGGAGACGGGGACGGACGCCCGCCTCAACTCGCTGAAGAAGTGGTGGAACACGGGCTAGCCCCGGCACTCGCCCTGATAGGCGATCGGCACGGATCCGGCGAAGCAGCTATTGCTGTAGGTCCGGCCATCCACACCGCAGACAGGGGCGTAGACCTGGATGCAGTTCTCTCCCGCGGGCGGCATGGGATATGGCGTTGGCGTGGGGGTCTGCGCGCGGCACTCGCCGCGATAGGCCGCCGAGACGCCATTGCCATTGGCCTTGCATTCATTGCTGTAGGTCCGGCCGTCGCACCCGCAAACGGGTGCATATTCTTCCGTGCAGACCTCCGGGATGCGTCGGCAGACGCCTGGCGCGTCGGCCGCGCCGCACTGCGCCGCCACGGTGCGGTAGCAGAACTCGCCCGCGCCGCATTCCGGACCCTGGCGCGCGACCATGCCGCCGCACAGGCGGTCGCCCGGTTGCGTCACGGGGCCGGGCGGGAAGGGGGACGGGCTCGGGACCGGCTGCGGATCGGGTTGCGGCGCAGGCTGCGCGTAATAGGGCCCGGGCTGCGCGCAGCCG
>JBARXH010000313.1:0-4279 GCA_049647245.1 Litorimonas sp.
CCATGGAGCTGATGGGCGCGGCTGCGGCGCCGGTCGGCGAAGTCAGGGCGCCCAATGCCGGCACCAAGGCTGGCACCAAGTCCGACGCCGGGACGGATGGCACGTCGGGTGCGGATCTCGACCCCGAGACCATCGCCCAGTTGCCCCGCAACGCGCCTTGCCCGTGCGGGTCCGGCCTGAAGGTCAAGCAGTGCCACGGGAAGGTCGCCTAGAGCCCCTTGTCTGGCTCGGTCCGACGGTAAGCGGCTCGCTCCCGGAGCGGGTCTTGCGCTTTTGATCTGCGTCACGCCCCGCACCGATCCGGTGCAAAACCGTCACAAAAGGCGCACAATTCGCGGGCGCGGGCCTGCATGGACGCTCTCCTGGCCCTCTCGCCCTCGCGGTCGGCGGGCCATCTCCCTTTAAGCCTTGGCTGCAATGCAAGGGAGCATCCAGATGAAAAAACGAAACGCCTTTTCGGCAAGTGCGGCCATCCTGTCCTTGGCCGCCACCGGCGCGATCGCCACCCCGGCCGCCGCACAGGATGTCGACTGGTCGATCGGCGTCGACTACGTCACCGAATATGTCTTCCGCGGCGCGAGCCTCGGGGCGGATTCCATCCAGCCCTATGTGGAGGCCAGCGTCGGCAATTTCACGGTCGGTGCGTGGGCATCGACCGCCTTCGGCGAAGGCTCGGCGGCCGCCGCGGACGAGATCGACTTCTACGCCGGCTACAGCGTGCCGCTGGAAGGCCCGCTCTCGCTCGATCTCGGCGTCACCTACTATCACTATCCGCAAGGGGGTGGCCTGCTGGAGACCGACAATGGCGGCACCGGATCGTACGAATTCTCCGCCGCCGTGGGCTTCGGGGAAGTTCCGCTCGCTCCGTCCCTGGCTGCCTATTACGACGTCACGCTGGAGAACTTCACGGTGGAAGGCGCGATCGGCCACAGTGTCGGTTTCGGCGAGAAGAACGGTCTGGATCTGGGGTTGACGGTCGGCTTGGTCGACGGGGACGGCTTCTCCTACGAATGGGCCACGGCGAGCGTCGCCCTGCCCTTCGCGATCTCGGATTCCGCCTCGGTCTATGTCGGGGCCAACTACACGCTGAATTCCGACGACGCGCTCGACTTCAATGCGCTGAACCCGCGCGACGAGCTGCTCTGGTTCGGCACAGGTATCTCGACCAGCTTCTAGGGCGCTCCCCCGACCCAGAACATCTCTTTCACGGGAGGACGGGAAGAGATCGGCCCGGACGGTTCGCCGTCCGGGTCTTTTCATGTCCGCGCCGCACTTCGTGAGTGGACGCCCCTCGCCCAGACGCTAAGCCCGGATTGAAACGGGGGAGCGTCGCATGAGCGGATTGATCGGGCTTGCCGCCTTTCTGGCACTGGCATGGCTGTGCTCGGAAAACCGCAGCGCCGTGCGGATCGGGGACGCGGCGCGCACGCTCGCCCTGCAGATCACCGTCGGGGCGCTGGCCCTGCTCACCCCCGTCGGCACGGCGGTTCTGGGCGGCATGAGCCGGGGCGTCCAGAGCGCCATCGACTACGCCAACGAGGGCATCCGCTTCATGTTCGGTCCGCTGGCCGACCCCGGAGAGGGCGGAGCCGGCGGCGTCATTCTCGCCTTCCAGGTCCTGCCCGTCATCATCTTCATCGCGGCCCTTCTGTCCGTATTCTTCCATCTCGGCGTAATGCGGGTGGTGATCCGCGTCATCGGCGGGGCGATCGGCAAGCTGACGGGGGCGGGCAAGCTGGAGTCCACGACCGCTGCGGCGAACATCTTCGTCGGCATGGCCGAAGCGCCCCTGGCCATCCTGCCCTATCTGCCGCGCCTGTCGCGCGCGCAGCTCTTCTGCGTGATGAGCCTCGGTCTCGCCAGCGTCGCGGGCAGCGTTCTGGCGGCCTACGCCGCACTGGGCGTCAGGACCGACCTGCTGCTGACGGCAGCGGTCATGGCGGCACCGGGCGGGCTCCTCATGGCGCGCATCCTCGTTCCGGAAACGGGCGAGCCCCTGGACATCGATACGCCCGACCCGGACGGCGATGCGCTGAGCACGCGGGCGGCCAGCGTGATCGACGCCCTGACGCGCGGCGCGCTGACGGGGCTGCAGATCATGCTGTCCGTGATCGCCGTTCTGATCACCTTCGTGGCGCTCATCGCCCTGATCAACGGGCTTCTGGGCGGTATCGGCGGATGGTTCGGCGCGCCCGACCTGACCCTGCAGCAGATCGCCGGGGTCGTCTTCGCCCCCTTTGCATGGCTGATCGGCGTGCCGTGGAGCGAGGCGGCCGCGGCCGGACGGTTCCTGGGCGAAAAGGTCATCGTCAACGAATTCATCGCCTATGCGAGCTTCGTGCCCCAGGCCGACACGTTCTCGGAGCGCGGGCAGATCGCCATCACGGTGGCGCTGTGCGGCTTCGCCAACCTGACGGGCCTGGCCGTGCTGATCGCGGCCATGACGGCGGCGGTGCCGGAGCGCCGGGCGGACGTGTCGAAACTGGGACTTAAGGCCGTGCTGGCCGGGACGCTGTCCAACTTCACTTCGGCCGCGATCGTCAGCGTACTTCTCGCGGTGCAAGCGATGCTTTGAGGGCCTGGGTATCCCCTAGCCCAGCGCCCGGCCGATATTGAGGAACTTCTCGCGGCGGCGCTCCAGCAGGGCTTTGGGATCCAGTTCGGAGAGCTTTTCGAGTTCTGACACGATCTTCGCCCCGACCCGCTTGACCGCCTCGCCCGGGGCGCGGTGCGCGCCACCGACCGGTTCCTTGATGATGCCGTCGATCACGCCGAGCCGTTTCAGGTCCTGCGCGGTGATCTTCATCGCCTTGGCGGCGTCTTCGGCCCGCGCCCCGTCGCGCCAGAGGATGGAGGCGCACCCTTCCGGGGAGATGACCGAATAGATGGAATGTTCCAGCATCAGCACGCTGTCGGCGGTGGCGATGGCGACCGCGCCGCCCGATCCGCCTTCGCCCGCAATGACGGACACGAAGGGCACGGTCAGCGACAGGCCCGTATCGATGGAGCGCGCGATGGCTTCGGCCTGTCCGCGTTCTTCCGCGCCGCGGCCCGGATAGGCGCCGGCCGTGTCCACGAAACTGACCACGGGCAGGCGGAACCGTTCGGCCAGTTCCATCAGGCGCACCGCCTTCCGGTAGCCCTCGGGCTGCGCCATGCCGAAATTGTGCTTCAGACGCGTGTCGAGGTCCTTGCCCTTCTCGTGACCGATCACGATCACGGCGCGGCCCCGGATGCGGCCCGGGCCGCCGAGCAGCGCGTGGTCGTCGCCGAACTGGCGGTCGCCCGCCAAGGGCGTAAAATCGTCGACCAGCCGGTCGATATAGTCCGTGAAGTGCGGTCGGGCCGGATGGCGCGCCACCTGCGTCTTTTCCCACGGGCCGAGCTTGGCGTAGAGCTTCTTCAGCTCCCCGGCCGCGCGGCCGCTGATCTCCTGCGCCGCGGTCGGGTCGGAACCGGCCAGGGCCTCCGCCTGCTTGTCCAGCTCGGCGACCGAGCGTTCGAAATCGAGATAGGTCTGCGCCATGTCGCGCCTCCTAGCGCGCGCGACGCATCTGTCCAGCCCGTGCGTGCGCCGGACGCGCCGGGCCCAAGCCTCTAGAGCCTGTATTCGCGGCGGGTCACGCTGTGGCCATAGCGCTGCACGAAGCGACGCTTGATGCGGCGTTCCCAGCTGGCGCGGGTGCCGTGCAGTTCGGTTTCCGCGTCGAGCACCGCGTCCGTGAACCGCTTGGAGGTGAGCGGCTTCTGCCCCTGGACCAGATCGGCCCCGCGCACGCCTGCCCCCGGCCGCGTACCGAAGTCCCATTCGTCGCGCAGCATGTCCAGCAACAGGTCAAGGTCCCGGATCAGATCGGGGTCACGCGGGTCTTTCCTGCTCATCGGTCGGCCTTTTCGGACATGGGGTGCGCCTGTTCGACCAGCGCCTTGAGGCGCGCGTCCAGCACATGGGTGTAGATCTGCGTGGTGGAGATATCGGCGTGGCCCAGCAATGTCTGCACGGCACGCAGATCCGCCCCACCTTCAAGCAGATGGGTGGCGAAGGCGTGGCGCAGAACGTGCGGGCTGACCCGGGACGGCGGAAGACCGGCGTCGCGCGCCAAATCCTTGAGCATCTGGGCGAAGCGTTCGCGGGTCAGATGGCCGGACGTCCCGCCGGAAGGAAACAGGAACGGCCCCGCCCGGTGCGCGGCCTCGGCCCCGGACGGCAGTGTGGCGGCGCGTGCGCCCATCCAGGCTCCGACCGCCTCCAGCGCGGGCGGGGTGAGCGGAACCAGGC
>JBARXH010000314.1:0-20731 GCA_049647245.1 Litorimonas sp.
GGCCGCGAGGGAGGACATCGAAGCCTCCCTGACCGCCGATCCGGATTCGGTCGAAACCGCCCTTCTGCGCGGCCGCATCAACGAGGCGATCCGCCTGTTCAATGCGACGCGGGAGGCAGCCGCCACGCCATAGTGAAGCCCCCTCCGGCCGGAACCGGAAGGGGCGTGTCGAGCGCAGCTCACATCTAGCGAGTCAGATATCCGCCATTGACGAACAGGGTCTGTCCGTTGGTCCACTGGCTGTCCGGCGAAGCCAGATATTCCACCAAGGGGACGATGTCGGACACCTCGCCGAGCCGCCCTTCGGCTGCCAGGCCCGTCGCGTAGGCGACCGAACGTTCGTTCTCCTGACCATGGAAGAATGGCGTATCGACCGGTCCGGGCGCGATCGTGTTGACGGTAATCCGCCGATCCCCGAGCTCCTTTGCCAGGATACGCGTATACTCTTCGACCGGAGCCTTGGTCCCCGCATAGATGGCATAGCCGGGTGCGGCGCCGGCCAGAAGTGACGTACCGTTGTTGATAATGCGCCCGCCGTCGCGCACCCGTCGGGCGGCTTCGCGCAGGCTGTAGAATAGGCCGCGATTGTTCACGCCGTTCAGACGCTCGAATTCCGCGTCGGTGAACTCCGCGATCGGTTTTTTGATGATCGCTCCCGCATTGTTGACGACGATGTCCACGCCACCGAAGCGGCTTTCCGCCAAGTCGTACATGCGCCGGACGACGGCGACGTCGCCCAAGTCACCCTGCACGAGCGCCGCGCCCGCGCCCGCCTTGCGCACCAAAGCGGCGGTCTGTTCGGCCTCGCCGCGCGTCTCCGTCCGGTGATAGTGCACCACGACGTCGGCTCCCATTTGGGCCAGCGCTTCCGAGAAGGCCCGGCCCATGTTGGCGCGCGCGCCGGTGACGATGGCGACCTTGCCGGACAACGGCTTCTCGGACGGGGTGGTGGCGCTGGCCCGGGCATTCGTCGCGACTCCCATCGCTCCGGCGGCAGCGATGCCTGCCCCCAATCCGCGCAGGGCGGAGCGGCGGTCGAGCGTGGAAGTCGAATTCTGGGTCGGCAAGTTCGTCATTGGTGTCTCCAATTCTGTTTCAGTGAAATGGATATGAGCAAACAAGAGGATTGTTTGTAGTGAGATAAAACTGGTACTTTTGATCAAAAAATCAGATGAGTCGTATTATGCTCGACGGTGTAACGCTCGATCAGCTTCGCTTCCTCGCCGCGATCGACGATTGCGGCAGCTTCACGGCGGCTGCGAAACGGCTGGGACGCGCCCAGTCGGCCGTCAGCCACGCCGTCGCCACGCTGGAGCTGCAGCTCGATCTCCAGCTTTTCGACCGATCCACCCGAAAACCCGCCTTGACCCCGGCCGGGGAAGCGATCCTGTCCGAAGCCCGGAGCGTCCTGGTCCGTGCGGAACGGCTGAAGGCGACCGCTGCGCAACTGGCCACCGGGGTCGAGGGAGAGTTGATTGTCGCCTCGGGCGTCATCGTGCCGGAGAATGTGGTGTTCGACGGGGTCGGACATCTCGCCAGCCGCTATCCGGATCTGGCGGTCACCCTGTTCCGGGAGGAGATCGGCGGTCCTTTGGAGTTACTGTCGGGAGGCCGGGTCAATCTGGCCTTCACCGGACGGCTGGACCTGTCCCACTATCCCGAGGACGCCTTCGAAAAGCAGTCGATGGGTTCCGTCGGCGTCGTCAGCGTGGCGGCGCCGGATCACCCGCTATCGGTTCTGGGCCGTTCGCTTACCGACGCCGATCTCGCCGATCACCGGCAGCTTGTCCCGGTCGGCCGGGCGCGACCCGCCTACGAAAACACGCTGGTCCACCGTGTCTGGGGCGTCGGCGACCTCGCTTTCCGCGTCCGTCTGATCAAGGCGGGTCTAGGCTGGGGGACCGTGCCGACGGCCTTGGCTACACCGCAAATCGACTCCGGGGCACTGGTCCGCCTGCGGCTCGAAGCCCGGCCGGACGATGCCTTGCGCGTTCCGCTCTTTGCGTGCTGGCGGACGGGAGACGCGCCCGGTCCGGCGGCGCAGGCATTGATCCGAAACCTGTCCGAAGGCCTGTCCGTGGAAGGAGATGCGACCGCCTAGCCTTCCTCGGGCAGGTCCAGCGTATCCAGGAAGAACTCCAGGATCTGGCGGTCGCGATGGATGCGGGCTTCGCGTGCGCGGAAGCCGTGCTTTTCGCCCGGATAGGCTTCCAGGCGGTGATTGTGCCGTCCCATCTTCTGCAGCGCGTCGACCAGCTTCACCGTGTGGCGGAAGACGACATTGTCGTCCGCCATGCCGTGGATGATCAGCACGGGTTCGGTCAGGCCCTCCAGATGGGTGAAGACGGACCCGCCTGCATAGGCGCCCGGCGTGTGGTTGGGATGATCCGGCCGCGGATCGCCCAGATAGCGTTCCGTGTAGGCGGTGTCGTAGAGTGCCCAGTCCGTGACCGGCGCGCCCGCCACGCCCGAGGCGTAGAGGTCCGTCTGGGCCAGCATCATCAGCGTCATGTAGCCGCCATAGGACCATCCATAGACGCCCATCCGGTCGGGATCGACGAAGTCCTGCGCCTTGAGCCACTGTGCGCCGACCCGTTGGTCCACCACTTCGGCGATGCCCAGCGCGCGGTCCAGCACGTCTTCGAACGCCTTGCCGCGGTTGGTGCTGCCGCGCCCGTCCACCATGAACACGACGAAGCCGTGATGGGTCAGCATGCGGGCGAGGTGCTTGCGCTGCCACCGGTTCATGACGCGCTGCACGCCTGGTCCGGCATAGACGATGGTCACGGATGCCCGGCGCTCGCCCGCCTTCAGATCCAGCGGCTTGTAGAGCTGGTAGTGCAGCTCCGCCCCGTCCTCGGCCGTCAGCGTGCCGTATTCCGGCATGACATGCGCGTCGAGATAGGGGGCGTAGGGGTGATCCGCATCCAGCGCGTTCTCCGACAGCCAGGTCAGCGGCGTGCCGTCGGCTTGGAAGGCCCTGACCTGGGTGGGCGTGTCGTCGCTGGAATAGGTGCCGAGATAGCGCGAACAGTCGGCATCGAAGGCGGCGGCGTGCTGGCCTTCGCCTTGCGTGATCTGCGTGGCGGAGAGGGTTGGCGCGGCGTCTTCGCCTTCGGCCGGGGTGCCGTCGATCCGGAAGATATGGGTGGAGACGGGCGTGTCGCGCCAGCCCGACACGAAGAGCGCTCCGTCCTCGGTTTCGCACAGCACGTCGCCCAGCAGCACGTCTTCCGGCGTCAGGCGGCGCGCGCCGTCCTGCGTGATCTCGTAGTAGGCGCGCGACCCGTCGCGCTCGCTGATCATGCGCAAGCCGTCCCGCGTCGGCGTGAAGCCGGAGCGGATGTTCAGCCAGGTCGGGCTGGTTTCCTCGTAGAAGACCTCGGACGTGCCTTCGCCGGCGTTCACGCGGTAGATGGTGTGGGTCTTGTTGTCCCGGGACAGGATGCCCGCATAGAGATGCTCGCCGTTCGGAGCCCAGGCCACACGGGTCAGGTAGATGTCGGGGTCGCTGCCCAGATCGACCCACTGCGTGGCGCCGCCGGTCGTCGCCACCACGCCGAGGCGCACCGTGGCATTGTCCGTGCCCGCGAAGGGATAGCGCTGGTCCAGCGTGGTGATGCCGTCCGGCCCGATATTGGCGCGCGTCTCGATCTCGATGGGGCTCTCGTCGATCTGGGTGTAGGCGATGCGCGAGGCGTCGGGCGAGATCCAGTAGCCCGTGTCGCGGTCCAGCTCTTCCTGCACCACGAAGGAGGCGGTGGCATTGCGGACCACGTCGGTCGCGCTGTCGGTCAGCTGGCGTTCCAGCCCCGTCTCCAGCTCCTTCACGTAGAGTTCGTCCTCGCGCACATAGGCGACGAGCGCGCCGTCGGCGGACACTTTGGGGTCGGTTTCGAAGGCGGGGGTCGCCGTAACCTGGCGGGCTTCTTCGGTGGTCAGGTCGTAGAGGTAGAGATCGCCGCCCAGAGGGAACATAAGCAGCTGGTCGCCCACCCAGCTATAGTCGACGATGCCGGTCGCGTAGAGGCGCTGGCGTTCGCGCCGGTTCTTCTCTTCCTCGGACAGCTCTTCCGGCCCGCCGATCAGGTCGGTGGAGCTGACGAGTTGGCGGCCTTCGCCCGTCTCGATGTCGTAGGCCCAGAGGTCGAGCTGCGCGGCGTCGTCCTCCCGCCCCTTCAGCACGGTCACGAACTCGCCGGACGGCGCGATGCGCGCGAGCCTGAGGGACGGCCCGTCTATGGACGGCTCCGCATGGATGCGCTCGGGCGTCAGGCGTCCCGGCCCGGGGTCGGTGACGAGGTGGCTGCGGCGCTGGCCGCGCGGCGTCAGCGCTTCGGATGCGGCCTGCTGCAGCGCAGGGATCGTGTCCTTGGTCTCGTTGTCGCCCGCAACCGGGTCGCCGCTATAGCCGCAGGCCGACAGGGACGCGCCCAGAAGGAGGATCGGGAGAAGAGGCAGGCGCATGGCGGACTCCGGCAAACGAAGGGCTTGGCGAGGGTCTGGCCAGGGGTCTGGACAAAGGGGTCTGGCCAAGAGGGTCCGCAGAGGCTTACGCCCAGCCCCGTGGCTTCGCAATAGAGGGCCGGTCTTGTCGGGGCGGATAAGGCGGCCCATAAGCCGCACATGCCGGACCTGCGTTCCGTAATCTTCGTGATCGGACTCATGGCGGCGGCCATGGGGCTGCTCATGTTCGTGCCCATGGTCGTGGACCTTCTCTACGGGGACCGCTCCTGGCAGGCCTTCGCCATTTCCGGCACGGTCGTGACGCTGGTCGGGGGGGCGCTGGCGACCGCCTCCTACAGTCCCGTCCCGGACATCAGGGCGCGCGGCGCCTTCGTCCTGACAGTGTTCTCCTGGATCGTGCTGGCGCTACTGGCGGCCCTCCCGTTCCTGCTCGACCCGGTCCGCCTGTCCTTCACCGACGCACTGTTCGAGGCGACCTCCGGCATCACCACGACGGGCTCCACCGTGATGACGGGGCTGGACGACATGCCCAAGGGCATCCTGCTCTGGCGGGCCATGCTGCAATGGATCGGCGGGATCGGCATCATCGTGACCGCCATGGCGATCCTGCCCATGCTGGGCGTGGGCGGGATGCAGCTTTTCCGGCTGGAGAGTTCCGACGTGGGCGAGAAGATCCTGCCGCGCGCGCAGAGCATCGCCCTGACCATTGCGGGCATCTATCTGGGCCTGACGCTGGCCTGCGCGCTCGCCTACACCTGGACCGGCATGGACGGGTTCGACGCGGCCGCCCACGCCATGACGACGATCGCGACGGGCGGATACAGCACGTCGGACGCTTCGCTGGGCGGGTTCATGGACGACGGGGCGGACCTCGTCTGCATCGCCTTCATGCTGCTGGGCGCGCTGCCCTTCGGGGTCTACATGCTGATGGTGCGGCGCGGCCAGTTCGGCGCGCCGCTGCGCGATCCCCAGGTGCGCGCTTTCCTCGCCGTGGTCTTCGCGCTCAGCCTTCTGGTGCTGGTCGGGCTGGTCGGCTCGGGTGCGCAGGACAGCGAGCTGGGCACGCTCCACGCCTACCGCCTGTCCCTGTTCAACACGGTCTCGATCATCACCGGGACGGGCTATGCGACCGCCGACTATATGAGCTGGGGCACGCTCGCCATTGGAGCGTTCTTCTTCTTCATGTTCATCGGCGGCTGCGCGGGCTCCACGGCCTGTTCGATCAAGATCTTCCGCTACCAGGTCGCGCTGGAGGCCTTGCGGGCCTATCTGTTCCGAATGCCGCGCCCGCATGCCATCGCTCCCATGCGTTATGGCGGGCGGCCCCTGCCGGACGCTGTGGTCTATTCGGTCCTGGGCTATTTCTTCCTGTTCTTCATCACGGTCGCGGCGATCGCCTCCTTCCTCGGCGCGATCGGCCTCGACCCGGTCACGGCCTGGAGCGGGGCGGGCAGCGCCGTCGCCAATGTCGGCCCGGGCCTGGGCGACATCATCGGGCCGAGCGGAACCTACCAGACCCTGCCCGGCGCGGCGAAGTGGGCGCTCATGACGGGCATGATCGTGGGTCGGCTGGAGATCGTGACGGCGCTGGTCGTGCTGACGCCGAGCTTCTGGAGAGCCTGAGTATACGACCTAGGCTGCTTCCATGTCCGCGACCGCGAACACATGTTCGAAGTCGCAGAACTCGCAGCGCGCCCGGATCTTGCCGTCCTCGTCCGCCATCTCCGCGCGCGCGGCGGCGTCGAAGCTTTTCAGCGTGTTCTCCAGCCGCTCGCGCGAACATCGGCATTCCGCGCTGATGCTCTGCCGGTCGAGCACGCGCACCCCGTCCTCGTTGAACAGGCGGTAGAGCAGCGTGTCGGTGGGCAGTTCCGGATCGATCAGCTCGGCATCCTCGACCGTGCTCAGCAGGGCCCGGGCCGTCTCATAAACGTCGTCCGTCTCCCCGCGCGCCTGGTCCTCGGCCACGCGCTGGATCATGATGCCGCCGCCGGTCCATTCAGGGCCGTCCGCGCCGATTTCCTGACCCACGGCAAGGCGGATCATGGTCGGGATCTGGTCGGACTGCTCGAAGAAATGCTCCGCGCAATCGGACAGGCGCTGCCCCTCGATAGCGGCCAGACCCTGATAGAGGTCCGTGTCCGGCCCTTGGTCGATGGTCATGGAAAAGGTCCCGCCGCCCAGCAGCGCATCCGCGCCAGGATTGCGGTTGTCGAGCATGACGGATTTCAGCGCCGCGTCGTCATAGCGCGCATAGCCGCGAATGTGGCCATCGGTCGTGCAATCGGCCATGAGCAGGCTGATCGCCCCCTCGTTGGTGCCGTGGCACTGCACCACGAGCCGTCCGTCGAATTTCAGAGAGCGCGCCACAAGCGCGCCCACGATCATGGCCTCGCCTAGAAGGCGCGCGACCGGTTCGGGGTAACGGTCGGCAAGGGCGGTCTGCAACGCGCCGGGCAAGCGCGCGGCCCGGCCCCGCACGGGAGCGACCCCGCTTTTTTCCAGCGCATCGTCCGTGCCACCGACCGTGAAGACGGTGACTTGATTGTCTTGATTATCCTGCATGGCGCGGATGTGGGGCGGCTCTGCGGTTTTTCAACCCGTCTGCCCGGCAGGCGTTCAAGTCAGGCCTCGGCGCCGACCGCGTGCAGGTTCTGGCCGTGCCGCGACAGCCAGCGTTTCGCCATCTTCGTGTCCGGGAACAGCCGTTCGCACACCGCCCAGAAGGCGGGGCTGTGATTGGCTTCGACCAGATGGGCGCATTCATGGGCACAGACATATTCCAGAATGTCCGGCGGCGCGCAGATGAGCCGCCAGCTATAGGAGATGTGGCCTTCGCCGCGGCGCGTGATGGCGCTTCCCCAGCGCGAACTCTGGTCGCGAACGCTGACCTTGCCGACCCGTTTGCCCAACTGTCCGGCATAATGGTGCGTCGCCGCTTCCAGCTCGGCCCGGGCTTCGCGGATCATCAGGCGGCGCACGCGGCCGGGGAAGCTTTCCGCATCGGGCGACGGCACGATGATCCGCCGTCCGGCCCGGTCCACGCGGGCGCGCCCCCGGCCCGGCGGATTGACGAGGCGGTAGCGGTCGCCCTGGAACAGGATCTCCCCGCCCGGCACGAAGGGCAGGGGTTCGGGCAGGTCCTCGAGCTGAACGTCGATCCAGTCGCGCTGTTCGTGGGCGAAGGCGCGGGCCTTGGAGAAACTGGACAGGCCGGGGACGACCACATGGACCCGGCGTTCCGCCGGCTTGACTTTCAGGGACACGCGCCGTGCGCGGTCTGACAGGACGTATAGGATGCGCGGGTCGGTCTCGTCCGCCAGCGGGAATTGCGCCTTGTCAGGCAGGCCGGGGCGGCTAGACATGAGCCCAGACACCGCTTTTCGCACCCCAGACGGGACTCCCGACATGCTTTCCATCCCCACTTCCCTGCGCCGCACCCTTCTGGGCGGCCTGTGCGCTTCGGCCCTCATTGTGGGGGGCTGCTCGGGCGGGGACAAGGCTCCGGCTGAGGAAATCAGCGTCGACGTCGCCACACTCGACCTCAGCAAGGCGGACGAGGCCGCACTGGCCCGCCACTTCGAGACTATGCCGCGCAGCGGGGCGGAAGAGGATACGCTGGCCCTTCTGGCGCTCGCCGACTTCGAAGGCGCAACCTACGCGGAGCGCCTGATCGACGGGGCCAATGTGGTCTATACGGACTGGAGCGCCGACAATGAGGAGGGCAGCGTCACGGCCGACCGCGTGGAGATGATCGGCCTGCACGAAGTGGACGGCGCGCCGACGCTCGACCGGCTCAATGTCCGTGGCATGCGGCTCAAGGGTTATGACGAAAACGAAGGCGAGCGTTTCGAATCCGTGGACGCCACGCTGGCGGCCCTGACAGTGGTCGGCCCGTCGACGTCGCTGTTCTCCGATCTGGCGGACATTCTCGCGGCGCGCGACAGTGGATCCGACACGGCGACGCAGGCCGTTTCGGGGTCGGAGAGTTTCCGCGCCCTGCGCATCGAGGACATGAACGCCACCGTGAACGACGCCACCCGCACCGGCGTGCTATCGGTCGGTCAGATCGTGGTCGGCAACGATGCGGATGAGGAGTTGCTGGACGCTGTGGTCGAGCAGGTCGATTTCACCTGGTCGCCGCCGGAAACGGAAAACGGCGCGGATTCGGGCGAGCCCTTCACGCTGGCCATGGACGGGCTCACCCTGCTCAGCCTCGACACGGACGCCATGGTCCGGCCCGTGCCGCAGGGCGTGGGCGCGATGGCGGGAGTCCTGTCCGGTGCGCTTTCCGTGATGGGGCCGAGCGCCAAGCCGCTCTACCAGCAGGTCGATCTCGGCAAGATGGACATCTCGTCGAGCCTGTTCGACCTGACTACGGACGGGTTCGAGGCCGACGCGGACGTCGACGGGGACACCACGACCCTGCGCACCGTGCTGGAGCCGCTGGAGCTGACGCTCAAGGACCTGTCGACCACACCGCTCGCGCCCTTCATGGACGCGCTGCGCGAGAACGGGCTGGACGTGATCACGCTCAAAGGGTCGTCGACCACCACTTTCGACCGCGGGGACGACCGGGTCAGCTACCGCGACAACGGCACGGAAATCGACGGCGGTCTCCGGATGCGCTGCAATTACGATGTCCAGGGACTGAACGCGGCCGCCGCCTCGCTGGAGGCCAGCGGCGCGACGCCGCCCGTCTTCGAAATGGACGAAGACGAAGACCCGCAGGAGGTGATGGAACGGTTCCAGGCCGACGCCCAGGCCTACGCGGCCGCGCAGACCGAGGCGAACAAGCTCATCCTCCTGGAAGCGCTGGACTGCACCATCCAGGACGTGGCCGACAACAGCCTTGTCGAACGCGGCTATGCGGCGGCGTCCACCATCACGGGCCGTCCCGTCGCCGTGCTGAAGGGCGGAGCCAAGACCATGATCGCGCTCAGCTCGCTGACGGCGCAGTCCGAGTTCCAGCGTGATCTTATGGACACGCTCGGTTCCGGCCTGATCGACTTCATCGATACGCCCGGCCAGACCCTGACCGTCACCATCGCGCCCGACACGCCCGTGGCGATCACTGCGCTGACCGGCGAGGACGGCTCCGAGCCGTCCATCCGACCGCTCAACCTCTCCGTGGACGTGCAGTAGCCCCATGCTCCGGGAGGCCGTCGGACAGCAGCTGGACCACGATCCGAACTTCCGCTGGCGCGGGGAGGCGGTGACGCGGATCGAGAACCTGTCCGACATCGCATTCGCCGTTGCGCTGGGCATGATCATCACCGGTGTCGATGCGCCGCGCAATTTCGGCGAGTTGATCGAATTCCTCGCCTTCGGCGTTCCCGCCGCGGCCTGCTTTGCCGTGCTGCTTGGAATCTGGACGGCGCACTACACGTTCTTCAGGCGCTACGGCGTGGCGGACAAGACGATCGTCTTTCTCAATGCGCTGCTGATCTTCCTGATCCTCTACATGGCCTATCCGCTGCGGTTCGCCTTCGACAGCTTCTTCTCCTGGATCGTCGGAATGACGACCGGAAACGCAACGCGGATCATGGAGATCGGGGTCGACAGTTTCGAGGTTTCCGGCTGGATCATCGCGCTCTTCGCGGTCATCTACGGCATGGCGCACATGCTGATCGCCCTGATGTACACGCATGTGATCCGTCGCCGTGAACTCCTGGCGCTGAGTCCCTACGAATTGGCGCTGACCCGTCAGCAGCATCTGGCGAAGTGGCTGCAGGCCGGACTGGCCTTTCTTGCGGCCGTGCTGGGATATTATACGAGCCTGAACGGATTTGCGGGCTTCATCATGTCCTTCAATTTCGTTCCGGCGCGGCTCGCGAAACGGTTTCATCCTCTTCCGGACGCGATCGACCGGGACGGTGAAAGGCCCGCTCATTCATCCCTTTAGCGCCGACCTGCGCGGATGTGCCCTGCATTCTGGCGGCGGCGCGCTTGAAACCTCCCGGGGTCTCGCGCATATGCCCATCAACTCATTCAACCGGAGAGCTCCATGAAAGTCCTCGTCCCGGTCAAGCGCGTGCTTGACTACAACGTCAAGGCCCGGGTCAAACCCGACCAGAGCGGCGTCGACCTGTCCAACGTCAAGATGAGCATGAACCCGTTCGACGAGATCGCCGTCGAAGAGGCCGTGCAGATGCAGGAGAAAGGCTCCGCCACCGAGACCATCGCCGTCTCCATCGGCCCCGCCAAGGCGCAGGAAACCATCCGCACCGCGCTCGCCATGGGCATGGACCGGGGTGTCCACGTCACCACCGACGAAGACCTCGAGCCGCTGGCCGTCGCCAAGATCCTTAAAAGTGTGGCCGAGGCCGAAGGCGCCGAGCTGATCATCATGGGCAAGCAGGCCATCGACAATGATTACGGCGCGACGGGCGGCATGCTCGCCGCCCTGCTGGGCTGGCCCATCGGCCAGTACGCGAACACGGTCACGCCCGGCGAAGGCAAGATCGAGGTCAAGCGCGAGATTGACGGCGGCCTGCAGACCGTGAACCTGACCCTGCCCGCCGTGGTCACGACCGACCTGCGCCTCAACGAGCCGCGCTATGCGTCGCTGCCCAACATCATGAAGGCCAAGCGCAAGCCCATCGAGGCCAAGACGCCCGAGGACTTCGGCGTGGACACCGCGCCGCGCCTGACCGTCGTCAAGGTCACCGAGCCCAAGGCCCGCGAAGCCGGGATCAAGGTCGAAGACGTCGCGACGCTGGTCGACAAACTCAAGAACGAAGCAGGAGTGCTCTAATGGCTACGCTCGTCGTTGCAGAACACAATAATGCGTCGCTCGCCGACGCCACCTCCAAGGCCGTGTCAGCCGCCAAGATGCTGGGCGGGGACGTGGACGTCCTCGTCGCCGGCAAGGGGGCCGGGGCCGCCGCCGACGCGGCCAAGGCCATCGACGGCGTCCGCGCCGTGGTCACGGTCGAGCACGACCTGCTCGAAAAGCAGATGCCCGAAGCCATGGAAGCCACCATCGTGGCACTGATGGACGGCTACGATACGGTGATGGCGCCCGACACGACGACCCACAAGGCCTACATGCCGCGCGTCGCCGCCCGGCTCGACACGCAGCAGATCAGCTCCATCACGGGCATCGAGGACGGCGCGTTCGAGCGTCCGATCTACGCCGGCAACGCCGTCGCCTACGTCACGTCGAACGACCCCAAGAAAGTCGTCACGGTCCGCACCACGGCCTTCCCGCTCGCGGGCGAAGGCGGCTCGGCCTCGGTCGAGAGCCAGGCGGCCGAGATCGGCGATATGGGGAGCGAATTCGTGTCCGAGGAACTGACCAAGTCCGACCGCCCCGAACTGACGGGCGCGAAGATCGTCATCTCCGGTGGTCGCGCCATGGGCTCCACGGAAAACTTCAAGCTGATCGAGACCATCGCCGACAAGCTTGGCGCGGCCGTGGGCGCGTCGCGCGCGGCCGTCGATGCGGGCTACGTCCCCAACGACTACCAGGTCGGCCAGACCGGCAAGGCCGTCGCGCCAGAGCTCTATATCGCCGTGGGCATCAGCGGCGCGATCCAGCACCTGGCCGGTATGAAGGACTCCAAGGTCATCGCCGCCATCAACAAGGATGAGGAAGCTCCGATCTTCCAGGTTGCCGATTACGGCCTCGTCGCGGACCTGTTCAAGGCCCTGCCCGAGCTGGAAGCCGAACTGGAGAAGGTCGGCTACTAGGCCGAAGCCTCACAGCAGAGACATGAAAGCCCGCCATTTGGCGGGCTTTTTTGCTATATCTTGATCGATATTTCGTTCCGAAAAGTTGTCATTCGACGGACCGCGCCATAACCGACAGGCATGACCAAGCGCCTCGACCTCAAGAAACGTGTTTTCGATATATTGATGGAAGCGCCGAATACGCGGATGACCGCGAGACAATTGGCCACCGCCATCCGAGAGCGATACCCGGACCTGACATCGGCGAAGCTACAGCGCAGTAAAGCGGTGACAGATGAAGAAGGATTGATACAGCAACTCGTTCGAGAAATCGGCGCTCAACGAAAAGCCCTCCGGTCCAAGTACCCTGAAATTAAAACCGTCGATGTCCGACCGCGCGAATATTATTTCGCGACGGCGAGCGATGAGGAAGAAGCCGAAGCGGTTCGTGTCGAACCTGCCGTCCGAAGCGTCGAAACGACGCAGGAGTGCCAGAAGAGCTTCACGGAGCATGACCTGTATCCGGTTCTCGGTGCCTTCGCGTTCGAGGAGTTCGATTGCTATGCCATGAGGATCGACGAGAAACGCTCCGCCAACCGGTCTGGTTCAGGAGCCAATCAGCGGCTCTATCCAGATGTGGTCGGCATGGTGAACCTGATGAAAGGCTGGCACCGGGAGACATCCGAGCTCGCTAAGGCGGCAAGTGCCGAACGTGTCAGGTTCTTCTCTTTCGAGGTGAAGAAGCACATCAACCGCTCCAATGTTCGAAAGTGCGTATTCCAGACCGTCAGCAACTCCACTTGGGCCAATTTCGCCTACCTTGTCGCCGCTTCGGTTGATGAAGCCGCAAGCGCGGAACTCCGTCTCCTCTGTTCCTCGCATGGGATCGGTTTCATCCGGCTGGATCCTAAGGACGCGTCCGAAAGCCAAGTCCTGATTCCGGCAACCCTGAGGGGACAGGTGGAATGGAACGCGCTAGACCGTCTGACGGCCGAGAACAGGGATGCCCAGCAATACGTGGAAAATGTCCGGGCCTTCCACGGGCTGGGCCGCGTGCGGACAAGGGATTGGGACCTCGTGCCAAGCTAGGGCTATTCCATTCCATTGTTCCACCTAGGTGGTGGAGCTTGTAAAGCCGCTCGCGGAATGAAGCGCATTTTCACGAGATTTGAAAGCCTGCACGAGCCGTTTCCGCAAGGCGGAGCGACGCAGTCACCGGATTCCGTCTGGCGTTTCGCTTGGTTCTACATGCGGGACGCCAAGGGGCCGCTCGCGGTTCTGATCGCGACGGGCGCGCTGCTGGCGATCGGCGAGGTGGCGCTGTTCGGTTTTCTCGGCGGAATCGTGGATTGGCTGGGCGATGCGGATCCCGCGACGCTCTGGGAGGAGCGGGGCGTGACCCTTCTGCTCATGGCCCTGATCGTTGGACTCGGCCTGCCGCTGTTGATGCTGTTCGACAGTCTGTTCATCCACCAGGCATTGCTGGGCAACGCGCCGATGAGCGCGCGCTGGAGGATGCACCGCTATCTGCTGGGCCAGAGCGTGAGCTTCTTCGCCGACGAGATGGCGGGCCGCGTGTCCACTAAGCTCATGCAGGGCGCGCTCGCCGTGCGGGAGATGGTCATGAAGATCGTCGATCTCTTCGTCTACGTCGGGGTCTACTTCCTCGCCATGATCGGGCTTGTCGCGGCGTCCGACCTGCGGCTGGCCGCGCCCGTGGTTCTCTGGCTGGCTCTCTATCTGGTCCTGATGCGGGTCTTCCTGCCGCGCCTTGGCAAGGCGGCGGAAGCGCAGGCGGATGCGCGCTCGGACATGACCGGCCGGATCGTCGACAGCTACACCAACATCCAGACGGTGAAGCTGTTTTCTCACGCGCAGCGGGAGGAATCCCATGCGCGAGAGGGCATGGAGGATTTCCTTCAAACGGTTCACGTCCAGATGCGCTTCGTCACGGGTCTGCAAACGCTGGTCTATCTCAACAACTGCCTGCTGATCCTCGGTGTGTCGGGCCTTGGCCTGTGGCTCTGGACGCAAGGCGCCGTCGGCGTGGGCGCGATCGCCGTCGCGGTCGCGCTTGCCTTGCGCGTGAACGGCATGAGCCAGTGGATCATGTGGGAGGTGGCGAGCCTGTTCGAGAACATCGGCACAGCCTACGACGCGATGAAGATGATGGCCCAGTCGCGTGCGCTGGAAGACGCCGAAGCGGCCGGGGAAATGGCGGTCACAGCAGGCCGGATCCGCTTCGAGAGCGTCCGGTTCGGGTACGGCGACGGAGAAATCGGAGGTGTCATTGACGGGCTCGACCTTGAAATCGCGCCGGGCGAGCGGGTCGGTCTGGTCGGCCGGTCCGGAGCGGGAAAGTCCACGCTCGTCAACTTGCTGCTCCGGTTCTTCGATATCGGAGAGGGGCGGATCACGATCGACGGGCAGGATGTTTCGGAGGTCACGCAAGCCTCGCTTCGAGCGCAAATCGGCATGGTCACGCAGGACACATCGCTGCTCAACCGCTCCATCCGGGACAACATCGCCTACGGTCGGCCCAACGCGACGCTGGAAGAGATCCGGGCGGCTGCGCGGAAAGCGGACGCGCTCGACTTCATCGAAGCCCTGGAAGACGCCAAGGGCCGGACCGGGCTTGAGGCCTTTGTCGGCGAACGCGGGGTGAAGCTCTCAGGCGGCCAGCGCCAGCGCATCGCCATTGCGCGCATTTTCCTCAAGGATGCGCCGATCCTAGTGCTCGACGAGGCGACATCCGCGCTGGACAGCGAAGTCGAGAGCGCAATCCAGGGGTCGCTCTTCGACCTGATGGACGGGAAGACGGTGCTGTCCATCGCCCACCGGCTCAGCACGCTAAGTCAGCTCGACCGGATCGTGGTCATGGACGAGGGCCGCATCGTGGAGTCTGGCTCGCACGACGCTTTGATTGCGTCGGGCGGCCTTTACGCCAGTTTATGGGCGCGGCAGAGTGGCGGGTTCATCGCGGCGTCGGTGGCCGAGTAAACGGACCCGCGCTACGCCGCCTGCGTCGCGGCGCTGTCCACGGCCCGTCCGGAGTATCGTTCCAGAACTTCCAGCAGCTCCATCTGCTTGACCGGCTTGGTCAGATAGTGGCTCATGCCCGCGTCGAGGCATTCCTGGCGGTCGTTCTTCAGCGCGTGTCCGGTGAGGGCGATGATCGGCACGGCGGCCTGGCCCATCTGCGTCTCCCAGTCACGGATGATGCCCGTGGCCTGAAAGCCGTCCATGACGGGCATCGAGACGTCCATGAGGATCAGCGGGAAACGGTGGGGTTCGGCCATGTAGAGATCGGAAGCGATCTTGCCGTTTTCGGCGAAGACCGGGTCGAATGCGCTTTCCGCCAGCATCAACCGGACCACGTCCCGATTGAGCGGGAAGTCCTCCGCAACGAGGATCTCCTGCTTTCCGTTGCGTGTGACGGGGGCAGGGGTCGGGGACGCTGCGGGCGCTGTTTGCGGATTCGGTTCCGCCCTGCCGGTCAGCGTGGGGTCAGGTCTTGGAGTGGGCGCATTCGGCGCGACGTCCGAGAGCAGGGCGTCCAGAAGAGCGTCGTCCGTCGCCTCGGCCATGTCCACGGGCTGAGTGGGCGCTTGGAGCGGGACTTCGGGGTTCACGGACTCGGCTTTCGAGGTCGCAAGCTGGATCGGCGCATAGTCGACCGGAGGTGTTTGGGGCGTGACGCGCTCGGCCTCCATCTCGGCCGGAGCCGGAGCGGGGGCCGGAATTGGAGCGGAGGACGGAACCGGGGTCTCGGTCGCCTCGTCGGCCATGGCAGCCGACTTGGCCTGCGGCGTATCCGCTGCCGGACTCTCTTGCGAAGCAGCTCTCTCCTGCTTGGCAAACAGGCGGCCCAGCGTGTCGAACAGGCGGCGTTCGCGCACGGGCTTCACGAGATAGGTCTCGATCCCGATCTCGGCCAGTTCGTGACTGGTGACGGACTGGTCGCAGGAGGACAGCATCACGATGGGCGGGACGGGAACGGACGACTGGTTGGACAGCATGGCCGCCAGTTCGCGTCCGTTGACTCCGGGCATGAGGTAATCGAGCAGGATCACGTCATAGGGCCGTTCGCCCGACCGGAGCACCTCCTTCAGGGCGGAGGCCGCCTCCACGCCGTTGGACACGGCGTAGCTGGTCATGTCCCAGCCTCGCAGCTGGTCGGTCAGGATGGTGCGGTTGACGTCGATGTCGTCCACGATCAGGGCGCGGCGTCCGGCCAGCGCGGCGCTGTCGAAGACTTCGGCCTGCGCGGCGCGGTCGATTTCCAGGGGCACGCGCACGGAGAAGGTGGATCCCACGCCCACCTCGGAGGTGAGCTTGACCGTGCCGCCCATCATTTCGCAGATGCGCTTGGTGATGGCGAGGCCGAGACCCGTGCCGCCATAGACGCGGGTCGTGGAGCCGTCGGCTTGCGTGAACTTGTCGAACACGGCTTCGATCGCGTCGGGCGGAATGCCGATGCCCGTGTCGGTCACGTCCATCGTGACGAGCGGCTTGTCGAGGTCGTCGGTCTCGGTCAGGCTGACATCGATGCGTACATAGCCTTCGGCCGTGAACTTGATCGCGTTCCCGACCAGATTGGTCAGCACCTGGCGCAGCCGGCCCGCATCGCCGATAAAGTGCGCGGGCAGTCCGCCCGGATAGTTGATAATCAGCTCCAGGCCCTTCTCCTGCGCGTTGGCGATGAGCAGCGAGGTCACGTCGTTGACGGAGGTCTTCAGGTCGAAGGGCGTCGGGTCGAGATGCAGCGCGCCCGCCTCGATCTTGGAAAAGTCGAGAATGTCGTTGATGATGCAGAGCAGCGCACCCGCGGAATTGGTGATGACATCGACATACTCGCGCTGGCGGTCGTCAATGTCCGACAGAGCCAGCAACTCCGCCATGCCGAGAATGCCGTTCATGGGCGTGCGGATCTCGTGGCTCATATTGGCGAGGAATTCGCTCTTGGCCTTGCTCGCCTGAATGGCTTCGTCGCGCACGGCTTCCAGTTCGGCCTGCTGGCGGTGCTCGCGTTCCGTGTCCTTGACGAAGGCACGCAGCCGTGTCGGCCGGCCCGTCTCGTCGCGCAGCATCTCCACCACGGTGCTGCACCAGCGGGCGTGGCCCTTGCCTGTCATGCAGCGCAATTCGAATTCGACGCGACCTCCCTTGGCCCCGAGGGAGGTCAGGGCCTTTTTCATGATGGGCAGGTCTTCGGGGTGGACGGCTCTGGCGAAACCGTGCTGGCGCACCTGTCCCGATCGTTCGGCTCCGAAATAGACTTCCAGGGAATCGCTGATGGCGTAGCTTTTCGTCTCGAAATCGTAGGTCCAGATGCCCGATCGGCCCAAGGAGAGGGACGCTTCCAGCAGCTCGTCCTTTTCGACCAGCTCAGAGACGTCGTTGGCGACCGAGATGGTATAGCCATTGTCCAGCACCTGTCTGCAGAAGCGGTGGGTCGTGCCGTCGCCCAGCTTGATCAATCGGGAGGACACGGATGCCCCGTCGGCCTTGTGCTGGCGATGCTCGGTTTCCGAGAGCTTGTCGCGCTCCATCATGTCTTCGTTCAGCAGCCCGCGCTCCATCATGAGCTCATGCATGCGCGACATCGGGTCGCCGAGTTTCAGGTCGCCCTCTTTGAGCTTCATCTGGTTGAACGAGGCGTTGGACAGCATGCGGTAGCGCATGTCCGGGTCCAGCACCCCCACGCCCACGTCGAGGTTCTTGAGCAACATCTCGAGAAACTCGCGCTCCTTGCCCGGTTCGACAAGGATGGGCTTCTTCGCAGCGTCCGGATGGTTGAACGCGCCTCGTGTCAGATCATTCATAGCGTCCTCGTCGGCGGAACAGCCGTCGTCAGGTTCGCCGAACCGTGCCCGAAAGGAGTTAACAAGTTTCCAAAGTCAGGGTTAACGCAGGACAAAAAAAAACCGGACACCTGCCAAGGCAGGGTCCGGTTCGAAGTCTTCGCAATCCAGTCGGGGAGAGTGACTTGCGGTATAGAACACGGCAGCGGCTAAAGGGGGAGGACGTCGCCGCGTGTTGATGCTCATTTAGGGGGGTGTCCGGCAAAGCGGAACCGATAGAGGCGCAAGCGAGCCATGCGGATTCGCATAGCGCAGCGCTATTCCGTAACTTGCTCAGTCGATGTTGGGCGTCGTCCGGGTGACCCGCTGCAGGAATTCCCGGAAGACCTTGGCCTTGGCCGAGCCTCGCAGTTCCGTCGGATAGACGAAGTACAGGTCGAAGCTTTCCCCGCGCACGTCCGGCAGGACCCGGACCAGACGGCGGCTTGACGCGATCATGTAGTCCGGCAGGCCCGCCAGCCCGATGCCGGCTTCGGCGGCGCGCATGATGCCGTGCAGATTGTTGATGCTCATCACGGGCTTTCGCGGTTCCGCATCCCCGTCCCGGCCTGCCGTCAGCACCCAGTTTGAGCTCTGCAATTTTGCGGGCAGCAGATCGCCGAAAGCGACGATCTTGTGGTTGTCGAGGTCCTCGGCTGACAGCGGCGCGCCGAACTCCGCCAGATAGCTGGGCGACGCGTAGAGCGACTGGGTGATCCGGCCGAGCTTGCGCTCGATGAGATCGCCTTGCGTCGAGGGCCAGGGGCGGAGCGCGCAATCCACGTCGAAGGCGGTCAGGTCGTGCTCGCTGTCCTCCAGGATCAGCTGCACCTCGATTTCGGGATAGGCCTTCATGAATTCTGGCAGGACGGTCGTCAGCCAGTTCGAACCCAGGGAGATGGGAGAGCTGACTCGCAGCACGCCCTGGGGCAGCTGGCGGACATTCTGGACGTTGGCGAGGCTCTTGGCGATCTGGCCGTGGACGTCGCCGGCCGTCTTGAACAGCACCGTGCCTTCTTCCGTGAGGGTCAGACCGCGCGCATGGCGGTGGAAGAGCGGCACGTTCATGCGGTCTTCCAGAGCCGCAATCTGCCGGGACACGGCGGACTGGGAGATGCCAAGCACTTCGGCTGCCGCCGTCAGAGACCCTGAACGCGCCGCGGCGTGGAACGTCTTGAGTTTGTCCCAGTCGATCGAGTCCGGCATGAGTGTCTCATACTCCTTTTGCGCACAAAGCCGAAACGGTTTCGGCGCAAACGAACGGGCGCACGGCCCAAAGGCTCATGCGTGACGGGAAAGTGGAAGCCTTGACGCCGCTTCGCCCATTGGCAGGGCAGCTTCGCGCTCAGGCTGGGCCTATTCCGCGGCTTCGGTGGAGGTGTCGTCCTTGTCCCGCGCAGGCGCGCGGCGGCGGCGTTTCGGCTTTTCTTCCGTCTCGTCGGAAGATACCTCGGCCACGTCTTCGGACATGGCAGGCTTGCGGGACCGGCGTTTCGGCTTCTCCGCAGTCTCGTCATCCGTGGTCTCGGACGTGTCGGACGCATCCGCCTGTGTTTCGTCGGCGCCGTCTTCATCGCGGCGGCGTCTGCGGCGGCCGCGACGTTCGTCGCCGTCGTCGGATGTGTTGCCGCGTTGCTCGCCCCGCTGCTCATTGCGTTCGGCACGCTTGGCGTCGCGCTCCGCGCGTTCGGCCTCGCGGGCCTCGCGTTCGGCTTCGCGCTTCTCTTCCTGCTCGTTCATCAGGCGCAGATAGTGCTCTGCGTGCTGGAGCAGGCTCTCCGCCTTGACGCGGTGGCCGGAGGTCTTGGCGTCGCGGGCCAGCTGCGTGTATTTCTCGTAGATGGTCGAAACGTTGCCGCGCACTTTCACGTCCGGGCCGTTGGATTCCATGGACCGGTTGGAATTGTTGCGGTTATTGTTGTTGTTGCTGCGATTGCGGCCGCGTTGACGTTTCATGGACTTGTCCTGGAACACGCTGGAAAACACACGGTGCGGAAAGGTCCGCTCGACGGTTGTCCGTGGGTGGTATGGTCGGGGCTTTGGGGAGATCCGGACGTATCTATCCGGCGGTCATCCGACCCGTTCGACGCCTCTCGCGTAACATTTGACGCGCCCATGTCAAAGGGCTTTTTCAGCCGCGATCCCGCTTATCCCCCGAAAAGACGGAAGGTTTTCAGTCCGGACGTCGCCCGCTCACCACACGGTCGAGCCCCGCGGGATCGCGGATGATGCGTGTTCCGACATAGCCGGAGCGCTGCAGCAGGGCGGCCACGGCCGGCCCCTGGTCGAAGCCGATCTCCAGGCCGAGCCATCCGCCCGGACGCAGGCGGGAGAGCGCCTCCGGCACAATGATGCGGTAGGGATCCAGCCCGTCCGGGCCTCCATGCAGCGCTCGCGTGGGATCGAACCGCGCCACTTCGGGTTCCAGGGCCTCCATCGCGGCGCTGTCGATATAGGGCGGGTTGCTAACTACGGCGTCGACGCCCGTTTCGTTCACGGCCCCGAACCAGTCGGAGCGGAGCCAGTCGACCCGGTCGGACACGCCCAGCGCTTCGGCGTTGGCCTGCGCGGTCCGCAGCGCGGACGCCTCGCAATCCGTGGCCAGGGCGGTGGCGTCGCCCCGTTCGGCCAGGAGGCTCAGCGCCAGCGCGCCCGACCCCGTGCCGAGATCGATCAGCCTGGGCGCGTCCACCTCGGCGATGGCCTCCAGGGCCGCGAGCAGAAGCACTTCCGTGTCGCCGCGCGGC
>JBARXH010000315.1:0-35622 GCA_049647245.1 Litorimonas sp.
CAGCAACTGGTCAGGCGTGACGAGCGCAGCCGTGCGCCCCGGCGTTTCCAGGGCCTCGCGCAGGATCAAGGCGATGGCGAGCGCTTCTTCCGGGTCGGTCCGCGCTTCGATCAGCGACAGGCCTTCCAGTGCGGTTTCGAACACATCCGGCCCTTCGCTTTCCGAGAGCGCATCGATGCGTCCAAGCCAGTCCCCCGTGGCGTCCACAGGCACGAGCGATTCTGCGAGGACGCGACGACGTTTGCGCGCGGCGGGCTGGTCGGCATCGCCCACCACCCAGGGCCAGCGCGCCACGTCCGCTCGGTCGGTGTCCATGATGTCGAGCAGGCCTTTCAGCGAGGCCTGCGGATGGCGCACGTCGATGGAGTGCCAGACCTTGTCGGGAAGATCCTCCTGCAGCCCTGGCAGGACGACCATGCCCTTCGGCATGTCGGCCACCACGCGCATCAGCCGCGCCGTCGCCTTCAGAGTCCCGGTCGATCCCGCCACGATCACCGGATAGTCGGGCGGCGTCTCGGCCCAGAGCTCCGACAAGGCGTCCAGCAGAGCCACACGCCGCGCGGACGGCTCCATCATGGATAGCTCCGCCACCCGGTCGGGCCAGTGGGTCTCGATGATCTGGTAGAGGCGGCCTGCATGCTGGAAGTGACGGGCGGACTCCTCGCAGACGCGCCGCCATTCGGCCTGATCGGAAATGCCGACTTCTTCCAGGGCCGCATCGTCCATGATCTCTATGAGCGGGTCCGCCATGTGCAGCGCCGTCGCCGGATCGAGCGGCAGGTCTGTCGTGCGTTCGTGGTAGCGTGCGACGAGCTGAGCGATCTCGAAGCGGCGCTGGACCGGATCGATGGCAGGCGCGACGCGTCCCGCCAGTTCGCCCGGCTCGAAGGGCGGTTCGTCCGGGTTGACGTCGGCCAGCGGCCTCAGGCGCGGCAGCAACGCCGCCGACAGGCCGCGTTCCGCCGCCTGATGGACAAAGGCGAACTCTAGCGCCCGGGCGGCACGGCGCGTGGGCAGGAGAACGAGACCGTCCTGCAAGGCGTCGCCGTAATGCGTCTGTAGCCCGTGCGCGAGAGAGCGCAGAAACGGCACGCCGGACGGCATGTTGAAGAGTGTTCGGCTCATCCCCTTCCCCCGTGCGTCGGCCTAGACCGGAACGTCAACGGTCCCGTTCAGTATGGCCTCAGCCGCATTGCGGGCGGCGGGGTCGCCCACATGCATCCAGTATCCTGGAATCGGCAGGCCGAAGACCCGGCCGCGCTCGATGGACTTCTGCCAGATCTTCGTGCGGGAAAACTTTTCCGGCGGATACCCGGCCGCTCGGGCCGGCGTGAAGATCTCCACGCCGGCATAGACCCAGCTCGCCTTGTCCCCGCTCTTCCAGGACAATCGCCCGTCCCGGTCCATGTCGAAGTCGCCGGTCCCGTCATAGCCGAGCTGACGCGGCTTGGGCGCCAGCAGGAGGAGATCGTCCATCTCGTCCGGATCCCAAGCCTGCCAGAGCGCGTCGATCACGGGCGTGAATTCGGTCCAGACCGCATCGATGTTGCAGACCAAGACGGGATCTTCGCCCAGCAGCGGCAAGGCCTTCACCACACCCCCGCCCGTTTCCAGCAATCCGTCCCGCTCGCAGGACAGGATGATCTCCGGTCCCGCCGCGCGCGCTTCCAGATGCGACTGGAGATGGTCCGCATGGGCATGCAGGTTGACCACGGCGCGTTTCACGCCTGCCGCCTCGAGACGGTCGAGCATATGGTCGATCAGGGTCCGGCCACCGACCTCCACCATGGCCTTGGAGCGGTCGTCCGTGAGCGGGCGCATGCGCGTCCCGTGCCCGGCGGCCATGACCATCGCCGTTTCGATCATTAGAGCAACTCCGGAAGAAATGCGTCGAACCAGCTCCGCACCCTGGCACAGGCTGGATGGGACAGATCACGCTGGAAATGGGCCAGAACGCGGGGGATCAAGGCGCGGTAGGCGGTCTTGCCGTCGCGCTCCGCCAAGCGGACGAAGATGCCGAGGATCTTGGCATTTCGCTGTGCTGCCGTGACCGCATAGGCGGCCTGGAACGCCTCGTCGTTCGCAAGTCCCGCCGCGTCGCAGAAGCGCTGGACCATGGGCTCCGCCAAGGCGGGATCGACGTCGCGACGCGCATCTTCCAGAAGGCTGGCCAGATCGTATGCGGGATGGGCGAAAAGCGCGTCCTGGAAGTCGATCAGCCCCACGCGCGCCTGCCCCGTCCGGTCGGGCAGCCAGAACAGGTTCTGCGCGTGGAAGTCTCGCAGGCACAAGCCGGGGGCGTGAGCGCTCAATGACTTGAAAGCCTGCGTCCAGCATTCCGTCCAGGCGTCGCGCGCGGCTTCGCCGACGTCCACACCCGCATCCGGCACATACCAGTCGAGCATCAGATCGGTCTCGGCGAGCAAGGCCGCCTCGTCATAGTCTCGGATCACCCACTCCGTTTCTGCGACCTTGGGCCTGCGCGGAAAGGTGCTGCGGTGGATCGCCGCGAGCACGTCGACTGCCGCTTCGTAGAGGGGCCGTTCCATGCCGGAGTCTTCATGAATGACGCGCCAGTAATCGTCTTCGCCCAGATCCTCCAGCAGGGCAAAACCCCGGTCCACATCGGCGGAATAGACCTGTGGAGCGGAAAATCCCCGCAACGTCAGCTGCTCGGCCACGGCGAGAAAGGCTTCGAGGTTCGGGCCTGCCAGACGGGCGAGCGCGTTGTAGCCCAGCTTGGCGCGCAGCGCCGGCGTCATGCCCTCCGCCTCGCCCGGCGCTTCGTCGCCCCGTGGTGCGTCCATGACGACAGCCCTGCGTCCGTGCAGCGTCAGACGAGTGTAGCGCCGGGTCGAGGCGTCTCCCGCCACGGGTTCGCGTGTCGCATCGCCCCAGCCGGCCTGCGCCAGGAACGCTTCCAGATCGGCGCGTCGCTCAGACATTCCGGTCCTCCCATCCCTTCAACGTGGCGACGCGCCCCTCCCCGTCGAAGGACAGGTCGACGGACAAGGCGTCTTCGGGGCAGAGCGGCCCGATACGGTCCGCCCATTCCAGAAGGACGATCTCCTCTCCGAACGCATCGATCAAGCCGAGCTCATAGGCATCGTCCGGCGCGTCCAGACGGTAGAGGTCGCAGTGCCAGAGTTCGCTCTCGCCCCACTCGTACGTCTGCACGAGCGTGTAGGTCGGGGACGGCACGTCGACCGGGCCGAGCCTCGACTGGATGAGCCCTCGGGCCAGCGTCGTCTTGCCCGCGCCGAGATCTCCGGACAGGCGCACCGTGTCGCCTGCCCGCAGGACAGTTGCGAGTTTCGCGCCGAGCGCCAGCGTATCCGCTTCGGAATTCAACGGGATGGCCTTCACCGGAGTGATCATCTACCGCCTTGCCTTTCCGGGGCAAGCGCTTAACTACCCCGCAGCGCAGTCCACAGCGGCAAAAGGAGCGAACGTGGCCAAAGTCATCTTCCACGACCACCAAGGCAATACCCGCGAAGTCGAGGCCAAACCGGGCACCTCCGTGATGGAAGCCGCGATCTCCAACATGATCCCCGGCATCGACGCCGACTGTGGCGGTGCCTGCGCCTGTGCGACCTGCCACGTCTATGTGGGCGAGGCCTGGATGGGCAAGCTCAAGGCCAAGGACGACATGGAAGACAGCATGCTGGACTTTGCGGACGGCGTTCAGGACAATAGCCGCCTGTCCTGCCAGATCCTCCTGACGGACGAGCTGGACGGCATCGAGATCACCACGCCCGAAAGCCAGTAGTCCAGCTTGAATATTCTTCTCGTCATCGCCGGGCTCGCCCTGCTGGTGGCGGGCGGTGAAATCCTCATACGGGGCAGCGTCGCGATCGCGGAACGGTTCGGCCTGTCCCGAACTCTGATTGGTGTGCTCCTTCTGGGCTTCGGCACCTCCATGCCGGAATTCGTGGCCAGCTTCGGGGCGGCTCTCAAGGGCGCGGACGACATCGCCTTCGGCAATGTGCTCGGCAGCAACATCGCCAACATCCTCATGATTCTCGGCCTGTGCGCCCTGATCCTGCCAATCGCGACATCCGTCCGGGATGTCAGACGCGACATGGGGTTTGTGGCAGCCAGCTCCGTCGGTTGCTTGGCCTGGATCGCGTTGGGCGGCATCCCCATGGCCGGGGCGGCGGCTCTGGTCGGACTGTTTCTGGCCTATGTCGTGCTGATCGTCAGAACCGATGCAACGAGTGTGGACACCGGGACGGTCGAGGTGCCGTCCGTGCGCGCGCCCTCCCGGCCAGTCTGGTCGTCCTTCGGCCAGGCTCTGGCCGGCATCGTTCTGCTTGTCGCCGGCGCCGAAAGCCTGATCCGCGGAGCGAGCGCGATCGCCAGCGGTCTTGGAGTGTCCGAAGCCCTGATTGGCATCACGGTCGTCGGGATCGGAACATCCCTGCCGGAGGCCACAGCGTCCGTCCTGGCGTCGTTGAAGAAGGAGAACGCGCTGGCCTTCGCCAACATCGTGGGCTCCAACATCTTCAACGGACTGGCCATACTGGGCGTGACGGGCCTGGCCTTTCCGCTGTCCTTCGATGTCAGCGCGGCCGGGTTCTCCCTGACGGACGGGATCGTGCTGTGCGTCGCGACCGCAACGATGTTCGTCTTCGCGGTCACGCACCGCAAGGTCGTGCGCTGGGAAGGCGCGGTGATGCTGGCGGGGTACGGCGCCTATCTCGGCTGGCTGATCCTGCGGGTGGGCTAGAGGGTCAGTTCGCCGCTATCCCGGCCGATCCAATAATGGACCCGTTCCGCGTTCACTTCGATCAGCGTAAGACCGTCCGTGTCGAGGTCGTCCTCGAACCAGTCCTTCAGACTCTCTTTCCAGTGCTTTTCCAGCGTGGCGCGGTCCGTGTGGAGTTTCGCGGGCCCCGACAGGGCGATGTAGGTGTCGTCGTCCGTGTCCTGATAGCTCACGCTGACCCGCTCATGATCCTTGATGTCGGCCACGGTCGTCGTGTCGCCATGGGTGAAGAAAAAGGTGTCGCCGTCGTCATCGACTTCGCGGTTGTTGGACATGGGGCGCACGGCGCTGTCGTCGCCGTGGCGCGTGACCAGCATCGCCTTGTCCTGCCGGGCCATGATCTCTGAAAGCTTTTCGATGGAGAGCGTGTCACTCATGGCGGGCCTTTCGCGAGGGTTTGGAATGTCGCCTTCCCAACGTCCGGTCTCGCGCGCCGTTCCCTAAATGCGCGGAACCAGCATCCCCTGGAATACCGGATCGATCAGGCCCGCCTCGCGGGTCAGGTGTTTGGCTTCGCGCGGATTGCTCACGAGGCCCGCCTTCATGGCGGCCTTGACCATCGGACCGACCGATTGTGTGGCGGACAGGTAGAAGTCGATCCGCGCGCGCTCGCGTTCCACCGGGCAGTGCCGGTCTGCGGACGAATGCAACCCATCGACCCGCGCCACCATGTCGAGGATGCGGATCATTTCGCCCGCAATGTGATCGGCCGCGGCCTCGTGGTGGTGAAAGCGAATGTCATCGGAGAACCGCATCAGGTCGCCCGTGGGCAAGACGACATGCATCTGCCGTCCGGCAAAGGCCACCTGTGCCCGGCCGGTGCTGAGGATCGGCTGGAAATCCAGCAGGCGTTCCATGAAGTCCGGCGGGATGAGCGCGCGGCCTTCGACCTGGTCGTCGGAATAGACTTCGAACTCGGCTTCGAAGACGCGCGACGGAAAGCCGACCCGCTTCATGCCGTCCACGTGACGCGGGTTCAGGACACCCCGGTCGGGCATGACGACCGTCCGGCCGTAGATCGGCAGGGAATGCGACACGGAGATGATCAATCCGTCGAAGCCACCCTCGTCATCGAGGTCGCCGTCTCCGTCATTGGCGCGAAGTTCCTGAACGCTGAACCGCTTGCCGTCGAACCCGACCCCGCGGATGCGACCGAGACCCCGGAACAGTCCGGTCGGCGACTGGATCATCCGGGCCGCCTGCAACAGCATCAGCGCCCCAGGCGACGGCGAGACGGCCGCGTAGGAATGACCCATCAGGTCATACAGCTTCACCCGCAGATCCTGCAGGTCGACCGTTTTCAAACCATCCAGCGTTGCCATGGGATCATGGTTAACGCGGAGTTGTTAACGAGGTGTGGTCAGACCGGACCGGGCCGGACCGCATTCCGACCCAGAAGCATGTCCACGACATCGAAGACCGCGCCGATTTCATCCAGAATCTTCTGCGTGCGCTTCGGATCGTCCAGCGGGCTGAGCATCGAACCCGCCTCGAACTGGTCAGGCGTTTCGACCGCAATGAAGAGCGACCGGCTGTCGAAACCGAATCGCAGCGCCTTGCCCTGCAGGGCCGTTTCCAGATCGACCATGCGTTGCATGAAAGCGGGATGGAGGACGACGCGGCTCTCCACCTGATCCGTCCCGTAGGCTTCGAAGAGTTTCTCGAACACCGGGTCGGCCAGACCGATCCGCTTCATGTCCGACTTCTTCTTGGCATTGAACCAGCCTTTGTCGCGCAGCACGACGGTCCGGCCAAAGGTCTGGGTCGGAAAATCGATCTGCATGAGCTGCCCCCGGAAGACCGTGACATCGCGGCGACGCCCGCGGCTGTCCCGCGTGATCTTTTCCAGATGCGCTTCCACCGCGTGGAAGCGTGCCCCGTGCGCCTCCCCGTCCAGTCGGTCTTCGAATGTCTGCTTGTCGATCCGGTCGGTCAACAGGAACAGGTCCCGGTAGGGGGACAGATCGTAGGACGTCACGTCTTCGGTGAACTGCCAACCCACATAGCCGACGATCGACGACACGATCCGGGCCTTGGTGGCGCTGCGCACGCCCTGCGTCATCAGGGCGAAGATGCCGAACGGCAGCAATAGCGCCACGCCGTAGAACGCGACCGCGACACCCGTTTCTTCCGTTCGAAGGGCGAGGTAGGTTGCGATGGCAGCGACGACTGCTCCGACCACAAGTCCGACGGCCATTGCGCGCCTCACGGCGGCACGGCGGTCGGCATCCCGCTCGACGAGCCATGGTCGGAGCTCGTTGTCGTAGAACTCGGAGAAGCCCTTCAGCTCTGCATGACGGGTTCGGAAGTCGTGCATCAGCGCGTCATTAGCCAAGCGCGGCGCGGGCCTCGCGCAGCTTGTCCAGTTCCTCGGCATATCCGGCGCGTCGATCCTTCTGTTCCTGCACGACCGCTTCGGGCGCGCGTTCGGTGAATTTGGGATTGCCGAGCTTCTTGTCGATCTTCGCGACTTCGCCTTCCGTCTTGGCGATTGCGCCGTCCAGCCGTTTGCGCTCCGCATCCACGTCGATCAGCCCGTCCAGCGGAATGGCGTAGCTGACGCCGTCCACGACGGTTTGCAGCGCACCTTTGGGCGCGGACGCCGCAAACGACACGCCGTCCACGCGCGCCAGACGGCCCAGCGCCTCGGAAAACGTGGCAAGGCGTCCGTCCTCCGGCCCGACAACGACCAGCGGAGCCTTGCGCGACGGCGGGACGTTCATCTCCGCACGGACCGACCGGATGGCGGTAATCAGGCGGATCAGCCAGTCGATGTCGCCGCCCGCGTCTGCCGCGTCCAGCTCCGGCCAGTCGGACAGCATCAGGAACGTGTCACGCTCGCCGGTCTGCGCCCAGAGTTCCTCCGTGATGAAGGGCATGAAGGGGTGCAGCAGCTTGAAGGACTGATCCAGCACCCAGCCCATCGTTGCGCGGGTTTCGTCCGGCACATCGCCGTTCAGATCGGGCTTGGCGAGTTCGATGTACCAGTCGCAGACCGTGCCCCAGACGAAACTGTAGACCGCATCGGCCGCATCGTTGAAGCGGTAGGCCTCCACGGCCCGGGTCACCTCCGACGCGGTTTCGGCCGTCTTCGCGACGATCCACCGGTTCAGGGCCGACTGCAGGGCGGACATATCGAACACGCCACCGCCCGTGCAGCCGTTCATCTGCGCGAAGCGGGCGGCGTTCCACAGCTTGGTGCCGAAATTGCGGTAGCCCGCGACACGGTCCACGCTCAGCTTGATGTTGCGCCCCTGCCCCGCCATCGCGGCCAGGGTGAAGCGCAGCGCGTCCGCGCCGAACGCCTCGAACCCGTCCGGATAGGCCTTGCGCGTGGCCTTCTCGACCTGCGGGGCCTTGTCGGGGTTCTTCAGGCCGCGCGTGCGCTTCTCGATCAGCGCGTCGATGGACACGCCATCGATCAGGTCCAGCGGGTCGATCGTGTTGCCGATCGACTTGCTCATCTTCTTGCCCTGCTCGTCCAGCACCAGCGCGTGGATGTAGACGTCGCGGAACGGCACTTCGTCCATGAAGTGAAGTCCCTGCATCATCATCCGCGCGACCCAGAAGAAGATGATGTCGAACGCGGTGACGAGCACGGAGGTGGGGTAGAACTTCTCCAGCTCCGCCGTGCTGTCGGGCCAGCCGAGCGTGGAGAACGGCCAGAGACCGGACGAGAACCAGGTGTCGAGGACGTCGGGGTCTTGGAATAGGTAGATATTTTTCGTTTGAATCTGACCTTTTTTCGCGTTGCCTTTGTTCTCCTCATAATCTGCAACGAGCTTGTCCCAAGCTTCCTGTTCGCTGTCACAGAACACTGCGGGCCGCATGTAGTACTGCTCTGCTTTTAGCTTCACGCCTGCCTGATCTTCACCGACGCCAATGAACCCGTCAGTTGGAGTGGGGCGATCTAGTGTACTGAAGTAAGGGCCATGAACGTATTCATGGGGGCTGTGTCCGTACCATGCCGGAACCCTGTGCCCCCACCAGAGCTGGCGGGAGATGCACCAAGGCTGGATGTTCTCCATCCAGTGATCGTAGGTTTTCTTCCAGTTCTCGGGGATGAAGCGGGTCTGGCCGTCATTGACGGCCGCCATGGCCTCCTTCGCCATCTTCTCCGCATCCACGAACCATTGGTCCGTCAGCATCGGCTCGATCACGACGCCGGAGCGGTCGCCGAAGGGCTGCATGACTTTCTTGTCCTCGACCTTGATGAGCAGGCCTTGCGCGTCGATGTCCGCCACCACGGCCTTGCGCGCTTCGAACCGATCCATGCCGACATATGTCTCCGGCATGATCTCGGAGGCGATCATTTCGCCTTTCGGACCCATCAGCGAGTACATGGGAATGCCGTTGCGTTTGGCCACGTCATAGTCGTTGAAGTCGTGGGCGCCGGTGATCTTCACCGCGCCGGACCCGAAGTCGGGGTCTGGATACTCATCCGTGATGATCGGTATCAGCCGGTCGGCCAGAGGCAGGCGCACCATCTTGCCCACGATGGGCGCGTAGCGTTCGTCCTCCGGATGAACCGCGACCGCACCGTCGCCCAACATGGTCTCGGGGCGGGTCGTGGCGATGGAGATATAGTCACGCTCTTCTTCGAAGATGACGGCCCCGTCTTCGTCCTTCTCGACATAGGTGTAGGTTTCGCCGCCCTCGAGCGGGTATTTGAAGTGCCAGAAGTGGCCGTCCACATCGTGGTTCTCGACCTCGAGATCGCTGATCGCCGTCTGGAAGTGCGGATCCCAGTTCACCAACCGCTTGTCGCGGTAGATCAGGCCCGCCTCGTACATCTCCACGAACGCCTTGGTGACGGCTTCCGCCATCTTGTCGTCGGGATTGTTGCGGTCGCCGAGCGTGAACTTCTCCCGGCTCCAATCAAGCGAGGATCCGAGACGGCGAAGCTGTTCGGAGATGATCCCGCCGGACTCTTCCTTCCAGGTCCAGACCTCGTCCACGAATGCGTCCCGGTCCATGGAACTGCGCGGGCGTTGCTCGGCCGCCAGCTTGCGCTCCACGACCATCTGCGTGGCAATGCCCGCATGATCCGTGCCGGGCTGCCAGAGCACGTCGAAGCCGCGCATCCGGTGGAACCGGCAGAGCAGATCCATGATCGTGTTGTTGAACGCATGCCCCATGTGAAGGCTGCCCGTGACGTTGGGCGGCGGAATGACGATCGAAAAGGGCGGTTTGGCCGGGTCCATGGATGGCTTGAAGCATCCCGCTTCTTCCCAGGCCGCATAGAGGCGTTGCTCCGCCTCGCCCGGGTCGAAATGTTTGGGAAGCTCGGGGCTAAGGTCTGGCGTCGTATCGGACATGGTCGGCTCGGCAAAGAAAAAGGCCCGCCCCCTCTGCTGCGAGGGACGGGCTGTGTCCGGGACCGCATAGCGCAGCCCGGGAGGAATGTTAAGCGGGGCCGTCGGCCCCGTGCCGACCGGCTATTTTCCGGCGGAAATGCGCTTCACTTCCTTGGCGACGGCGCGTTCCACGATGCCCTGGATGTGCTCGTCGAGCCATTCCTTGAGCATCGGCTTGAGCGCTTCCTGGACGAGATCGCCGACGCGCGGGCCGCGTTCGGACAAGACGGCCTTGTCCTCGACCACTTGATTGAGCTGCGCAAAGGCGCTCATCGTGGCCTCTTCGGTCACGTCGTCGAGAATGGTTTCGGAGCGAACGGCACTCGGCATGGGGGTCTCCTTGGAGGGATCGGCGGCGGGGGTTTCGGACGCGACGGTTGCGGTCGCAGGGGTGTTATCAGTATCGGACGGCTCGGATGCGCTCACGACAGGGTCGTCCGAGGCGGCCAGGGTAGCTCCGCCCAACAGTGCGGCGTCGAGGCTGGGTTCGTCTGAGGACGTTTCGGACGGTGCGGATTGCATGGCCGCTTCGGCGGCTTCCGCGATCGCGGTCAGCGAAGGAATGCCGTCATTGATGGACAGGTCGGGCTCGTCCGCATCATCTTCCAAAGACATGTCCATCAGCGCGTCGAAGATGTCATCTTCCATCGCGTCCAGTTCGTCCACGGCTTCAGGCTCCGACGTTTCCGAGACAGGGGCCGTTTCCGGCGCAGGGTCCGCTTCGTCTGCGTCCGTCAGATCTTCCATCATGGACTTCACGAGATCCATATCGGGATCGTCTGCCGCGACAGCTGGGGCGACCGTGGCCACGACCGGACCGTTGGCTGGAGCCGGGCTGGCGGATATGTCTCCGGATAGGCCGTCCATCAGCTCGTCCATCAGCAAGTCCATATCGTCTCCTGCCACGTCCTCCTCCGGATCGGGCACGGGGATGCTCAGGTCATCATCGAACGAGTCGGACACGGGCGCTGCAGCTGGTGCGATCTCGAAAGCGGGTGTCTCGACAGGAGCGAATGAGGGGGCTTCGCCGATCGGCTCGACAACATCGAAATCCGTCAGCAATGCCTCGATATCAAGCATATCGTCTGCGCTGGTCAGGCCCGTGGACGGCATTTCGGCGTTTGAAGTCCTCTCGGAAACGGGCTGTGTGACTTCGGCTTCGACGCGGGTGGTAGTGACCGCTTCGACCGTCACACTGGTCTCAGCCGGAGTCTCGGCAGACGGCTCGGAGTCATCGGAGATGATCTTGCGGATCGACGCAAGGATATCTTCCATGCTCGGCTCGGCGTCCGCGCTGCTGAAATCCGCATCGGCGGCGCTATTCGGAGTGGGTTCCGGTGTCTGTTCGGACATGCCTTATCCATTCCCCCTTCAAGTGCGTCTGCGGGTCGAGATGCACGCTTAACGAAGGGTTAAGCGAAGCCCCTGCCCTTGTCCAGACGAGGGCTCGGACAATCCACGGCGATCGCAGAGCCGCATGCAGTTCCCACGAAATCGCTCACGAGGCCATGAAACAGGCCATATGTTTCAAGCTTTTGCGGCGTTCAGATCATGCATGTGGATACCTGACTCAACGCGCGACACATGGCACCGGGTTGCAGCACACAGAGATGGACCGCCTCCGGAATGTTCCGCAACCGGACTCCGGCGCATTTCGCCCAAGCCCTTGATTCGCAAACCTGTGCCCTTCCGAAAGTCAGGGCCCTTCAGGCCCGAGCGTTTCCGGAAGATCGGTGGCGTCCAGCTCTCCTCGCAAGGTTTCGTAGTCGACGAGGTCGATGTCTTCACTCTGCAGCCGCTCCGGCACGACACGCTCCAAGGCTCTCTGAAAGCCATCATCGACAATGTCATCGAGATAGGCGTCCGGATCGTAGCTTGCCACATCGAGGCTCAGGCCCGCCGCGTCGAAGACACCGATCGTGGCGAGCAGCTGGAACGTCGCCGCATCCAGTCCGCGCTGCGCGTCCAGAAGGGTCAGCTGCGCGTTGAGCGTTTCCTGCTCCGCGTCCAGCACATCCAGCTGCGTCCGCGTCCCGACCTCCTGTTCCAGCTGAACACCCTCGAAGGCGACTTCGGCCGCTTCGACCTGTCGCTGGCTGGTTTCGACGATGCGCCGCGACGCGTCCAGCTGCGCCCAGACCTGGGTGACGGCCTCGTCCACGGCACGCTCCGCATCGCGCGTTTCGAACCCCAGCCGGGTCCGCGCCTGCTTGGCCTGACGCACGCGCGATGCGTTGATGCCGCCGCTGAAGATCGGCACATTGATCTGCGCGCCGATGATGGCCTGATCCGCATCCTGAAACCCGAGGAACGACCCACGCGCTCTAGCGATAGACGTTTGCAGGCTGACGGTCGGACGCCCCGCCGCCTTGGCGACGTCGATCGCAGCCTCGCCGGCCAGTTCGCCGTAATAGGAGGCCAGCAGCTGCGGATTGTTTTCGCGGGCCAAGGCGATGGCGGCATCGAGGCTGTCCGGCAGCACGATGGTCGGCGCAGGAGACAGGCGGTCCGGCATCCGCCCGACAAGCCGCACGAAGCGGGCGCGGCTGACATCCAGCTGCGCATCGGCTTGAGCCAGTCCGGCCTCGGATGCGGCCAGCCGCGCGCGGGACTGCGCCACATCCGTCCGTGTCCCGGCCCCAAGTTCGAAGCGCGCGTCGGCCGCTTCCAGCTGTCGGCTCAGGACCCGCACATTGTTGCGCCGGATGCGCGCCGCTTCCCGGTCCCGCAATACATCCACGTAAGCGCTGGCCGCGGACAGGAAGACGGAATTTTCCGCGCCTTCCAGACCGGCTCGCGCCGCCAGGATCCCGGCCCGGGCCTGTTGCTTCAGCGCGCGCACCCGCCCGCCCTGATAGACGGGCTGGATAAGCTGAACCTGGGCCGAGCGTGGCGTGACGCCAATCCAGTCGCCTGCATCCGGATTGAAAGGGTTGGGTTCCCCGCCGGGCGAGCGGGTCGCCTCGTAGGAGGCGGAGCCGCCGAGCCCGAGCGTCGGCCGGCCCTGTGCGCGGGCCTGGACATAGTTCTCATCGACTTCTCGCAAGCGGGCGCGCTCGGCGAGAAGCTGCGGATTGCTCCGATAGACGGTCTCGAGAACGGTTTCGAGCGTATCGCCGCCCGTGGCGCTGTCCTGGGCCGCCGCTCCGATGCTGGACAGGAGGACAATGCCGGTCAGCAGACCTGTTTTCGTGCCCCGCATCATAGTGTTCCTTCCGCCGTCCCCTGCCCGACGCCTAGAAGACGAAGCTGGACTCGCGCACGAAGCCCGGCAGCAACGGCGCATGGGCATCGAAGACAACCCGGTCCCCGACTGCGTCGCCCGACTTGGTGTAGACGGTCGCGCGCCCGATCGGTCCGGCATCGCGGATGACCGCCAGACGCCCGCCATTGGCGAGCTGTCCGAACCAGCTGTCCGGCACATCCGTCACGGCCGCATTGACGAGAATGACGTCGAAGGGTCCATGCTCCGGCGCGCCGCGTTTCAGGTCGCCCTTGACCACGGCGGCATTCAGCACGCCCATATCCGTCAGAAGTGCCGTGGCGCGGTCCACGGTTTCGTCGTCGCTTTCCAGCCCGACCACCGTGTCCGCGATGCGCGACAGGATGGCCGTGGAGTAGCCGCGCGCGCAGCCGATATCGAGGACGACCTCGTGATCCTTGATGTCCGCCGCCTGGACCAGCTTCGCGAAGTCGCGCGGCCGCAGGAGCGCGCGGCCATCATCATACTCCACGACGGCATCCCCGTAAGCCAGCGCCATGCGGGAGGCGGGCACGAAACGTTCGCGCGGCGTGCGGCGGAAGGCGGCCAGCAGGTCGAGGTCGGTGACGTCGGCCGTGCGGATCTGGCTTTCGACCATCGTCTCGCGAGCGGCGTCGAAATCGAACTGGGGCATGGGGTCCGGTCCTTGGAACTGGGCAATCGGTGCGGGCGAGTCCGCACCTGTCGGGCCTGCCTCTACTCCCAGCCCTGCCTCGCTGCAACGCTGCAGAACGCATGGCGGCTCTTCGCGGATCGGCAGACCGCGAACGAGCGGATTAATGAGCGGAGCGCGTCATTCCGCTTACATTAGCCATTGCCCCCGCCCCCGCGCTCTTGATAGAGGCGCGGACGCTTGGACGGTACCATGGCGGAGTGGTGACGCACCGGATTGCAAATCCGTGAACCCCGGTTCGATTCCGGGTGGTACCTCCAAGCGCTCCTTTCATCTTCGCCGACCCTATCGCCGCAGCGATGGCTCCGTTAGTCAGGGGCCATGGACTTCGCGCTTGCTCTTCTTCTCGGCTACCTCCTCGGCTCGATCCCCTTCGGGCTGATCCTGACGCGCCTCACGGGAGGTCCGGACATCCGGGAGATCGGCTCCGGCAATATCGGCGCGACCAATGTGCTCCGGACCGGAAACAAGGGCATTGCGGCACTCACGCTCTTGCTGGACGCCGGCAAGGCGGCAGGCGCAGGCTGGCTGGCTCTGTCGCTGTTCGGCGCCCCCGCGCATCTTGTCGCGGCGGCGGCCGCGCTTCTGGGTCACTGCTTTCCCGTCTGGTTAAAGTTCAAGGGCGGCAAGGGTGTGGCGACCTTTTTCGGCGCGCTGCTCGGCCTGGTCTGGCCAATCGGCCTGGTCGCAGCGGGGACGTGGCTCCTGGTCGCCTTCACGACCCGCTACAGCTCGGCTGCCGCCCTCAGCGCCGCCGCCTTCTCCACGGCCGTTTCGCTCCTGTTCCAACCTTGGACCGTCACGGCCATGATCGCCTTCATGATGGTCATCATCGTTTGGCGGCACCGGGAGAACCTCGGACGGCTGCGCGACGGCACCGAATCGAAAATCGGCCATAAGGGCTGAGCCGTCTCCATGCGGACGGCGGAGCTCGGTTTCAGCGAACGGCGGGACTGGATTCGCCTGTACCGGACGCGAACGGTCGGGCCCGTCGCCTTCTGGGCCTTGATGGAGCGCTACGGGACTGCGGGCCGCGCCCTCGACGCCCTGCCGGATCTGCTCCGCCGCAAATCCGTGTCTCCACCAACCCCGCAACAGGTCGAAGCCGAGATGGAAGCGACGGACCAACGCGGAGCGCGGTTGATCTGCGCCTGCGAACCGGATTTCCCTGCGCTGCTGCGCGCCGTCGATCCCGCCCCGCCACTTCTGACTGTTTGGGGACGACCGAAGCTGCTTCATCGGCGTTGCGTCGCCATCGTCGGATCACGCAACGCGTCTGCCATCGGGCAGAAATTCGCCGCGCAGATGGCGGCCGAACTCGGCCAGGCAGGCCTGACCGTCATCTCGGGCCTTGCGCGCGGGATCGATGCAGCCGCGCATGGAGCCTCGCTTAAAACGGGTACGGTCGGCGTTCTGGGCGGCGGCGTCGATCACATCTACCCGCGCCAGAACGAGGAGCTGCATCTCGCCATGCGGGAGCGCGGGGCGCTCGTGTCGGAAAGCCCGCTGGGCTACCGCGCGACGGCCCGGGATTTCCCGCGTCGGAACCGCCTGATCTCCGGTCTGTCGCTGGGAGTCGTGGTCGTGGAGGCGGCGGTACGGTCCGGGACCCTGATCACGGCGCGCTACGCGCTGGAGCAGAACCGTGAGGTCATGGCCGCACCCGGCAGCCCGCTCGACCCCCGGACCAAGGGCTGCAACCGACTCATACGACAAGGCGCGGCGCTCATCGAATCGGCACAAGACGTGCTCGATTGCCTGTCTTCTGTCCGGACGGGTCCGACGGACCTGTTCGAGCCGTCGAATGGCTTCGACGGCCCCACATTCGACCCGGACATGGCGCGGGCGGAAGTGGAGCGGGCGAAGGCCGAACTGTTGCAGGCCGCATCCTTCACGCCGACCCACAAGGACGATCTGATCCGCGTCACGGGCATGCCTGTGGGCGTCGCGCGTGCGGCTTTGCTGGAATTGGAATTGAACGAAGAACTGAGCGTCGAGCCCGACGGCCGGGTCAGCCTGACCCGCTAAAGCTCAGCCTGCCTTCGTATCGAGCTGCGATGCTGCCAGAGACAGCAAGGCCGCCGCAACCGGATTTCCGGTCTTGTTGGCGGCGTTGGCGAGCTGGCGGGCAACTTGGACCGTGTATTCCAGCTGCTGGTCGGGAGACAGAGTCATGAAAGCAGGCGGAAGCGCTGCATCAAGCCCGACAAACGCATCGAGGGTTGGCTGTTCATCCGCTTCAGTGTTATCTTCAGTCATTATATCTAGCCTCCACACCCAAGGCACTTCCCGTAAAAGTGGCTGGTAGGTTTTTCAAACGACTGGTAGTTGCAATCGTATCGGGCCATTCGCAGGCTCTCGGAGTAGGCTGCATGGTGCGTCCGATTGACATGAGGGCCGCCACTGCCCAAATGGCGCGCCGCTTTCGACCCCTCTGACCGAACGGACCGCAATGAACCTTGTTGTCGTCGAATCGCCCGCCAAGGCGAAGACCATCGAAAAATATCTGGGCCGCGATTACAAGGTCCTCGCCAGTTTCGGCCATGTGCGCGATCTGCCGTCCAAGAACGGCTCCGTCGATCCGGACAACGACTTCGCGATGACGTGGAGCGTGGATACGCGCTCGCGAAAGCGCATCAAGGACATCGAAGACGCGCTGAAGACGGCCGACAAGCTGATCCTCGCGACCGACCCGGACCGCGAAGGCGAAGCGATCTCCTGGCACCTGCTCGACGTGCTGGCGAAGAAGAAAGTCATGAAGGACATGCCGATCGAGCGTGTCGTGTTCAATGCCATCACCAAATCGTCCGTCACGGACGCCATCAACAATCCGCGACAGCTCGACCAGGAACTGGTCGACGCCTATCTCGCGCGCCGCGCCCTAGACTATCTCGTCGGCTTCACTCTCTCTCCTGTCCTGTGGCGGAAGCTTCCTGGCGCGCGATCGGCCGGTCGGGTGCAGTCGGTCGCTTTGCGGCTCATCACGGAGCGCGAGACCGAGATCGAGCAGTTCAACCCGCGCGAATACTGGTCCGTCACGGCCGACATGGAGACGGCATCCGGCGCGTTTTCCGCAAGCCTGGTCCGTCTGGACGGCGAGAAGCTCGACAAGTTCAGCCTGAACGACGAAGCCAAGGCCCGCGACGCCGAAAGCAAGGTCAAGGCGGCGAGCCTGTCGATCAAGTCGGTGGAAGCCAAACCCGTCACCCGCAATCCGCAACCGCCATTCATGACGTCCACGCTGCAACAGGAAGCCTCGCGCAAGCTCGGCTTTTCCGCGACGCGCACCATGCAGACGGCGCAAAAGCTCTATGAGGGCATCAATATCGGTTCGGAAACGGTCGGTCTGATCACCTACATGCGGACGGACGGTATCTCCATGGTGGGCGAGGCCGTCAGCGATTGCCGCGCCACCATCGGCAAGGAATATGGCGACAATTACCTTCCCGGCTCGGCCCGCATCTACAAGTCCAAGGCCAAGAACGCGCAGGAAGCCCACGAAGCCATCCGCCCGACTGGGTTCTCCCGCATTCCCGGAACCCTGCCCCTGTCTGGCGACGAAGCGAAACTCTACGAGCTGATCTGGAAGCGTGCGGTCGCCTCGCAAATGGCGTCCGCCAAGCTGGAACGCACGACCGTCACGGTAGTGGACGATCGGGAGCAGCTGTCCCTACGAGCCACGGGCCAGGTCGTGCGCTTCGACGGTTTCCTGAAGCTCTACGAGTCGGCCAAGTCGAAGGACGACGAGGAAAGCCGGATGCTGCCGCCGCTCAAACAGGGGCAGGACGCAACCGCGAAAACCGTCATCGCCGAGCAGCACTTCACCCAGCCGCCGCCTCGCTACTCCGAAGCGTCACTGGTCAAGCGCATGGAAGAACTCGGCATCGGCCGGCCGTCCACCTATGCGTCCATCCTCAAGGTCCTGCAGGACCGAGACTATGTCACGCTCGACAAGCGCCGCTTCACCCCGTCCGACAAGGGCCGCCTGCTGACGGCGTTCCTCGAGGAGTTCTTCTCCAAATATGTCGAGTACAATTACACGGCGGACCTGGAAGAACAGCTCGACAAGATCAGCGCGGGCAATCTCGACTGGAAACGGATGCTGTCCGACTTCTGGAACGAGTTCTCCGCCACGATCGACGGGACCAAGGATCTGCGCGTCACCCACGTACTGGACGCGCTGAACGTTGCGCTGAAGACCGTCGCTTTTCCCGAAAAGGAAGACGGCAGCGACCCGCGCAAATGTACCAAATGCGAAGATGGCGAGCTGTCCCTGAAACTTGGGCGCTTCGGCGCTTTCGTGGGTTGCTCCAACTATCCCGAATGCAAGTTCACCCGTCCCTTCGGCGGGGATGAAGGCGAAGCGGCGGAAGCCGAGGACACGGAACTGGGGCAGCATCCGGAAACCGGCGACGCCATCTGGCTGAAGACCGGGCGCTTCGGCCCCTATGTCGAGCAGGCTTTGCCCGCAAATGTGGACCCGGACGCCAAACCGAAACCCAAGCCGAAACGCGCCAGCCTGCCGAAAGGCTGGAGCTGGCAGAGCATCGATCTGGAGAAGGCCCTGAAGCTGCTGGAGCTGCCGCGCCCGATCGGGCCGCACCCGGAAGACCAGGAGACGATCAAGGCGGGCATCGGCCGCTACGGACCCTACGTTGTGCACGGCCGCACTTATGCTTCGCTCGACTCCGTCGAAGAGGTCTGGGACGTCGGGCTGAACCGGGCCGTCACGCTGATCGAGGAGAAGAAGGCCTCGCGCGGCAAGGGACGGCGCGGCCAGACGGTCCTGAAGGACCTCGGGAAACATCCGGGCGACGAGCAGCCCGTGCAGATCCTCGACGGACGCTACGGGCCCTATGTGAAATGGGGCAAGGTCAACGCGACCATTCCCAACGGCCAGGACCCGCAGGACGTCAACATCGATATGGCGCTGGAGTATATCGCGGAGAAGGAAGCCAAGGGCGGCAAGAAGAAGCCTGCCGCCAGGAAGAAAGCTCCTGCGAAGAAGAAGCCCGCCGCCCGGAAGAAGACGGCTGCGAAGAAACCTGCAGCGAAGAAGTAGGGCCCGGGCGGGGCTAGAAGTCCCGCTCGAACGGGTCCACATCCACGACATATCCGTCGACGCTCGGGTCGATCCGGAAGCTGACCATGTCCGGCGGCGAGGTGTCGGCCGCTAGCGGCGTCCGGCGGATGACCCGACCCGCCAGGGACTTGATGCGCCGCGCCACGGCTCCGTCCCGCTCATAGAGCGGGTCCATCCCGAAATAGCGGCGCAGCGTTGCGTTCGTCATCATGGTCGCGTTCTTGGTCGCGCTTTCGGGCGTGGAGTACTCCGTCGTCACGGAAACGCAGAAGCTGTTATTGTCCACGCGGTGGGGCGCGTTCAATGGCCACGTCGCGCCGTCACCGGGCTGCAAGGCCAGGACTTTTGCATCCGCTTCGAAGGCCGATGTGTAGGGCAGATCGTCGTCCAGGATATTGGTCAGCGCGGCTTCGTGAGCCGGGTCGGGGATGAACTTCTGGGTCACCGGCCAGGCATAGACTGTCTTTCTGCCGCGCACGTGCCAGAGCACGACCTGCGTTTTGTCGAAATGGTACGGGACGCGCGCGACGGGGGAGCTGATCAGCACGCTGCCCTTGGCATTGTAGGCCCGGTTTCCCGTCACCGCGGACAGTTCGCCATACATGCGGTCCAGCACATCCTTGTAGTCGGCATGGATGTTCATGGCGTTGCGGACGTTGATCCAGACACAGCCCGCCTTGGCCGCCGCGATCAGATCGGTCGCCGGCACGCCGCGGAAGTCCCCGGTGCGAAACCGGTTCGGATAGATCGGGTGGTCGCTGCCGCCCATGGTGCAGACATCGAGGCTGTCCACAGGATGCCGCGTCAGGAGATCAGCGAGGGCGTCGTCCGTGAACAGGCCGGTTTCCTCCAGCCGGTGGCGGAAGGTCATGATCTCGGACTGGAAAGCGTCGCTGTGCGCGTTGGTCCAGCCGTCGAGGATGGAGTCCAGCGAGCCCGGCCCTGCAAAACTGTCCTCGCCCTCGACCAGATCCGTATCCAGCGTGGTGGCAGCGTCCAGTGACGTCATGACGATATCCTCTCGAAGGGCACGGATTGAACGCGCCCGGTCATGCCGGGTGTGTGGCATGAAAGGCGTCAAAGCTCCGTTAGCGCGGCGTTAACCCGGTGGAAGCCATGCGCCGTGCCGCGCTGATACGACAGTCAGGCGAAGCGACCCCGCATGAAGGCGTAGAAAGCGAACAGGAGCGTCAGCCCACCCGTGATCGCCGCGGCGACGACGGCGGTCGGCCCCCAGCTTGACAGCAGCCGGGTCGCCCCCTGCCCCATCAGCGCCGCACTGGCACCCAGAAGCAGCGCGCCGAACGCGATGGGAATCCAGATTCCTCCACCACCGGACGTCTCTGCTTCGCCGGCTTTCTGGCGTTCTATGTAATCGCGCGCACTTTCTTCCGGGTCGGCTTCGGGCGAGAAGATCTTTGTGTCCGGATCGCCATTGGCCCGGAGCATGTCGTCCGCTTCCAGATTGTCGATCACGACGGTCGAATCGTCTGTCTGCATGTCGCATGCATCCACATTGCCCTCGGGGGCGGCGACAGCTTCCGGAATGCTGGAGACGTCACCCTCGACAAGTACGAGTTCGCGTTTCGGAAAGGAGACGAGATTGGACCGTGCGCTCTCCTCACCGGATGGCGTGACGGCAATATCCGAAGCGAGAACAGTCGTCGGCTCATCGTCCGAAGCCGACTTGATCAGTGAATCCGGCAAGGCTTTCGACAGGGCTGCATCATCGGCCGCATCTTCCGTATCCAGCAGGGCATCGAGACGGCTGCCAAGCGCATCGGCCGCATCCGCGATGGCAGAGCGTTCACGCGTCGCCGGGTCCTTGGTCTCCTCGACGGCCTCCGCCAGTTCCGCGCCCGGGTCGATGATGATGGCGTGATCCGAACCGTTCTCGTGTTCGTCGACCTCTGTTGGTTCGGGGACGGTCGCATCATCGACCTGGACCGTGTCGGCTTCGTCCACCAGATCCGCTGCAAATTCGGATGCGGCTTCCATTTCGTCCGTCAGGTCGCTGGGCGCTTCCGTGGCGACGACCGCCCTCGTCTCGGACAGGATGTGCGTTCCCTCCGGCGTCACGGTCGGCAGGCCGTCATCCGTCGACGCAAATGGCGCCCCCTCGTCCCGAAGCGGGACAAGCAAGGCGCCCGGCGTCGGGACAGCCGGTTCGTGACGGAGAAAGAGCGACTTTTCGGCCGTGCGGCGACGCACGAGCGCATCGACGACGTAGGTCCGGCCCTGAACGGTGGCCTTGCGCCAATGATCGAACCCGTTGGCGGCATCGAGCACACGGCCATTGTTCAGCGCCCTCACAATGTCGGACCGGCGGAACGACTCCAGACCGATGTTGAATGCCAGGGAACAGAGAGAATCGTACTGCCACTGGGTCAAGGGAGCGTGGACCTCCTCGTTGACGAACAGTTCTATGGGTTCGAGATCCTTGAGAAGCTGCTCTTCCGCCTCGACACGGCTCATGTGGACCGGGTCGGCATCGTCATCGAGCGTGTGGCCGTAGCCCACGATCCGTACTCCGCTGGAGAGCATGCGGTCGTCGGGTCGGAAGCCTTCGAACGCCTTGATCAGGCGAAGGCCGATATCTGAGATTTGCAGGATCCGGATCATAAAGACACTCTTGCGGGGTTCACCCGGACCGAAGTGCAAGGCGTGTGCCGTTTTCCCCTGTCAGGGGAGCGCCGCCTCGGAACAGGGTTAACGCTTTCCTAACACGGATCGTTGCGCAAGCCCCTAGAGCAGAATGAGCACGGCGAAGCCGAGGAAGGCCGCGAAGCCGACCACGTCGGTCACCGTCGTGACGAAAACGGAGCTGCTGACCGCCGGATCCGCGCCCGCACGCTTCAAGCCGAGGGGGATCAGGATCCCCGCCAGCCCGGCAAAGAGATGGTTCAGGATCATGGCCGCGAAGGCCACCACGGCCAGTCTGGGATCGCCAAACCAGACGAACGCGATGACGGCGAGGACCGAGGCGAAGATCACCCCGATGATCAGCGCCGCGACGGTCTCCCGCCGGACGGCCCGGATAGCGGCCGGACCGTCCAGGTCGCGCTCCGCCAGACCGCGCACGGCCACGGTCAGCGCCTGCGTACCCGCATTGCCGCCCATGCTCGCCACAATGGGCATCAGGATGGCCAGCGCCACGAATTGCGCGATGGCATAGTCGAACTGCGCGATGACGATGGAGGCGAGGATGGCCGTGCCGAGATTGACCAGCAGCCAAGGCGCGCGGGACCGGACCGTCTCGAACGCCGTGTCGGTGATCCCCGCTTCCGTGACACCGGCGAGCGCGAGTATGTCTTCCTTGTTCTCGTCCTGGATGATGTCGATGATGTCGTCGACCGTCATCATGCCGACGATGCGACCTTGAGCGTCCACCACGGGCGCGGAGATGAGGTGGTATTTCTCGAACAGGTAGGCGGCTTCCTCCTGATCCAGCGTCTGGTCGACCGTGACGAGCCTGTCCTGCATCAGCGACGCCAGCGTCGTATCCCGCGACTCCCTCATGAGCTTCGACACGGCGACGAAACCGATCGGCCGCAGACGCGGATCGACGATGTAGATGTTGAAGAACAGGTCGGGCAGGTCATCGCCTGCATCGCGCATATGGTCGATCGTGTCGCCCACCGTCCAGAATTCCGGCGCGGACACGAACTCGCGCTGCATCAGGCGGCCGATGGTCTCCTCGTCGAAGGCGAAGGACGCCTCGACCCCGGCCCGCTCCAGAGGCTCCATGGCGTCCAGCACATCCTCGCGCTGCGAAGCGTCCATTTCCTCCATGATCTGGGTAACGTCGTCGCTGTCTAGCTCCGTCAGGGCCCCGGCGATCAGCTCCGGCTCCAGCAGCGGCAAAACGTCTTCGACGACTTCGTCTTCCAACTCCGCCAACAGCTCGCCCGTGATCAGCTCTGGCGCACGCTGGATCAGCGTTTCGCGCTGCGCGTCGGCCAACTGCTCGAACCAGTCGGAGAAGTCCGCCGGGTGGAGCGCTTCCAGGCGGATGCGCATTTCCGCATCGCTGGACAGATCGAGCGCGGACACGATGGGATTGGGAAGCGCGGCGGGATCGACGTCCCGGTCAAGCAGGTCGGGCGTATCGGACATGCGCGGCTCCTGCCTTCTCAACGGGGATCGGTGGGGAACAGGCTATGACCGGATTCACCGCTTTCGTCCAAAGGCTTTTGGGATAAAGCGGGCTTCATGAACGCCTCGCTCGAAATGTGGGTCACGGTCGCGGCCGGCGCGGTGTTGATCGTCGCCCTCGTGCAGCTGTCACGCATCGACTGGGCCACGCAGCGCCTGCCGAACGTCATCACCTATCCGCTTCTGGCCGCAGGTCTGGCCTGGGCCTTCGGCACCGCGGAGGATTTCTACATCCACCTGCTGGGGGCTGCGCTCGGCTACGGCGTGTTCTGGGCCGTGGAGTTGCTCTACCGAATTGTCAGGAAGCGCGACGGGCTGGGTCGGGGCGACGCGAAACTGCTCGCCGTGGGCGGCGCGTGGTGCGGGGCGCTCGCCTTGCCTGCCATCGTTCTGGCCGCGAGCGTCAGCGCCCTGGCCTATGCCTTGCCGAAGGGCGGAACGCGCGACATGCGCGTCCCGTTCGGGCCATTCCTCGCCATAGGCATCGTGGCCGTTTGGCTCGCGCAGAGGCTGTTCTAGCCGACAGTCATGTCCTGACAGGTCAGCAGCACAACCAGCGGCCGGACTTTTTCAAACCCGTCGTCCAGGGTCTGACGGACTTTCGCGGACGGATAGCGGGTCGCGTCCGCAACGGTCTCCGCCGGACCCAGCTCGAGCGTGAACAAATCGTAGCGGGATGCAGGAAAGGGCTCCTCCGCCTCCGGCGTCAGAACCGTCGCTCCGTCGACATAGAGCGCACGCTGCTCCGTCGCGAAGAAAACGAAGGGCCGGGTGCCGGTCGTGTCCCAACCGAACAGGCCGCATTCCCCAGGCTGCAGCGTCTGCGCCGGCAGCGTGTCGGCCCGCAAGGGGACCGGGTCTTCCAGCGGAACTTCCGCTTCCACCGTGGCGCAGGCCATCAGCAGCATTGCCGTCGCCGCTCCCAGGATCGGCCGCATCACCGCCAGCGCCCTTGCTCCGACAGGCTGTATCCTTCGGAGTCCGGATTGAAGCCGAACAGGACCAGCGCATTGCCGGCAGACGGGTCGGATGTCTCCACGTCTATCTCGGACTGGTAGACGCCGTCGAACCCGGTGATCACGGTCGCTTGCACGGTCTGCTCGGCATCTTCACCCGACAAGCGCACGCGCAGCCGTCCGTCCTGGCAGTCCACGGGGCCGCTCAGCACCGGGCCGGTCCAACCAAACCGGCCACCATTTGCGGAAAGCACGTCGGACGAGGCCGTGCCCGTGGCGCTTTCGCACTGCCCGTCGCCGAAAGACGCCTCTTCGATTCGCAGAGAAACCCGTCCCGACAACTCAGCCAGACGCGCATCGTTCATGGGCAGACGCGCAACCGGCATGGACAGGACAAGGTCCTTCGCGCTGCCGGGGGTCACGGTCCCCGAAAAGGTCACGTCTCCGGGCGGGGTCGCCAGACGCACGCCGCCCAGCGTGGTGTCCACCGAGACGCTGCCCAGAAGCGGTACATCGGATACCTGACCGTCCCATAGAGTTCCCGACAAGGTCGCGACACCGTCCGGCAGAGCGGCGCCCGCCCAGGACAAGGGGAAGTGGCGGACCAGGGACAGCACCCCCGCCACCACAGCCACGACAATCAAGAGCAGGCGCATCAGCGGCCCGGATCGGCCGGAAGGCCCGGTGTCGGCACGGGCGCGAGCGGATCGACCGGTTCGACGGGCAACAGGTCGATCTTGGACACGTCGCGCCCGCTTTGCAGCATGTCCTCCATGCGCATGCGCTGCAGACGACTCTGGGTCAGCGGCCGCGCATCCTCCGCATTGCGGATGATGGTGGGGCGCAGGAAAACCATGAGGTTCGTCTTGGCCCGCGTCCGGCCGCGCGACCGGAAGGCCGCCCCGACGACGGGCAAGTCGCCCAACACAGGGACCTTCTCGATATCGATCTGCTCGTCGTCCTGGAGCAGCCCGCCCAGCACGATGACCTCGCCGTCATTGGCCAGCACCGTGGTCTCGATCTGGCGCTTGTTCGTCACGAAGTCCCCCGCCGTTGAGGTCAGAACGCCCGCAATGGAACTGACTTCCTGGCTGATCTCCAGACGGATCACGTCCCCATCGGAAATCTGCGGGGTCACATCCAGTTGCGTGCCGACTTCCTGCCGCTCGAAGGTCCGGAACGGGTTGAGGTTCGCGGTGCCGAGGCTTTCTCCGGTCGTGACCGGAATCTCCTGACCGACGAGGAATGTCGCCGTCTGGTTGTCGAGCGTCGTCACGAAGGGCGTGGACAGCACATTGCTGTCATCGTCCGTTTCGACCGCGTTCAGGACGGCCCCGAACAGCACGTCTCCGCTCTGCCCGCCAATGCCGATCGTGCCTCCACCCAGCCCGGTGAGGCTATCGATCGCAGCGGCCTGCGTCGTGGCATCCGTTGTGGTTCCGGTCAGAACACCGGCCAGCGCCAGGAGATTGGGTGCGCTGCGCGAATAGTTGGTGGAGACGAGCGGTACGGTGCTGCCGGATGCATCGCCCAGCGCGAACTGAACGCCGAGTTCGCGGGCCGCCGTTTCCGAAACCTCGACGATGAGGGCCTCCACGAGAACCTGCGGACGCCTGACGTCGAGCCGGCGGATCAGACCGGCCAGCTCCTGCTGAACCTCCCCTTCCGCCGAAATGACGAGCGTGTTCGACCCGACATCGTGCACGACGGAGGGCTGTACCTGGCCGTCGCGCGTATAGCTGGGCAGGAGGCCGGACAGCATGGTCAGCAGCTCTTCCCCGTCCGCATAGCGCAGCGGCACGACCGTCAGCGCGCCGCGCGGCGTCGCACCCGCCGTGTCCATGGACGCCAAGAGTTGGCGCAAGCGCACGATCTCGCCCGCTTCGGCCTCGATGATCAGGGAGTTGGTCGCCGGCAGGGCAGCGATCCGGTAGGCCGGGGTCGGCCCAGCCAGCGCTGCGAGCGCTTCCTGCGCGTCGATGGCGGAGAGTTGGCGCAACGACACGATCTCGCGGCTCATGCCATCGCTTTCCATCGCGGCCGCGATCTCGCGGGCCTTGCGGAGGTTCTCCGGGAAATCCGTCACGACCAGAACGCGCCCGTTGGGATTGGCTGTGACCTGCCCCTGGCTATGCATGACGGGCTTGATCAGACGCGCCGCTTCGGCCGCATCCGCCTCTCGCAGGGTGATGATCGCCGTCGCCATCTGGCCGGAAATGCCGCTGCCCGTCGTCAGTGGGGCGTCCTGGGCGCTGCCTTGCAGCAATGTGATGCGGTATTCCCCGCCCGGTGTGCGAACCAGCGTGTAGCCGTGTACCCGCAACACTTCCTTGAAGACCGAGAAAACCTCCGCATCGCTCAGCGCCTGTTCGCTGCTGATGGTGACCTGGCCTTCCACACGCGGATCGACGAGGAAGGTCCGGCCGGTCACCACGGCGACGTCGTCGATGAAGTCGCGGATGTCCGCCCGCTCGAGACTGATGATGTGATCCGCCGTCTGTGCCTGCGCGGCGACGGGCAGGTAGAGAGCGGAGACGGCGAGACCGAGCGCCGCGCAGGAAGCCGCGCACGAGCGGAAGGGTTTTGGAACTATCATGAAGCGGATCCGATGGTGATCGTCATGGGTTGGCCGTCGCGAAGAATGTCGACGGAGACGGGACGGCCCGGGGATGTGGCGCGCCGGAGCGCGGCGATGTCGGGCAGTCCGGATGTAAGGCTCTGACCCGCGAACCGCACGATGATGTCGCCGTCGCGCAGTCCGTAGGTCGATAGGTCGACACCGCTCGAGCGCGGGGAAATCCGGACGCCGACGCGCTGCGTTCCTCCGCCCGGCCCGCGGTCCAGCGCCGGCACGATCTTGACCTGCGACAGCAAGCTCTCCGCGTCGGGCGCGCGCAATGTCTGCAGTCCCGCTTGTCCCGCCGTGCTGTTTTCGTTCGGTCCACCCGGGCTGGCCTGTCGAGTGAGCCGCGTATCTTCCATGGTGAGGCGCTGGGTCTGTCCGTTGACCTGGATGAGGACATAGCCGGGAAAGACCCCTGTCAGCACCACGCCGGGCATCACTTCTTCGCTGCCATAGTAGTTGCGGTCCTGGCCGTCCGGCGTCCGGATGTAAGCGCTGCCGTTCTGGCCGGACCGAAGACCGTTCAACCGCAGATCAAGCGTGGTTTCCGGGGCGTCCGTGCCGGGATCGACGGCGGCGACAGCCACGTCCTCTTCGCCGCCCGCTTCGAAGGGGTTGTAGCTGAAATCATAGCTCTGCGCGGCGGTCGCCTGTGATGCGACCGGCGCGGCGACCAGGACGGGCGTCCAGACACTGGACGGCGCTACCAGAGCGAGGACGAGACGAACCAGCAACCATGCCGCGACGGCCACGAGACAGGCCAGCAGGATCGATCGCGCCCGCTGGAGAAGCAGGCCTGTGCCGCTCCCTCTCATGGAGCGCTGTGTTGCCGAACCGGGCATCTTAGCCAGTCTATCCCCTGTCTTTCGTCCGTTACGCTTCCGCCTGTCGGCGAAGCTCCCGGAAGCCAGCGCCCTAGCGGGGCAGTGCGACCGAATTACGACACTGGGCCGATGTTTGCCGTGCCGCCGCCATACTGTCCAGACGCGTGTTCAGGGCGGCAAGCCGAGAGCACGGGGCTGGCGCAGGCGGCCCTTGAGGCTTTTGCGCGAATGGCTTTGCCATCGGCCCGTGCAGGCCGCTATAGGCGCACCGACTTCGGCGCGATCCATGGACACATCCTTATGAGCGGCAATCTCATCGACGGAAAACAGGTCGCAGCACGCCTTCGCGCTTCGGTCGCGGAGGCTGTCAGCGGATTGCCGGTCACCCCGACCCTTGCCGTCGTACTGGTCGGCGACGATCCGGCCAGCCAGGTCTATGTCGGCAGCAAGGTGAAGTTCACCAAGCAGGCGGGCATGCGAAGCGTGGAGCGCCGCCTTTCCGCCGACGCCACGCAGGACCAGGTCGTCGAGACCGTTCGCGCTCTGAACGCCGACCCCGATGTGGACGGCATTCTGGTGCAGCTGCCCCTTCCCGGCCATATCGACTCCGACCGCGTCATCGCCGAGATCGACCCCGCCAAGGATGTGGACGGGCTGACCGAGACGAGTGCGGGCCGGCTTCTTCTCGGGCAACCGGGCCTTCGCCCCTGCACGCCCACGGGCTGCGTGATTCTCGCCAAGGAAACGCTAGGCGACCTGTCCGGCAAGACCTGCGTCATCATCGGGCGGTCCATCCTCGTCGGCAAACCTGCTGCGCTTCTGTTCCTGGAGCAGAACTGCACGGTGACGCTGGCCCATTCCCGCACGGAGAACCTGCCGGTCCTGTGCCGCAGCGCGGACATCCTCGTCCCTGCCGTGGGGCGGCCCAACATGGTCAAGGCCGATTGGATCAAGGCCGGAGCGTGCGTCATCGATGTGGGCATCAACCGCATTGAGGATTCGTCCCGCAAGTCCGGCTCGCGACTTGTCGGGGATGTCGACTTCGACGACGCCGAATCCGTTGCGGGCGCCATCACGCCGGTCCCGGGCGGTGTCGGTCCGATGACCATCGCCTGCCTGCTGCGCAACACGGTTCTGGCCGCCTGCGCCCGGCGGGGCTTGGCCATACCCGCCAATCTGACGATTTAAAACCCCGGAACAGCCCGAACGCGGCCCGGATTTCGTCGCAATCCACCGTCATGCGATGGAGCATGACCTACGACACCATCGCCGACCTCGTTTTCGTTTCCCTGACCTTGGGCGCCGTCACCGCCTATGCGGTAAGCGCTCAGGCAGGAGCGCCAGGTCCGCAGGATGAGGACGGAGCGATCGTGGTCATCCTGCCGGACGGCCCTCAGGTCTACGCGGCCGACCTATCGCCCGCCGAAATCCGAAATGCGGCGTCCATCCGCGCGGACCTGCTGGAAGCCCGAGGCATAAGCGTGGACCGCACGGCGCTTTTCGGCATCGGCCTCGACCGGGACGACCTGCCTGCGGACGCCGCCCGCCTGGCAGCCCGCTAGCGCGTGTAGAAACTTCCTGTCCGCGTGGACAGCAGGGCGTCGAGCGGGATGTCCTCCTGCTTCAGGAAGCCTTGCGCAGGAAGCGCGCCGTCGCGGACCATCTCGATTACGGCGACGACGGAGCCAGCCGTCGTCCAGGCGATGGCGGTACGGCTCTTGCCGGCAATCATGAGCGGCTTGTAGCCCCCGACGAACTCCTTGCGCGACAGCTTCCCGTCGATCGTGCCTTCGGCGGCAACATGGACATAGACCACGTCCTGATCGACCGGAGGCTTGGCGTTGACGAGGATCTCGCCCGCCTTCTCCCGGTCCTCGCGCATCAGCAATTCGTGGAAGAAGAAGTTCATCAGGTCGAAGTGACCCGGATAGCGCATGGTCTTGTAGTCCATGTTGTGGACACGGCCATGATAGGTCTCGCACATGGTGCCGAGTCCGCCCGACGTGGTGAAGGCTTCCAGCTCCAGCCCGTCGATGAACACTTTTTCGCGCCATTCCATGGCGGACACCATCTTGCGCTCGCCCTCCTCGATGACTTCGCAGTCGTTGAGATACTCGTTGACCACGCCTTCGGGAGACCAGTTGAACGCGTAGCCCATCAGGCCGGTCGGGTTCTGCGGCAGTGCGCCGACCCGCATCCGGCAGGAACGGGTTTCGTCGAACTTGGCGATCAGGTCCGCCCCGACAATCCCGACGAAGCCCGGCGCCAGTCCGCATTGCGGGGCCATCAGACCCCTGGACGTCTCGGCCAGCTTTCGGACGTGGTTAGTCGTGGGCACGTCCTCGGTCAGATCGAAATAGTGGATGCCTGCCGCATGGGCGACGTCGGATACGCCGATATTCAGGTGATAGGGCAGGCAGGACAGCACCGCGTCCATGTCGGCGAACAGCGCGCCCAGCGAGACCGCATCCGTCACGTCGATGCGGCGGACGTCATGGGCGTGCGCCGCCGGGTCGGCGTTCATGTCCACGCCGACGACGGTGAACCCGCTATCGACCAGCAATTGCGCGGCCAGCGCCCCGACCTTGCCCAATCCCAGAACGGCTATGTTTTGCATGTTTCTCGCGCTCCACTACAATAGGCGGGCGCTTTGGCAGGGGCGTGCGGATTTGTCATGCTCGCTTCTGGAGGCTTTACAGCTTTTTTTGCCTCCGGCATGGGCCGTCCATGCCTGTACCCGCCGATCGATTGCGCGCCGAATTTTCCGACCGCCTCTCCACGCTCTACCGGACCGAAGTCCCGGCCTACGGGACGCTGCTGGACATCGTCGCGGAGATCAACGGCGACGATAGCGGCACGCGGCTGGGTAGCGAACGCCACGGCGCGATCCGGGTCGGACAGGCCAGCGAACTGTCCGACATTGCGCGCCTGTTCGGCGCGATGGGTATGGAGCCTGTCGGATATTACGACCTCTCTGTCGCCGGACTGCCGGTCCACTCCACCGCCTTCCGGCCCGTCACACGCGACGCGTTCGAGGTCAGCCCGTTCCGGATGTTCACCTCCCTGCTCCGGCTGGAGATGATCGAGGACGAAGACCTTCGCCACACGGCAGCCAGTGCGCTCCGCGGCCGGGACATCCTGTCGGGCCGAGGCCGGGAGTTGCTGGAGAAGACCGAGGCAGATGCGGGACTGCGTGACTCGGACGCGCAGGACTTCGTCGGCGAGGCTGTGCGCGTCTTCGAATGGCGGCCCCGCGCCCGCGTGAGCCTGTCTCTTTATCGGGAGCTGCTCGACGCCCACCCGCTCATCGCGGACATCGTCTCCTTCCATGGGCCCCACATGAACCATCTCACGCCGCGCGTGCGCGACATCGATGCCGCGCAGGAGGCGATGCGGGGTGCAGGATTGGACGCGAAGGACGTCATCGAAGGTCCGCCGCGACGGGCCTGCCCGATCCTGCTGCGGCAGACGGCCTTCAAGGCACTGACGGAAGAGGTCGAGTTCAAGTCCGGCAACGGCTGGGAGACGGCCGCCCATACGGCCCGCTTCGGCGAAATCGAGCAACGCGGCGCGGCCCTGACGCCCAAGGGGCGCACGCTCTACGACCGCTGCCTCGCCGCGTCCAAGGAGTCGGGTGTGTCCCCGATGGACGCGTTCGCGAACTTTCCGGACGATTGGGATGCGATGCGCCGCGACGGCCTTGCCTATTTCGGACCGGACGGCGCGCCCCTGACCTACGAGGATTTCCTTCCTGTCTCTGCAGCCGGCATCTTCCGGAGCAATCTTCGCAGTTCGGACGAGGCCTTCGGCGCCGGCAACGGCAATCAGGCCGGGTTCGAGGCGGCGATGGGCAGACCCTGCCGCGACATGTTCGCGCTGTACGAGGCCGGCTCTGCCTGACGCTCAGCTCATGCCCGCGTCGCGTTCCGCTTCGCTCAGGCCCGCCCACCACTCGGCGTAATAGGTGTTTTTCGGCGCGCGTTGCAGCACATCCTCCTTGCCATCGTCCCACCAGACGGGACCACGTTCACCCAAAGCCACCTTGGCAGCGTGAACGCGGGCACGGGCGTCCGCGAGCCTGTCCGGGTCGTCCCGGAAGCGGTACACGTCGCGGCGGGCATCCATCAGCGCCTTGACCAGGCGTTGCCGCTCTGCCTCTGGAAGGTCGGGATTGGTGGTCCGCCAGAGCCGACCCTTGGACACGAAGTAGCGGCCGTCCGGCGTGTGAGGAAAGCGGCTCACCAGCTGCCGCTGTTTTCCATCGAGGCCCAAGGTTCCCGCGACGGCAGCGGGTCACCCTTCTGCAACAGCTCGATGGAAATTCCGTTCGGCGAACGGACGAAGGCCATGCGGCCGTCCCGTGGCGGGCGGCTGATCGTGACCCCGTGATCCGCGAGCCTCTGGCACGCCGCGTAGATGTCTTCCACCCGGTAGGCCAAATGTCCGAAATTCCGACCGCCCCGATAGTCTTCCGGTGCGCTGCCATCCTGCGGCGGCCAGTTATAGGTCAGCTCCACCATCGGGGCCTTTGCCTCGCGCGCGCGCTCCGCGTCACCGGGGGCGGCGAGAAACACAAGCGTGAACCGTCCGCCCTCATTGTCGTAACGGCTCATCTCCTCGAGACCCAGCGCACCGCAGTAAAAACCGAGCGCATCGTCGATGTCTGCCACGCGGACCATGGTGTGGAGGTATTCCATGCTTAGCTCTTTCTCTTCGAATCCCGCCAGCGGCGCAGGTCGCCGTTGAACTCCGCCACGATGACTTCGGCTTCGGCAAGGCGTTTCTGCCGTGTCGGATCTGTCTTGGCCGACCTGACATGCTGGGCGACGGCGCGCTGCTTGCCCGGTGTCAGCCCGTCCCAGGCCTCTGTCATTTCCCGGCTGTCTTTCAGTGCCGCAGCCAGATTGTCCGGCACGTCGACCGCATCCTGATCCGCGATCCCAAAACGCATGCCGACCCGGTCGCCGAGACCGACTCCCGCTCCGTTCCGGACATCCGGGCCGACGATTACATAGTAGCGGCCGTCTCCGGTGGGAATGAAGGCATTTGCCATGGGGACATCGGCGATCTCCCCCTCCACGCGCAGACGCGAATAGGTGCCGAACGGCAGCGCCTGCTTCAACGTGTCCGGCAACATCAGGACCTGATACCAGACCTTGCGGGTCTTCCCGACCCCGAAGCGTTCGATCTCGGCCTCGAATCGATAGGGATAAAGGCTCATTCCCGCCTCAGGATCCATTCCGTCAGCGCATTGCCGGTCCAGTGGCTCATAAACCGGCTCTTCACGTCCGCCGGATCGTAGGGGCCTCGGACCCAGTCCTCGAAGCCCACCTCGGGATGTTCCGACTTGTAGCGCAGATAATCCTCGAAGAAGAAATCCAGCATGCCCGTCTTGCCATGCCGCACATGGAGATAGTCGAAGGAAAGCTGCCGGACGGCCTCTTCGATCGTATCGCCCATGCGGAAGTGGCGGTAGAGCACGCCCATGATGCCGGTCCGGTCCGCGCCGGACTTGCAGTGCATAACGGCCGGGTACTCGATGCGGTCGAACAACGCCTTGGTCCCGAGGATGCGGGCCTTGGAATGGACGTCGCGGGAATACATGCGGTAGTTCACGAGCGTCAGCCCGTGCCGCTCGCATGCTTCCTTTTCCAGCACGTAGAAGCCTTTCGGGCTGGGTCCGCGAAGATTGACGACGGTCTTGATGCCTTCATCGGCCCAGACCTTGACGCGTTCCGGGCTGGGCTGGTTCTCGCGGAACATGCCACCGCCAATGTCGTGGCGATTAGCGAAGTAGCGGCGCAGAAAGGCATGGTCGCCCCAGACCAGATCGCGCCTCGCCTGCTTGCGGTCTTCCGGCAGGCTGAGATCCAGCCCGCCGACTGGCTCTGGGCCGCCGGCCTGCTCTTCGGGGGTCAGTGGGAGAATGGGCGGGTTTCCATCGGACATGATGTCGCCTAGGTCCGCCATGTCCGCTCATCGGGTCGCACGCCGCGGCGTTAACAGGGAGGGGCTCCGTGTTCAAACGCTTGATGCGCTCCACTCTCTTCCAGGCGCTGCTCGGCGGGCTGATCGCCCTCTGGATGACACTGGTAAAATACACGACGCGGTGGGAGGTGCTGCACCCGGAGCGGGCCGCTCCCATAATCAAGGGCGGCGGCGGCGTCATCGCCCTCACCTTTCATTCGCGCTTTCTCCTGCTGACCAGCGCGTGGAAGCGGCGGTTCCAGCACCCGCATGTCCTCATATCCCGGTCGCGCGACGGGGCCGTCGTGGCCTGGACCTGCCGATGGCTCGGACTGTCCACCGTGCGCGGTTCGGCAAAGAACGCAGCCAAGACCAAGGTCAAGGGCGGCGGCGCGGCCGGACGCGAAATCCTCGACGCGCTGGAGGGAGGTGGATGCATCGTCGTCACGCCGGACGGGCCGCGCGGTCCGCGGCAGCGGGTTCCGCTCGGACCGTTCCGTCTCGCGCGGATCAGCGGCGCGCCAGTCCTGCCCTGCACCTTCTCTGTCGCTCGCCGGAAACAGTTCGACAGCTGGGACCGGTTCGTCCTGCCGCTGCCGTTCGGACGCGGGAGGATTGTGTGGGGCACGCCGGAAACCGTGCCGGCGGACGCGGAGGACAATGCCGTCGAGGCGATCCGCGCGCGGGTCGAAGCGGAAATGAACGCCCTCATGGCGGATGCCGACAGGGCGATGGGGCATGAGCCGGTGATGGCGGCATGACTGGCTGGCTGAAAACCACGTTCGCCTACCGCTTGGTCAGCTCGCTATTGGCGCTCGTCCTTCCCGTCTGGATGCGTTGGCGCGTGAGGGCCGGAAAGGAAGATGCCGGTCGGTTGGCGGAACGCTATGGCCGGACCGAGGCGTTCCGGCGGCCCGGACAGCTGATCTGGCTTCACGGGGCCAGCGTCGGCGAAACCCAGATGCTGCGCCCACTGATCGACCGGCTACTGGAAACGCCCGACCGGAATGTGCTGATCACGAGCGGCACACTGAGTTCGGCGCAGCTCATCGCCGGACAGCTGCCCGAGCGGGCCATCCACCAATATGTCCCGCTCGATACGCCGCGCGCCACGGCGCGCTTCATCGCCTATTGGCATCCTGACCTCGCCGTCTTCGCCGAGAGCGAGCTGTGGCCCAACCTCATCTGGACAGCCAAGCGGGCGGGCACGCCGCTGGCGCTCATCAACGCCCGGATGAGCCAACGCTCTCTCTCCGGCTGGGCGCGCCGCAAGGCCATAGCCCTATCGGTCATCGGAGCCTTCGACACCGTGCTTGCGGCGGACAGGCGGACGGCGGACGGACTGGGACAAATCCTCGGAGAAACGGTACCCATGGTCGGCAACCTCAAGTCCGACGCCGCGCCTCTGGAGCATGACGCCGCCGAACGGGACGCCCTGAAGGCGCTCATCGGCGACCGTCCCGTCTGGCTCGCCGCATCGACGCACGAGGCCGAGGAAGAGGTGTTTCACGGTCTGCACGAGGCGTTGGACGACCTCTTCACCCTCTGGCTTCCCCGCCACCCGGACAGGGGCGAGGCGATCGCGTACAGAACGGGTCTGCCGCGCCGGTCCACGGGCGCTCCGCCGTCGGAGGCGGGCTACGTCATGGACACGCTGGGCGAAACGGGGCTGGCCCTGGCACTGGCCGACCTTTGCGTGATGGGCGGGTCCTTCGACCCATCGCTGACCGGCCACAATCCGCTGGAAGCGGCCCGTGCCGGAGTGCCCGTGATCTCCGGTCCGTGGCACGAAAGCTTCGCCGACCTCTACCGGGAGATGGTCGCGGCCGGCGCGGTTGCGATCGCCGAACCCGACGAACTCTCGGCAAGTGTCCGTCAGGGCATTGATGGCGGCTTGCACGACCGGGCCGCGCGAGCCCGCGTCTTCGCCAACGCCCAGAGCGGCGCTCTGGAC
>JBARXH010000316.1:0-3690 GCA_049647245.1 Litorimonas sp.
GCCCAGCGGCACGGCCCGCAGAATGTGCCCCTGCACGCCCGCCACGTCGCCCGCGCCCGCATCCTGCGCCGCCAGCCCCGCCGTGCTCATGCGAAGAAAGCCGAACCCCCAATAGACGATGCCGTAGATCACCGCGCCCAGACCGATCCCGGCCAGCGCCTGCGTGCCGACGAACCGTCCGACCACGAACGTGTCCACCAGGCCCACGACCGGTGCGGCCGCATTGGCCAGCAGGATCGGCCAGCTCTGGTCGAAGACCGACCTTGCGGAGAGTGTCTGCGTAGTCGCCCCTGACATGAGCGGGGCTTTAGAGCCGTAAACAAGTCTGACAAGGGCCGCCGGGACGGAACCGAACGCCCCGCCGCCCGCTAGGAGTCCCATGACGCCCGATCCCGAAAGCTGGATGGAAGTGCGCGACGGGCAGTTCTACTGCGCGCCCGCCGACGTCTATGTCGATCCGATGGAGCCTGCCCCGCGCGCCGTGATCACCCACGGCCATGCCGACCATGCCCGCAAGGGCCACGGCACGGTCTGGGCCACGCCGGAAACCATCGATATCATGCGCACCCGCTACTATGTCGCCGAAGACACGCAGGCGGTGCCCTTGCGCTATGGCGAGCGCTTCGACCTGGGCGGGGGCGTGACGCTGTGGTTCGCCAGCGCGGGTCATATCCTCGGCAGCGCCCAGGCCGTGTTCGAGTATCAGGGCCAGCGCATCGTGGCGGCAGGCGACTTCAAGCGCCACCCCGATCCGACCTGCGCGCCCTTCGAAGTCGTGCCCTGCGACGTGTTCATCACGGAGGCGACCTTCGCCTTGCCGGTCTTCCAGCACCCGCCTCTGGAGGCCGAAGTGGAGAAGCTGATGCGCTCCATGCGAACCCTGCCGGACCGCACGCACATCGTCGGCGTCTATGCGCTGGGCAAGTGCCAGCGCGTGATGAAGACGCTTCGGCTGGCGGGGTACGAGCCCCCTTTCTACCTGCACGGCGCGCTGAAACGACTGACCGAACTCTACGAATCCTACGGCCAGGACTTTGGAGACTGGCAGCTGGTGAGCGAGATCCCGCGCGCCGACAAGGACCGGTTCCGGGGCAGGATCGTGCTCTGCCCGCCCGCCCAGATCAACGACCGCTGGTCCCGGCGCTTCGCCGACCCGCTGCCGACGGTCGCGTCCGGCTGGATGCAGATCCGCGCCCGCGCCCGCCAGAAGCGCGCCGAGATGGGCCTGATCGTGTCCGACCATGCCGACTGGAACGACCTGCTGCGCACCTGCCGGGAAACGCAGGCCAAGATGGTGTGGATCACCCACGGCCGCGTGGAGGCGCTGGAATATGCGCTGTGTCAGGAAGGGATCAACGCCAAGGGCCTGCACCTGATCGGGATGGATGAGGAAATGGGCGAGTGACGTGGTCTGGCGAAGCCAGGACTTTCGATCGTCGATCGAAAGTAGCGTCACTGAGTGAGCGCAGGCGAACGGGAGAGCCCATTTGGCGAGTAAAAGCGCTTCGGCATAACCGAAATATCCGATCCGCCATCGAAAACAGCATCACTTCGCGAGCGCTGGGAACGGCCTATGCTGGATGCGTGGAGTCCTCGCTGCAAAGCTGGAACACCACCCCCTTCCGACCTCCGCTTCGCTCCGGCCACCTTCCCCTGCTCGGGGAAGGGATCGCGTCTTGCTCTCCTCATCCCTCCCCCGAGCAGGGGGAGGTGCCGAGCGACTGCGAGGCGGTGGGGGGTGCGAGGCCCGCCAGAAGGCCCGCCCCATGACCGACGCCTCCTCCTTCAGCGCCTTCGCCGACCTGCTCGACGATCTCTATTTCACCAATTCCAATCTCGCCAAGGAAGCGATCCTCGCCGAGTTCCTTCGCACGACGCCCGACCCGGATCGGGGCTGGGCGCTGGCGGCGATCGGGGGGACGCTGTCCTTCGACCTGTTCAAGCGGAACCTCGTCAAGACGCTGATGGAGGAGCGGATGGACCCGTATCTCTTCCAGCTGTCGCGCCATTATGTCGGCGAGATGAGCGAGACGGTGGCGCTCGCCTGGCCGCAAAGCCCGGAACCCGTGCGCCTGAACCGCCTGCCGGACCTCCACGAGGTGATCGAGGAGTTCAAGGTCCGGGATAAGCAAGGCATCCGGGACTACCTCGTTGTTCTGCTCGACAATATGGCGCCGCATCAGCGCTGGGCGCTGCTGAAGCTCGGCACGCGGGGGCTGCGCATCGGCATGAGCGCGCGGACGGTGAAGAAGACGCTGGCCAACATGAAGGGCGTGGATGTCGGCGTTATCGAGGAGCTGTGGCACGGCATCAGTCCGCCCTACGAGGGCCTGTTCGCCTGGATCGACGGGCGCGCCGACATGCCGGACATCAGCCAGGTGCTGACCTACTCGCCCGTCATGCTGAGCCACCCGCTGGATGAAGACAGTGATCTCGACCGCCTGTCGCCGGACACGCATGTCGCGGAGTGGAAATGGGACGGCATCCGGGTTCAGGTCGCGGGCATGGGCGGCGAGGCGCGCATCTATTCGCGCACGGGCGACGACATCTCCCACAGCTTCCCGGACCTCGCCGCGACCGTGAACTGGGACGCGGTGATCGACGGGGAATTGCTGGTTCGGCCCGCCAACGAAAACGGCGAGCGCGGGATCGGCAGTTTCAACGATCTCCAGCAGCGCCTCGGCAAGAAGAAGCCGTCCGGTCCGCTGATGAAGCGGCTGCCCGCCCATCTGATCGCCTATGACATCATCAGCCGAGACGGGGCGTCCTTCCGCGACGAGACGCTGGACGCGCGCCGCGAGCGGCTGGCCGGTTTCATCGCGGATCGCAATCCGGAGCATTATTCACTCTCGCAGACGCTGGACTGGAACACGGTCGAGGACCTTGCCGCATTGCGCGAGGAGGCCGCCGCCAGCGAAGGGCTGAAAGAGGGGCTGATGATCAAGCGGCGCGATTCCACCTACGTCGCGGGCCGGCCCAAGCACGCCTGGTACAAGTGGAAGCGCGACCCGTTCCTGCTGGATGCGGTGCTCATGTATGCCCAGCGCGGGACCGGCAAACGGTCCAGCTTCTATTCGGATTACACGTTCGGGCTCTGGGCAGATGGAGAGAAGGGCGAGAGAAAGCTGCTGCCCATCGGCAAGGCCTATTTCGGCTTCACGGACGAGGAGCTGAAGGAGCTCGACAAGTGGATCCGCAACCACAAGGTCGCGCGCTTCGGCCCCGTGCAGGAGGTGGACAAGGAGCTGGTGTTCGAGGTCGCCTTTGATTCCGCGCACCGCTCCCCGCGCCACAAATCCGGCTATGCGTTACGCTTTCCGCGCATCAGCCGCATCCGCTGGGACAAGCCCGCACACGAGGCGGACCGGCTGGACGTCATGGAAACGCTGATCGGCAAATGAGGCGCTATTGCGGCATCCGGGCCAGGGCCGAGACCCAGCGGTCCGGATCCTCGTAAGCGGCCAGGTGCCCGGCCCGGGGCACGGTCTCCGCCTGCGCGTCCGCACCGGAGGCCCGCAGCGCGGCGGCGAACGCTTCCACCGCGGCAGGCGGGAAGGCGGTTTCCTGCGTCCCCACGAAGAAGCGCACTGGCACGTCCAGCCCTTCGGTCAGCCCGTGCCAGTCGGAGCCGAACAGGGCGAGTTCGTCGATGAAGCCGTCATAGCCCTGGCCGTGCGTATCCTCATAGGT
>JBARXH010000317.1:0-8161 GCA_049647245.1 Litorimonas sp.
GATGTCGAAAGGCTGGGCCAGCAGGGCCAGTGCTTGCTCCGCCGCGTCGAGACCGGCGCTCGGTGTTTCGTGTCCGTTGTAGAGCGGCATGAACTGCGCCCGGGCTGCCGGGGTGCCGTCGAAACAGGCCTGGATGAAGTCGGCGTTCGAGGCGGCATGGCCGCTCGGCACCCAACGTTCATCGACCAGACCGATGCCCACGCCGTCCCACGCGAGATCCTGTTTCGCCAGCGCCTCGTAGACAGGCTTCGGGCTCGAGCCGCCGGACAGCACGAGGCTGGCGCGGCCGCGTTCGGTCAGAGCGCGGCCCAAGAGCTGGCCCAGAAGGCCAGCCGCGTCGGAGACGAGAGCCTCGGTCGTGCCGAAAAGCCTGAGATCGATGTCCGTCATGTCGCGTCCGACCAGGCGTCGCCTTGGGCTTCCAGCATGAAGCGGGCCGCGTCGGGTCCGTCCTCTCCGGCCGGGTACAGGCTGAGCCGCTGCTCCGTTTCCGTCCACGCATCGATGATGCCGTCCACCCAGCGCCAAGCCTCCTCGACCTCGTCGCGGCGCATGAAGAGCGACAGGTTGCCCCGGACGACATCCATCAGCAGACGCTCATAGGCGTCCGGATAACGCACGGCGAAACTGTCGGCATAGGACAGGTTGAGCGGCAGGGTCTTCAGGCGCAGACCGCCGGCGCCCGGCTCCTTGATCTCCATCCAGAGCGTGACGGCCTCGTCCGGCTGCAAACGGATGACAAGGCGGTTCGGACGGATATCCGTGGTGTCCGGAAAGATGGAGTGCGGAACGGGGCGGAACTGGATGACGATTTCGGAACGCCGCGTCGCCATGCGCTTGCCCGTGCGGATGTAGATGGGCACACCCGCCCAGCGCCAGTTCTCGATCTCCGTGTGGATCGCGACAAAGCTTTCCGTGTCGGACTCGTCCGCATCGACATCCGACAGATAGTCCGTGGCCGGCTCGCCCGCCACGCGGCCCTTCGTGTACTGCGCGCGGACGGTGGTTTCCTTGACGTTTTCCGCGGTGACGGGCCGCAAGGCCCGCAAGACCTTGATCTTTTCGGTCCGCAGATCGTCCGCGTCTATGGAGGCGGGCGGCTCCATCGTGGTGAGGCAAAGCAGCTGGAGCAGATGGTTCTGCACCATGTCGCGCAGCGCCCCGGAAGCATCGTAGTAGCTGCCGCGCCCGCCCACGCCGAGGCTTTCCGCCACGGTGATCTCGATATGCTCGATGGCACGGCTGTTCCAGAGCGGCTCGAGCAGGATGTTTCCGAACCGCAGGACGAGCAGATTCTGGACCGTCTCCTTCCCGAGATAGTGGTCGATCCGGTAGATGCGGTTTTCGTCGAAGACCCGCCCCACCCCTTCATTGATCTCGTCGGCGGAGGCGAAGTCGCGGCCCAACGGTTTTTCCAGGACGACCCGGCTGTCCTCGTGGGCCAGACCGGCCGCGTCCAGACCGGCAGCGATCTGGACGAACAGGCGCGGCGGCATGGCGAGGTAGAAGATCCGGATCAGGTCCGATCGCGGCCCCAGCGTCTTCGCCAGATCGTCCCAGCCGCCATCCTCGTCCGCCACGTCGACGGCGACATAGTCCAGCATTGCGGAGAACCGGTCGAAACAGTCCGGCTTGAAGTCGGGATGCTCTTCGAACTCGTAATAGGCGTCGCGGACCATCTTCACGAAGGCCTCGCGGCTCAGCTCCGTGCGCGATACGCCGATGATGCGGCTATTGTCCGGGATCTGCCCGTCGCAATAGCGGTGGTAGAGCGACGGCAGGAGCTTGCGCCGGGCCAGATCGCCGGTCGCCCCGAACACGACCAGTTCGAACGGCTCGACCGGGACGAAGCCGGACGATCCCGATGCGTCGGATTCCGTATCGGGCATGTTGGAATCGCGCTCCGCCATAGGTCCACCCCGTCAGATCGCGCTCACCCCGGTGGTGGCGCCTGATCGGGGTATGCGAAAGTGTGACAGCGCTGTCAACGCGAGCCGGACATCGCTACCCCGGCGCGGCCGTCGTGTCCCGGATGACCAGATCGAAATCGAGCGTCTGAACGCGCGGTTCCTCATGACGGCTTCTGTCAATCAGCATAGCCACCGCCACCTCTCCCATTCGCCGGATCGGCTGAGCGACGGTCGTGAGTTGAGGCCAGACCATGCGCGCGATCGGCGTATCGTCGAACCCGCAGACGGACAGGTCTCCCGGCACGTCCAGACCCAGTCTCGCCGCGACCTGCATCGTGCCTGCCGCCATGTCGTCATTCGACGCAAAGATCGCCGTGGGACGTGATGCCGGTGATCCGAGCAAGGCCTGCGCGGCCTCCACGCCCGAGGCAAAGGTGAAATCGCCGCGGCGAACATGGTCGGGTGTCACGCTCAGACCCGCGCCCTCCATGGCGGCTCGGAAACCGCGCAGGCGTTGCGCGCTGGAGGAATGGTCGGACGGCCCTTCGATGAATCCGATCTCGGTGTGTCCCAGCTCGATCAGATGTTGCGTCATCTGCCGCGAGGCCTCGGCGTCGTCCATCAGGACCGCTTGCCGGTCCGCCGGATCTGACGGACCGATCAGGGCATGATCGAGGCCCAGTTTCACCACGGCCTCTCTCAAGGGACCTGCGTTGGAAAGCGGCGGTGCGATGACGACGCCGTCCACGCCGAGACGCCGCAGGCGCGACTCGATCGTGTCGCCATGGGCCGTTTCCGAGCGCATCGGGTCGAGCACCAGATGATATCCATTGGCCCGGCATGCCGCCACGGCACCGCGCTGTAGATTGGAGATGTAGCTCGGACTCGGATTGTCGTAAATCAGCGCGATCAGATAGGACCGCGAACTGGCCAGCCCCCGCGCCGCGAGGTTGGGCGAGTAGTCGAGCCGGTCCGCCGCCTCCATCACCCGGTCGCGCGTTGCCTTCGCCACATTGGGTTCGTTGTTCAGAACGCGTGAGACCGTCTTCATCGACACTCCCGCTTCCTTGGCGACGTCGGTGATCGTGGTCTTCATCGGAGCTCGCAAGGCTGGATGCGCGGGGTCTGCAATGACCGCTGCAGGTCATCCGGCACTTGTGCGGCGGCGTTGACAGCGGTGTCAAGCAATCCTAGCGGCGGGACCGACAGCCCTTTCGCCGAATGGATCATCCATGGATTTCTCGCCCCTGACCCGCTCCAAGGTCGTGCCCGTCGTCGCGCTGGACGTGCCGGAGGACGCGGAACCGCTGGCCCGCGCCCTGATGGCCGGCGGCATCGAGGTGATCGAGCTGACCCTGCGCACACCCCGGGCCTTCGAGGTGGTGGAAGCCCTGAAAGCGGCGGAGACCGGGATCGTTCTGGGCGTCGGCACGGTGGTCGACACGGCGCAGGTGGAACGCTGCGCCCGGATCGGCGTGGACTTCCTGGTCACGCCCGGCACGACGCCCAAACTCGCCGATGCGATCGCGGCCAACGGGCTGTCGGCCGTCCCGGGCATCAGCACGGTCGGCGAAGCGGTGGCCATGCTGGAACGCGGCTACGAGACGGTGAAATTCTTCCCGGCCGAAGCGGCGGGTGGCGTCCCGACTCTGAAGGCCATCGGGGGTCCCCTGCCCCAGCTCTCCTTCATGCCGACGGGCGGGATTGGACGCGACGACGTCCGCCGCTATCTCGACCTGCCGAGCGTGCGCTGCGTGGGCGGGTCCTGGGTCACGGACAAGGCCTCCCTGGCGGCCAGGGACTGGGACGCGATCACCCGCAATGCCAAGGCCGCAACGGCGCTCTAGACGCCACGCTGGCGGTTCGCCTTGCCATGACCCGCCAGCCTCTCTAGGCGCGCGGCGATGACCCTGCCCCCCTACAGCACCCGACCGACGCTGCGTGTCGATCTCGGCCGCATCAAGGACAATTACGAGGCGCTCAAGGCCGTCGCTCCCCGCGCCAAGGTCGCGGCCTCCGTCAAGGCGGACGCCTACGGGCTTGGCGCGGTCGCGGTCGGACGCGCGCTCTACGGTGCGGGCTGCCGGATCTTCTTCGTCGCCACGGCGGGCGAAGGGAAGCTGCTGCGCGATGCGGTGGGTCCCAATGCCGCCATCTACGTCCTGAACGGCCCGGCCCCGCGCGACCGCGGGGCGCTGCTGGGCGCGAAACTCAAGCCCGTCATCAACTCCATCGACCAGGCCCGCTACTGGGCAGAGGTCAGCCGCGAAGTGAACGAGCCGCCCTACACGGCCATCCACATCGATACCGGCATGAACCGCCTCGGCATGACGAATGAAGAGGTGAAGGAGCTGTCGCGCGACAAGAGCCTCTGGCGCGCGATCAACCCGGACTGGGTCATGAGCCATCTCGCCTGCGCGTCGATCGCGGATCACCCGATGAATGCGCAGCAGCTCCAGCGCTTCAAGGCCGCCGCCGCCAGCCTTCCGCCGACGCCGCTCAGCCTCGCCAATTCGGCCGGTCTCTATCTGGGCAAGGACTACCACTTCCAGATGGTCCGGCCCGGCATCAGCCTCTATGCCGACCAGGCGACGGACAAGCCGGACCGGGAAGTCACGCAGACCGCCGTCAAGCTGCTCGCCCCGATCCTGCAGGTCCGCTACGTCAAGGCGGGCGAAACGCTGGGTTACGATGCGACCTATACGGCCCCGCGCGACATGCGGCTCGCGACGGTCGGCGCGGGCTATGCGGACGGCGTGCCCGTGTCGCTGTCGAATGCGGGCCACATGATCCTCCACGACCAGCCCGTGCCGATCGTGGGACGTGTGTCGATGGACCTGTCGACCCTCGACGTGACGGACATCCACCTGCCGGTGAAGGTCGGCGGAGTTGTGGAATATCTCGGCGACCGTCTGTCGGAGGCGGCGGCGGAAGCCGGCACGATCAACTACGAACTTCTGGTCCGGATCGGGCAACGCGCGCGGCGGGACTATTGGAAGCCCGGGCAGAGAGAGAACCAACGAGACGCCCAGGAGACGCCGCCTGCGACTCAGCGCAAGCCCAAGGGTGGTTTCCAGGGAAATCCGAAGGGAAAGCCCCGCGGGCCCCACTCCGGCAACCGCAAGCCTGGCGGCCGCGACGGCGGCGGATCGCGATCTGGCGGCAAGCCGGGCCGAGGACCAAAGCCCGGGCGCGGAACACGGCCTCAGCGTTCGCCTGGGCGGTAGTCCTCGACAGCGCTTTCCAGGACCGCTTCGCGCGTCATCGCCAGCGTCTTGAACTCTCCATTCGAGAACATCTCGACTTGATCGTCATAGTGCGGCGACGCCTCGTCCAGCGTGGCGGAACCGTATTGATGGATGCTTTCGGCCCGTAGCGTGCCGTCCGGCGACCAATCGGCGATCATGATGTGCGTGTCCCCGGCGAAGGCGTTCATGTAGCCGTCCTTTGCCACCCCGTCCCGGTCGGCATAGATGGCGCGCACAACGTCGGGCGCGCCGTCCAGAGGGTGGTTCTCCTCGCCCCGGACGATGCGGTTGACCTCGCCCCATTCCGGATCGATCCGGCCGAAGGCCGCGTCCAGCTCTCCAGCCACCGTTTTCAGAATGTCGTGCGACGGCTCGCCGCCATCGTCATATTCGTAGCCCAATGTCCGCAGTCCCGTGATGATGGCGAGCGCCGCCCCGCGCGAGTCCCGGTCCGAGCGACCGTCCCAGTTTCTGAGGACGTCCTTGGCGGCGTTCACCGCATCGTCATCCGACGGCATGGCCACAAGATCGACCAGCAGCTGCATCAGCTTCGACTCCGGATCGTAGACCGTATCGGCACGGTAGCGCAGCAGCTCGCCGCGCGTGATGGCCGCATCTTGCGTGAAGAGCGAAACGGCCCGCAAGGAGCGGTTCGTGATCCGGTCCTCAATCCCAAATGTGGGCGAGAAGTCCTCCCGCGCATTGTCGCATTCCGGATCCGTCAGCATGAATGGCGTCGCGTTGGCGGAAAACAGCCAGCCGCAGTCCGGATTCCAGATCTGGGGCAGGTCCGAGACGGGCCGGAAGCCGGACCAGATCAGGCGGCTGTCGTCGCCCGGCAGAATGCCGCCCCAGTCCGGGCCTTCGATCCGGTCGGGCATGCGCGCATTGTAGATCGTCCCGATATTCCCGTCGCGGTCGCCATAGACGATGTTGAAGGACAGGACGCCATTGATTTCAAGAGCCTGCCGCCATTCCTGCATGTTTTGCGCCTTAGCCATGCGGAACCACTGCTCCACGCTGGCATTCTCGCCGAGACCCGCGAAGTTGAGCGCGAAATGGCCATTGGGCGTGGACAGGACGGGACCGTGTGAAGACCGCAGCGCATCGCGTTTCACAGGCAGCGAAAACGGCCCGAACAGCTTGACCCGGAACTCCGCGTCGCGACGCTCGAAGTCGCGCCATTCGCCGTCCAGCCTGTACTGTCGGGGGTCGTCCTCGTCGTCCACGACCAGCTTGTAGATATCGACCAGATCGGGCCGGTTGACCGTGTGCGTCCAGGCCGTGTTCGGCGTGACCCCCTGGGGGATGATGGGGTTGCCCGGAAAGGTCCCGCCGAAGATGTTCAGCCCCTCTTCGCTCATCAGATGGGCTTCGTACCAGGCGTACCGGCCCTCCATCGGCTGGTGGGAATTGACGATCAGGCGCGTGTGGCCGTCCGCGCTGCGCGACGGCGCGACGGCGAACCCGTTGGACCCCCGCACCGCTTCCGGCAGGTTCAATCCCGCTTGCTGTTCCCATGGCGACACGCTCGGCTTGTCGTCCTCGTCGAAGAGCGGTTCCAGATAACCGTCCAACCGGTAAAAGAACGGCGTCCCCCAGATCAGCCCGGCCTGAACGTCCCGCTCCGTCACGGGCATGAGCCCCGGCAGTGTCGTGTCCGGATTGAGGGCGGCATAGTAGTTCACGCCGTCCGCATAGGCCCGGATCAGCGCGCGGATGTCGTCGGGCACATCCTCGATGCCTGCGCTGGCAGCTTCGACGTCGAACAGGTCAAACAGATAGTCCGCCGGTGCCTGATCCCGGCCATAATAGAGCGCGCTCTGCCCGCGCGAGGCGACAAGCGTCTCCTGGATCGTGGCCCAATCGTCTTCGGCGTGGGCGAAGGCATAGCCGAAGTGCGCGTCCGCATCCGTGACGCCCAGAATGTGTGGCACGCCGAAGCCGTCGCGGATGATCCGCACGTCGTAGTCGGCCGCCCGTGCCGTGGCGGCGTCCAGATCAAACGCCCGCGGCGACGGTGTTTTCAAATAGACGGCCGCGCCCAGCGCCACAGCCGTAAGGACGAGCGCAAGCCCGAGGAGTATTTTCTTCATGGTGCATTCGTCGCGCGATTGGAGCCTGTCGGCAAGACACCATTTGATGCGGGGCGCGTTAACCCCTACAAAGATCACAGGAGAGATTGATGTCCGACTCGACACCGCGCCAGAGCCCGCAGGAGGCCCCGACCTCTTCCCTTCAGGGATTGCTGAGCCAGTTGCTGGGCGGAGTCGATTCGTCACTGCACGGCGACGCCCTGACGCGTCAGGCGCGCGAGCTGGGGCGTCGCGGCGAAGACCTGCTCGTCGACCGGCTCGGCCTGGACGGCAGCGATGCCGGCCGCGCCCAGATCAGGCAGCAGGCCAAATATGCCGGCATTGCGGGAGCCCTTGCGCTGCTCGTCAAGTCCAAGTCGGCCCGCAAGGTCGCCACTCTGGGCGGTCTCGCCGCCCTCGGCGCCGTGGCCTACAAGGGCCACAAGCGCGGTCGGATGCCCGACAGCTTCCAGGACGCCATCGGGCTTCTGACGGGCGACGCGGCCGAAGACCGCGCCGACCGCCTGCTGCGCGCCATGATCGCCGCCGCCAAGGCCGACGGGATCGTCACGGACGAGGAAAAGGCGATCATCGACGCCTATCCGGGGTCCGACCCGGACGTTCTGGCGGCATTGTTCTCCGAGCCGTCCGATCCGGCGTCCATTGCGGCGCTCGCCACATCGGATCAATGCGGCGCGGAGATCTACGCGGTCAGCGCGCGGGTCGCGGACGGGACTGTTCCGGCGGACCGCGACTATCTGGACCGTCTTGCCATGGGCCTGGGTCTGGATCCCGAGGCCGCCGCCCTCATCGAAACCGAAGTCAGGACAGGCTGATGCGCATTCTCCTTCTCATGGTCGTCGCCTTCCTGGTCGGCTGCGCGCAGCCCGGTCCCTATTACGGGCAGCCTGCGCCGCAACCCTATCCG
>JBARXH010000318.1:0-4279 GCA_049647245.1 Litorimonas sp.
CCTCAGCATCGTCCGCCGCAGCGCCTTCCGCCGAAGGCGCCGCCGCGACACCGCCGCCCATGCCGGGGGTCACGGCCGCGTCCGCGTCGCTGACGGACAGGCCTGACGCCATCCCGCCCACCACGGCAAGCGCGATAAGACCTGCAAGGCCGAGGCCCAGAGACCTATGAGACATCAACACCGCCATTTCAGCCCCCATCCGCCCGGGCGGCTTCGACCGGCAGGGACAGGAGGACATAGCCGTCCACGCTGACACCGGCCGGAAGGCGGCGCGACGGCAGGCTCATGGTGACGTCGGTCAGCTGCAGGCGCGGCTCTGTGCGGGTCAGGTCCGCAAGGAACGTCCCGACCTGGCCACGGTCGACGCGTCCGGACAGGCTGAAATCCATCAGGAGCAGACCGCCGGGACCGGCAACGGCCTCGTCCGAAATATCGACCTGCAGCAGCGCATTCCGCTCGCTGACATCGTCGGACAGATTGTTGGCGTGAATGGCGCGCAGGGCCTGCTCCACGCGCGCGGCCGCCTCGCCCAGCGTCGATGCAGACCAGTTGCCGCGGCCTTGCGTTTCGAGTTGAGCCTGCGCGGCATCGAAGCGGGCCTGCCAGACCTCCTGCGGCTCCAGCGTTTGCAGGACCCGCAGCTCGGAGGCGACCGCGTCGCGCCCATCCTGCGACGTGCCGGACCAAGCGCGAACCGCATCCACCACGAAGAAGAGGATGATGCAGAACACGACCAGCAAACCGTACTGGACCCGGGGCGTGAGCTGGGCGCTGAGCGATGCGAGCGTCGACGTCGCGCGGGCAGTGTCCGGAGCGGAACGGACCGTCATGACACCTCTCCTTCGGTCACGACACCGTAGCGGACGAACACGCCCGTGCGGCCCTGCGACCGCGCCGAGACATTCTCCATGAAGGGCTGGGCCTCGAGCGCCGTGACGAAGGGAATGAGGTCGATCGGCTGACGCGTGTCGAGGAGGACTTCGACGCGCGCCCCATCGAGGCTGATGCTGCGCAGGCGCACCGGGTCCTCGTCGGTGGAGCCATGCTCGGCCAGAACCGCGTCGAGTTCGGCGAGCGACTCCGGCAGACGCGACAGGGGGGCGGAGGCGCGGATCGCCTCCAGGCGCCGGTTCGCAGCCAGGGTTCGGCGGCGCAGCGACAGCACTTCCTGCGTGCCCGGTGTGAGGACGGCGACCTCGTCGGCAAGGCGGGACTGTTTCACGCTGGCGGCCACGCCGGCAGATGCGAAATAGGCGAACGCGACCGCGCCCAAGGCGCCGGCCGCTACAGCCAAACGCCCCGGCCCGAAGAGTGCGTGCAGGCGCTCGGGAGAAACGGACACGGCCGGAATGTCGGAGCGAAACGGATAGGCCACGGGGTCCGGCCGGGGGGCGGAGACGAGATCGCTCCCGTCCGGCAGGGATTGCAGGAACAGGTTCCATTCCACCGCATCCGGGACGGCCGGCCACCAGCGCGACGCCACGACCTGACCGGCCGAAAGGCGCACCCCTTCCACGCCGCTCCGGCAGCGGATCATGTGCAGGCCCTCTCCCGGCAGCGCGCGGCAGAGCGTCTCGGGCAGATGCGCGGCATGGGCCGGCCCGACCCACGGATAGGCCCAGACCAGCATGGTGGCGCTCGGCGCGTGCCATTCCACCGTCACGCCTCCGTCCCTGCCGCCCAGCAGTTCCAGCCGCGCGCGCAGGCGGGCCGCCTTGATCGCGGCCCGGCCGCCCGCGGGATAGCGGTAGGTGCGGAACTGGCAGTCCTGGCGCGGAACGCCGTGGACGCGCTGCCCGAGCTTGGTTCTCAGACGGATGGTCATGCTCCCTGCTAGCGGCTCCCCGTTTCGGCGGAAAGGAGTTCGCGCAGCCTTGCCGGCATCTGTGCGGCGTCGGCCGCACCGCCGTCGAACAGCAGGTCCCGCGACACCGTGCCTTCGAAGACCGGGAAGCTCTGCCACGGCCGCTCCAGCCCGTTGGCTTCTCGCATGAGGTCGACGGCCAGGACGCGCGCATCCTGCGCGTCGGTCGGCAGGGCCAGCGTCAGACGCAGCCCCCGGGACGGCAGCGTCGTCGAGGTCGGCGTCGCGAACAGGTCGGTATTGTCCTGCGCAGAGGCCTCGACGAACTGGGCGAGGGACGGATGGGCATACGCCTCGCGGATGACGGCTTCGGCCGATCCCGCGCTGACAAGGCTGAGAAACGACCACGTATCCAGGCTAGGTCGCGCGTCGTCCCAGGACAGCACGTTCCAGAGTTCGGGCAGGTCTCGCAGCGGCCGGTTGGCAGGCGCGGGCTTTCGGGCACGGCGGTAGTCGGTCGGCTCGGCTCCCATCAGGCGGCGATTGTCGTCCCCGTCCTGATAGTCGGCAAGCCGCGCCGCCAGCTGGCGGGCCTCAGGGCGCGTCATGCCATCCGTCGTGGCAAGCAGGATTTCCTCCAGCGTCCCCGACGGCCCGGCCCTCAGCCCGAACAGGCCGGAGGCATCGCGGACGGATATCCAGGCGGACCCCGACTGCATCCAGCTGCCGTCCGGCGACCAGATCTGGACCTCGCCCGGCTCGCCTTGCCGGGCGAGCGTGGTGAACAGGGCCGCATCCCCGGACAGGTTGCCGTTAAGATCGAAGCCCGCATCGCTCGGGCTGGAGGTCAGCCACGCATAGGTCAGGGTGGTTTTCATGTCGTGCAGCAGGGCCGCATCCGTTTGCGCGGATTCGATGGCGATCAGCCGGTCCGTGGCCGCGCGGATCCGGTCCGCCGTGCCGATTATGATGAGCGCGAGGATGAACACCACCATGAGGACGTAGGGCACGACGAAGCCGGCTTCGGAGTCGGGTCCCAGCCCCTCTGGTCCGCGGGCCGTCACTGGCCGAGCACCAGGTCGCTGGTGGGAGGCAGCTCGCCCGCGCCCTTGGGCGAGGCGAACCAAACCGCGCCGTCCGGAGCCACCCAGGCCACCGCCACGGGAAGGGCCTGAGGCTGGGCAAGCTGGTGATCGTCGAAAGGCAGTACGCCCGGCGGGGCGAAGGGCACCGCGCTTTCCGGCGGCCAGTCGGCGCGCCACACCCCGTCTGTCCCGAGATAGCGGAACCGGCCTGCCTCCGCGCGCGCCTGCACTGGGGAGGCTCCCGGCAATGGGCGGGATCCCGACAGGATGAGGGCGGGTTGCCCCTCGACCCGCAGGACGAGGCCGCCACTGTCTTCGCCGACTCCCACGCGGGACAATCCCCGACTCCCGTCCGCGGATGCCGCCGCGCCCGGATCGTGTCCCGTCAGGCCCTGGAAGCCGCGCGCCGTGCCCGTGAAGGCTCCATCGCCCGGTTCGCGCCCGTCCGGCCAGTCCGGCACGAGCTGGGCGACGACGGAGGTGAACACGTCCCGGCGGACAAGCTCGTCCAGGCTTTGCGCCGCCACCGCCCCAGCCCGTTCGCTCACCCGGGTCAGCGTGATGACGGATTGGAACATGACGAGGGACACGACGGAGAGGATGGCTAGGGCCACGAGGGTTTCCAGAAGTGTGAAACCGTTATCGCGGGCAGCTGGGCCCGCATCCGGATCGGCCGCCACGCGTCCGGCAGCAGCCCGCATGTTGCCTTCATGGAGCCGTGCTGACATAGCGCGCCTATAGGGGAGCGGGTCCCCGAGGACAAGAATGTGACGCCAGCTCCAGGCCCTGCACGCACACTCCGCTTCACGCATATCGACGGCTCCGGCGCATCCTGATGCCGACCTATCTCTACAAGGCGCTCGATACGGGCGGGGCGACCGTCAAGGGCGAGATCGACGCGCACGACGAGGCCGCCGTGGTCGCCGCGCTGAGCGCGCGTTCCATGTCCGCCTTCGAGGTCCGCGAGCGCCCGCCGCAGTTCGAGATGCGTTTTGGCGGAAACCGGTTGAGCGCGCGCGAGCGGGTCCGTTTCGTGCGCCAGCTCGCCACCCTGCTGGATGCGGGTCTGTCGCTTCTGGATGCGCTGCAATCTCTCGCCAAGAGCAAGACGCGGCCTGCCACGGCGGCAGCGGCCGGATTGCTGCTGCGGTCGCTGCGTGCCGGCGTGCCGCTATCCGGCGCGCTGGACGAACACATGCCGGAGCTGCCGCCCTATGTGCCGCGCCTGGCCGAACTGGGCGAAGCGACGGGCCGCCTGCCGGAATCGCTGGGCGACGCCGCCGACCGGCTGGAGTTCGAGGACTCGCTGCGCGCGGATATCCGCACGGCCCTCGCCTACCCCGCCTTTCTCGCCACGGTCGGAACGCTGCTGGTCATTCTTCTCTTCATC
>JBARXH010000319.1:0-12322 GCA_049647245.1 Litorimonas sp.
GCGCCGGACGAAGACGGTCGGCGAGACGCGCGACATCTTCCTCGATGCCGGCCGTGGCTTCGTCCAGCCGGGGCGACGTGGGTCGGCTCATGACGCGTCCTTCGCGGTGGTTCGCAGATAGATGGGATCGAAGGCCGCCATCTGGCGAAGTTCGATGTCGCCTTCCTTGGCCATTTCGAGGCCCGCCAGGAGAGACGAGGCCTTGACCGAGGATTGGGGCACGCCTTCGCCCATTTCGGCTTCCGCGATCAGCGCATCGAGCGCGGTCCATTCCTGCAGGCTCATTCCCGCATTTTCCATGGCGCGCTTCAGGCGGTGCCGCGCCTCGTCCATGCTGAGCACATTGGGTTTGGGCAGCGTGTGGTGCCTGAACGCGGAGCGGGCGCGCGATGTCCCGTAGGCCTTCAACAAGTCGAAGAGTTCCGCCTCGAACAGCGGCGTGGTGCGAGATCGCAGACCTTCCGGCGCGCCGCGCGGCAGCACGTCCTCGCCGATGCGTGGCAGGCGCATCAACCCGTCCATCGCCCGGCGCATCGCGTCCAGCCGCTCCAGACGGAAAGCCAGGTGCGCCGCCATTTCCTGAGCTTCCGGCGTTTCCAGCTCCGACTTTTCCTGTGGCAGGATCAGCTTTGACTTTAGGAAGGCGAGCCACGCCGCCATGACTAGATAGTCCGCCGCCAGTTCGATCCGCAGGTCCTGCGCGGTCTTGATGAAGTCCAGATACTGCTCGGCCAGTGTCAGGATGGACAGGCGGGCCAGATCGACCTTTTGCTTGCGCGCCAGTTCCAGCAGCAGGTGGAGCGGGCCTTCATAGCCGTCCATGTCGAGCAGCAAGGCCAATTCGCTGTCTTCGGCGGCGTCGGACGCCTCGAAGCGGATATCCTCTTCGAACAGATCGGACACCGGATCAGGCCGCCCGGTCCAGCGTGGACAGCAACGCGTCGAACTCGACTTCCGCAGCCCTCCGGTCGAGCGGATCCGGTGTTCCGGCGCTCAGTTCCGCAACACGCGCACGGTCGAGCGCCCGGTCGCGCAAGGGCTTTGCCCCCCTTGCGACGTCGATCATGTCGGACAGCTGCCCGGAGCATTGAAGAGCGATGTCGCAACCCGCTGCGAGCGCGTCGCGTGTCTTGGCCGCGAGGCTGTTCCCCGTCAGCGCCTTCATGTCGAGATCGTCCGACATGAGCAGCCCGTCAAAGCCGATCGCGTCGCGGATCAGCGTTTGCAGGGCTTTGGAAGATGTCGTGACAGGTCGGTCGTCCTCGCTCGTGTAGACCGCATGGGCCGTCATGGCCATGGGCGCGTCCTTGAGCTTCCGGAACGGGACGAAGTCGGTACGGTCTAGCAGATCGCGGGCCGTATCGATGCGCGGCAGGGCCAGATGGCTGTCGACGGTTGCGCGGCCGTGCCCTGGTATGTGCTTGATGACCGGGGCCACGCCGCCGCTCATCAATCCCGACATGGCGGCATGAGCCAGATCGACGATCCGGTCCGTCTTGTCGCCTAGCGCACGATCGGAAATGATGGGGTCCGCGTCGGGTTGAGGCAAATCGAGAACCGGAGCGCAGTCCGCGGTAATGCCCACGGCACGCAAATCGTCTGCGATCAGGCGATGACCGAGATAGGCCGCGCGGCGGCCTTGCACCGGATCGCGTTCGTGCAGCGCCGCATAGGTCGAGCCTGTCGGGTAGGCCCGCCAGTGCGGTGCCTTGAGCCGCTGCACACGGCCGCCTTCCTGATCCACGAAGACCAGCGCATCCCGCCCCACGGCGTCGCGAAGGTCCTGGCAGAGCGCGTTGACCTGTTCGGGGCTATCCACGTTTCTTGCAAACAGGATGAACGCCCATGGGTCCGCATCCCGGAAGAAGGCACGCTCGTCGTCCGATAGCCGCGTGCCGGACAGTCCGAGGATCGTGGCAAGCGGAGCCACGCTAGCGGCGGGCAACGAAGCAGGACTGTCCCGCCGCCTTGAGCCGGTCGCAGGTCGCCGCCGCTTCGTCGCGGCTGCCAAATCCCGACACGCGGGCGCGATAGTAGATACCCTTCTCTGCCAGGTCGACGCGGACGATGTCCGGTGAATAGGCCGACAGGACCGCAGAGTTGGCCCCGCGAATGCGCGCATAGGTCGCTTCGGCTTCGGCTTGGCTACGCAAGGACGCGACCTGGACCACCCAGTCCGACGCTGCAGGCTGGGGTGTCACGGGTTGCCTGACCGGTTCGGGCGCAGCCTCGCGCGGAGCGGGGGCAGGATCGGGCTCGACGGCAGGCTGGACCGACGACTCGGCCGGATCGGTCACAGGCGTTTCGGTGGCAGGGTCCGGGTCAGGGGCGCGGACGACGGGCCGTTCGACCGGAGTTTCCGGCTGCGGGAGAATGATGACATCGTTGGACGCGCCTTCACCGGCCATGACGTCGAAGACCTCCTTGTCCTGATCCGGCGTCTGGTATCCGCCCGCATCTTCTGGAACGATCTTGAAGGGCGTGTTTTCCGCCGTGATGAGGGGCGGATCGCCGCGGTCGCGGACGCCGGGCTGGTATATCTTGATGCCGATGAAGATCAGCGTGGCGAGGATGCCGAAGCCGATCACGAGTTTCAGCAATCCCGCCCGCTCCGTGCCGCGCGCGACCTCGAACGGTGTCACCGGTTCGACCGGCTCCATCGCCGGATTGAATTCTGGCCCGCTGGAGCTCATCGCCCCTCCCCTTCGCGTCTCACTATGTCAGACTAGGCGAATGTCGCCGCGAGGTTAAAGACTTATTGCAGGCGATGCAGTTCTACCCGCCCAGATAGCCCGTCGCCGTGAAAAGTTTCCGGTGCTCCGCGATGGCGAAATTGTCGGTCATGGACGCAATATAGTCCGACACGACCCGCGCGGTTTCCGGCGCATGGGGGCCCGCGCAGTCCAACTGCAACTCCGTCGGCAGGACGGACGGATCGGAGATGAACAGCTCGAACAGCTCGGAAACCACGCGCGAGGCCTGGCTCATCATGCGGTTGACCAGATAGTGTCGGTACATGCGCGTCATCAGGAACTCGCGCAGCGGGCGCTCCTTTTCCCGGAAGGCTTCGCTGAAGTCGCAGACCGCTTCCGGCATGTGGCGGATGTCGTCAGGGCTCTGAGGGTCGTATTTCTCAAGCCGTGTGCGCGTTTCCGCCAGAACGTCGGCGACCATGTGGCCGATCATGTCGCGGACGGCTTCATGGATCATGCGGTCGCGTGTCGTATCGGGGTAGCGCTTGCGCACGTCGGTGAACGCTTCGCCCACGAACGGCACGTCCATGATGTCCTCGACGGAAAACAGCCCGGCGCGGAGACCGTCATCGATGTCGTGATTGATATAGGCGATGTCGTCGCTGATCGCCGCGACCTGCGCCTCCGGGCCGGCATAGGTATGGAGCTCGAGGTCCTGATAGTCCGGAATGGCGCGCAGCGCCCAAGGCAGCGTCTTGTAGTCCGCCTCGCGCCGCACGACGGGGCCATTATGCTTGGCAATGCCTTCCAGCGTTTCCCAGGTCAGGTTCAGCCCGTCGAACTCCGCATAGCGCGACTCCAGCTTGGTCACGATCCGCAGGGTCTGGGCATTGTGGTCGAACCCTCCATAGGGTGCCATGGCGGCGGATAGCGCATCCTCTCCGGAGTGGCCGAAAGGCGGATGACCGAGATCATGCGCGAGCGCCAGACATTCCGCCAGATCCTCGTCCAGGCCCAGAACACGCGCGATGCTCCGCGCAATCTGGCTGACCTCGATACTGTGCGTCAGGCGCGTGCGGTAATAGTCGCCCTCATGAGCGACGAAAACCTGCGTCTTGCCCTTGAGTCGCCGGAACGCGCTGGAATGGATGATCCGGTCCTTGTCGCGCTGGAACGGGCTGCGTTCGGACTTGGTCGGCTGCGGGATGACGCGGCCGCGCGCATTGTAGGGATCGGACGCGTAGGGCGCGCGGCTCTGGCGGGTCGGTTTGAAGACGGTCACGATCAACCTTTCGTCAGCCCGGACCCGTCAAGGGCGCGTGGCACTTTTTTCAAGAGGACTCGCGCGCTATATAAGGGTCATGACCGCAACCGCCACCGAAACCACGCCCGTCACGCTCAGCGAGTCTGCCGCCCGGCAGATCAACGCGATCATGGCCAAACAGGGCGTGGACCGCCTCCTTCGCGTGGCAGTGGATGGCGGTGGCTGCTCCGGCTTTTCCTACCGCTTCGACTTCGCCGACACGCCGGAAGCGGACGACCTGCTAATCGAACGCGATGGCGCGCGCGTGGTGATCGACGAAATGAGCCTGGAGTTCCTGGCCGGTTCGGAGATTGACTATTCGCGTGAATTGATCGGCGCGTCGTTCAAGATCAACAATCCGAATGCGACGGCGAATTGCGGATGCGGGACCAGCTTCAGCATCTAGCGCCCGCATGTCCCCGATAGGCAACGCGCCGCAGGGAACCCTTCGAGATCAACCTATTGCGGCGAGTTTCAGAACCTGTCGGTACCCGGGCTGCAACTCCATCTCGCCGTGATGCTCCGTCATGGCGCGGTGCAGGCGTGGCAGCTGCCAGCACGGCACGAACATGTAGGCGTGGTGCTCCACATGGTAGTTCACCCAATAGGGCGCGAGGAAGATTCGGGCTATCCAGTTGGCCCGGGTCGTGCGGGCTTGGGTCAGGACGTTTCCGTCAGTGCTCGTCAAGGCGTGCTCGGCGATGTTGCGGTTTCGCAGCACTGCCATGAACCAGGTCGCAAGAGGCAGAAGCCACAGCACCAGATAGACCCACCATTGGCCGATCAACGTCAATCCCGCGAACAGGAACCCGTTGGTGATCAGATAGGGCCAGATGGACGTTTTCTCGAACGCTTCCATGCCCGGTTCGTGCGACGCTTTCAGACTGGCCAGACGCAGGCGCAGAAAGGTCTGTCCCGTCAGGTCCCGGATGAACTTGCGGCGCAAAGAGGCCTTTGACACCGGGAACTTGGCGGATAGCGGCAGGTCCGGGTCGTGCTCCGTCTGCGTATGCCGATGATGTTTCAGATGGTAGCGGCGGTAGGCCGCCATGTCGCCACCATAAGGGGCGCCGAGCAGCCATTTGCCGACAAAATCGTTGAGCTTGCGGTTTTCGAACAGAACGCCATGCGCCGCATCGTGCATCAATATCGCCATGCCGTGCTGGCGCGACCCGACAATTAGGATCGCGAGGAGGATCGTCAGAGGGTTCGTCCAGACGATCGCCATGGTCCAGGCGGCGAACACCACGCCCCAGACATGCAGCGTCAGCCAGACGCCCCAAATGTCGGAGCGCCGAGACAGGCGGCGCACGGTCTCGCGCGGGATATATGTTGCGGATGCACCCATCCCCAGGAGAGTGCGACGGTGTGCATAGCAAGTCAATGTGAGGCACTGCCTCATCCTTGACCCGATGGAGTGCAGGGACCAGAGCAAAGAGCGGGAACATCAAAGACCGGACGCGAGGGGACCATGCCGGAACAGCTTATAAAGGGATATCGCGAATTCCGCCTGTCGGATTTCGAAGAGCAGAAGAAACTCTACGAGACGCTGGGTCGAAGCGGGCAGTCGCCGCGAGTCATGCTTATCAGCTGCTCCGACTCACGGGTCGATCCGACCGACATCTTTCACGCCTATCCGGGCGAAATGTTCGTTCTGCGCAACGTCGCCAACATCGTGCCACGGGGCGATGTTGACACGCCGACGCCCAGCACGGCGGCCGCGCTGGAATATGCGGTGAAGATCCTCGGCGTGAAGGTGATTCTCGTCATGGGACATGAAAGCTGTGGCGGGGTCGAAGGCTGCCTGAATGGAATCACGGATGGGTTCGTGGGGGCGTGGATCGACCATCTGGCCCCGGCGCGGGACCGAATCCTGGCACGAGGGCTGTCCGGCAAGGAGGCGCAGACGGAGCTGGAACTGGAAGGCGTCCGGATGAGCCTTCAGAACCTGATGAGCTTCGACTTTATCTCCGAACGCGTCCGCGAAGGCGAACTCGTCCTGCAAGGGGCTTATTTTTCAATTATCTCCGCCAGACTTCTCATGATGGAGCGCACGGGCGTCTTCGCGGAAGTCAGCCCGACGGACGGCGATGGCTAGCCGATCAGCTCGAGCCACTCATCCTCGGTGAGAACGGTCACGCCCGCCGCTTCCGCCTTCTTCAACTTGCTGCCGGCACCCGGTCCGGCAACCAGATAGTCCGTCTTGCCGGACACGGATCCGGAAACTTTCGCGCCGAGCGACTGCGCGCGGGCCTTGGCCTCATCGCGCGTGAACTTCTCGAGCTTCCCCGTGAAGACGACCGTCTTTCCGGATACGGGCGAACCGCTGTCGACGGCGGCCGCATCTTCGACCGTGACCTGCTCCAGCAACCGGTCCAGCGCCGCGCGGGTTTCCGGCGTGGCGAGGAAATCGTGCAGCGCATTCGCCGCCGCTTCGCCAATGCCGTCGATCGCCATCATGTCCTGAACTCCCGCGCTGGCACTCTCGCATAGTGAGTGCCAATCACCGAAATGGCGCGCCAGCAGATTCGCGTTCCCCTGCCCCACGTGCCGCACGCCGAGCGAGCGAAGGAAGCGCGCAAGTCCGACCGTTCGGCGCGCCTGGATCGCGTCGAACAGGCTGCGGGTGCTTTTCTCGCCGAAGCCTTCACGCTCTTCGAGCTTCAGCTCGCTGTTGCGCGCCTCCAGCGTGAAGATATCTGCGGGCTCTCTGACAATACCGGCGGAGAAGAAGTCCTCGATCTGGCGTTCGCCCAACCCGTCTATGTCGAAGGCGGGCCGGGAGACGAAGTAGATCAGATATTCCTTGGCCTGCGCTGGGCAGGACAGACTGTTGGTGCAGCGGCGGACCACGTCGCGCTTTCCCTTCTCGTCCACGGCCCGCACGGCGTCGGATCCGCAACTGGGACAGGTTTTCGGATAGACGAACGGCTTGCCGCCGCCGTCGGTGACGACCTTCAGGATCTGCGGGATCACGTCCCCGGCTCGTTGCACCTGCACAACATCACCAGGCTTCACGCCCAGCCGTTCGATCTCGTCTTCATTGTGGAGCGTCGCCTTGGATACGACCACGCCGCCGATATTGATCGGGGTCAGGAAAGCCAGCGGAGCCAGCGCGCCCGTCCGGCCCACATTGATCTCGATCCGCTCCAGCGTCGTGATCGCCTTCTCCGCTGGGAATTTGTGCGCAACAGCCCATCGGGGCGCGCGACCGGCGAAACCGAGCCGTGCCTGCCAGTCGAGCCGGTCTACCTTGTAGACGACCCCATCGATATCGTAGCCCAGCCCGGCCCGGTCCTGCTCGATCTGCCGGTAGTGAGCCATCAGCCCGGCGGCGTCGTCGAAGCGGCCGGTCAGCGGATTGGTCTGGAACCCCCACTCCGCCAACTTTGCGATGGCGTCGTGTTGCGTGTCCGCGATGGGCTCGCTCACCTCTCCCCACGCATAGGCGAACATTCGCAAGGGACGCGCTGCCGTGACAGACGGGTCGATCTGGCGCAGGCTTCCGGCTGCCGCATTGCGCGGGTTCATGTACGTCTTCTCGCCAGCGGCCTCTTGCGCCGCGTTCATGGCGGCAAAGGCGGCGTGCTCGATATATACTTCGCCGCGCACTTCCAGCACGTCGGGCCAGCCGGACCCGGACAGGCGCTTGGGCACATCGTCCAGCGTGCGCAGATTGCGGGTTACGTCTTCGCCAACCGCTCCGTCGCCGCGCGTTGCGCCCTGCACCAGCACGCCCTGCTCGTAACGCACGGCAGCCGACAGGCCATCGATCTTCGGCTCTGCCGTGAAGGCCATAGGTTCGCTGTCCGGAAGACCGAGGAATCGCCGTGCGCGCGCCGTCCAGTCCGAAACGTCATCGTCCGTAAACGCGTTGTCGAGGCTGAGCATGGGCACCGCATGGGTGATCTTGCCGAAACGACCGGACGGCTTGGCCCCGACTGTCTGGGTCGGGCTGTCCGGGCTGACGAGCTCTGGGTAGAGATCCTCCATCGCCCGCAACTCCATGCGGAGCGCGTCATATTCGGCATCGGACAGAAGCGGCGCATCGTCCGTGTAATAGGCACTATCGGCTTCGCGGATTCGGTCGATCAGGCTCTGATAGGTTTTGGCGCGGTCGCTCATGCGTCCTAATACGGGCGATAGGATGCGGGAGTCTTGTGGAAAAGAGCGGCTGCCGCCGTCCCGCCGATGAGAGCTAGCCCGCCAGCAACTGACGCGCGGCCGCGCGGGCCGCGTCCGTCACAGTATCGCCCGCCAGCATCCGGGCGATTTCTTCCTCGCGCTGTCCTTCCGCGACGGCGTGAACATGGGTGTTGGTCGTGTCGCCATCCGATGTTTTCTCGATCCGGAACTGATGATCGGCTGCGGCAGCGACCTGCGGGCTGTGCGTGACGACGAAGACCTGTGCCGACTGCGAAAGTTTGGACAGGCGGCGGCCCACGGCCGTGGCCACGGCCCCGCCGACCCCTTGGTCCACCTCGTCGAAGACCATCACGCTCTGCGTCTTGGCGGCCAGCGCCACCTTGATGGCCAAGGCGAAGCGCGCCATCTCGCCACCCGATGCGATCTTGTCGAGCGGACCCAGCGGCGTGCCGGGGTTGGTCGAGACCGTGAACCGGACCTGGTCCGTGCCGTGCGCCGACTCGGGCGCATCGGTGATTTCCGTGACGAACCGGGCGCGCTCCATCTTCAGCGGCGGAAGTTCGGTCGCCACTGCAGCGTCGAGCTGCGAGGCGGCCGCCTTGCGCGCCTTGGAGAGCGCCGCAGCGGCGCGGTCGTATCGCGCCTTGGCCGCATCCCGGCGTTTGCGGGTGGCATCGATATCGGCCTCCACCGTCTCGATCCCGTCCAGCTCCGCGGCGAACTCCGCACGCTTTGCTACGAGCGCGTCGATTCCGACGCCGTATTTGCGGGCCGCCGCCCGCAGCGCGAACAAGCGTTCCTCGACCTGTTCCAGCTTGCCGGGCTCCACGTCGAAGGTCTCGGCCGCATTGGCGACCGCGTCCCGGGCGTCGTTGGTCTCCAGCAAGGCACGCTCGAGGCTTTCGGCTGCCGCCGTCAGGGCCTGCGCGGCCTTTCCGTCGCCGTCGCCGAACTTCCCGCGGACGCGCTCGATGCCCGTAAGGGCACGGCTTAGCCTCTCTTCGAACTCGCCTCCCTCGCCCAGCGTGTCCTGCGCGGCCGTCAACTCGGACAGCGCGCCCTCGGCGCCTTGGAGGAACTTGCGCTCCTCGGCCAATGTCTCGTCTTCGCCCGCGCGTGGGTCGAGCCGGTCCAGCTCGGCAATAGCGGATTGAAGGAACTCTCGGTCCTCGCCCGCCTTGTCCTTGCGGGCGATCAGCGCATCGAGGGCGTTCTGTGTTTGGCGCCGATCCGTGTCTGCGTCACGCACGGCCGCCAATTCGGCAATGTAGCCGCCGAAATCGTCCAGCATGCCGAGGTGCGTCGTCGGGTCGAGCAGACCGCGTCCATCATGCTGGCCATGCACCTCCAGCAGGAGTGAGCCGATTCGCGACAACACTTTCACGCCTACGGGCTGGTCGTTAACGTAAGCTCGTGAACGACCGTCGGCCGAGACGACACGGCGCAGGCGCAGATCCTCGGATGCGTCGCCATCGAGGTCATGCTCTTCCAGAAGCGCCCAGACCGGGTGGTCGTCGCCAAGATCGAAACTTGCCGTCGTGGAGGCCTTGTCGGTCCCGGCCCTGACAAGGCCCCGGTCGGAGCGTGCGCCCGCCGCCATGCCCAGCGCGTCCAGCAGGATCGACTTACCCGCCCCGGTTTCGCCCGTGAGTGCGCTCAAGCCATGCGAAAAGCCCAGATCGAGTTGCTCGATCAGCACAACGTTCCGGACGGACAGTCCGCTGAGCATGAGGACGACTCCCTGTCGCGCGCGGCCTAGAAGAGGCGGTCGCGGAGTCTTTCGAAATAGCCGCGTTCGCGCGGTTTGGAAACTTCGTCGTCCAGATTGACCCCATATTCGGCGAGGAGTTCGTAGGAGTCCTCGTACCACGGGCTGGACGGGTAGTTGTAGCCGAGCACGGAGCCGACCTTCCGGGCCTCCGGGATCACGCCGAGCGTGACATAGGCTTCTACCATGCGATGCATCGCCTCTTCGACCTGGGACGTTGTCTCATACTCGCGCACGACGTTCTTGAAACGGATGATGGCGGCAAGCGGCTGGTTCTGGCGGAGATAGAAGCGCCCGATATTCATCTCCTTGCCTGCGAGGTGGTCCTCGGTCAGCTCGAGCTTGAGGCGCGAATCGCGCGCATAGTCGGACTCGGGGAAGCGCCGGGTCACCTGGCGCAGCGCATTGGCGGCGTTGACAGTCGTTTCCTGGTCCCGGCCGACATCGTAGATCTGGTCGTAATAGTTGATGGCGATCAGGTAGTAGGCATACGGCGTGGAGTCAGAGCCGGGATGCAGGCCGATATAGCGCTGCGCCGTGGTGATGCTGTCTTCATGGTCCGCTGCCCGGTAGGATGCATAGGCGCTCATCAGCAGGGACCGGCGCGCCCATTCGGAGAACGGGTGCTGGCGCTCCACTTCTTCGAACAGAAGCTTGGCTTCTTCCCAGCGTCCACGGTCCACACGGTCCACGGCTTCGTTATAGATGAGTTCGGCCGGGCGTTCGACATAGGCGAGCCGTTCCCGGCGGTCGCCACCGATGCCGAGAGTGGAGCAGGCCGTGAGCAGAAGCGTGGCCGAAACCGCAAAGGCGGTTCTGACGAAGGTCGAAGTCATCATGGTTCCAATGGATCCCCGGTGTGTCCGACGGCTCTTAGCGGTCGGCGCCCCGGCATCAAAGTGAGAATGTCTTAAGCCGAAACGGCAATCGCAGGGCCGGTGTCCGGTCCCTTGACCTCCGACACGTCGGCCCGGGCCTCCTCACGCGCACCCATCAGGGCGACGAGCGTGCGCGATCCCGGCAGGACCGCATATTCCCAGGCCTCCGCCGTCGCGAAGAGCTTGGTCAGCAGGTCGTGGTTCAGGCCGTGCCCGGACCGCTCCGTGATGACCCGGCCCAGCATGGGCCCGCCCAGATACATGTCGCCGATCAGGTCCAGCGCCTTGTGGCGGACGAACTCGTCGTCGAATCGCAAACCTTCCGGGTTCACCACCCGGTCGCCGTCCACCAGCACGGCATTGTCGAGGGAGCCACCCTTCGACAGGCCGGCGGCCTGCAGGGCAGCCACTTCGTGTTGTCGAGCGAAGGTGCGGGCCGAAGCCAGACGCTCGCGGAACGCCCGGACATCCGGGGCCATCTGCAAGCGTTGCCGCCCGATCGCCGCATCGTCGAAGTCGATCGTGACATCCAGCTCGAACCGGTCGCAGGGCTCGATTCGGGCGAAGAGGTCGCCGTCTCGTATCTCGACGGGTTTCAGCACACGAACGTAGCGACGCGGGGCGGCCTGACGTTCCAGCCCGACCTGTTCGATCAGCTTCAGGAACGGCTCGGCGGAGCCGTCGAGTGCGGGCAACTCCGGCCCGTCCAGGTCTATCAGCAGATTGTCCACGCCTGCAGCCGACAGCGCGGCAAGCAAGTGCTCGATCGTCGAGACGGACACGCCTGCAGCATTGGATACGGTCGTGCAGTTGCGCACGTCGGTAACCGATTCCGGACGGATCGGGATCAAGTTGTCGCGATCTGCAATGTCCGTCCGACGGACGACCAATCCCGTATCGGGCGCAGCCGGGGTCATTACCAGGCGGGTCTGACTGCCGCCATGCAGGGACACGCCGCGGCACATTGCGGGCGCTCTCAACGTGGATTGTCGGCGGATATTCGGCTTCATCGTCACGCTCGGTGCTAGGAGTCGCCGCAGCGAGCAACAAGCAACGGTGAGTGACGCAATGTTACGCGAATTTGTCCGAGATTAAGGCAGGCGACTCAGCCGCCTGCCTGGATTCAATGCTGCCCGAGCCGCGCGGTTCTGGCGGCGCAGGAAGCTGGGGATTTCGAGTTCGTCTTCCATGTCGTCACCGAACAGATCGCCGGACGTGGTCGGCGCGGGAGCGGCTTGCTCCGGCGTCGCGACGGGACGGCGGGACTTGCGGTTCCAAAGACCGAACGGACGGCGCGTGGAGGCTGCGACAGGGCTTTCCGGAACCGCCGGGGCCGGAGACGTCACAGGCACCGGGGCGTCGGGCGCCGGACTGACGCGGACGGGCGCTTCGGCGCGGGCGGGCACAGTCCGCGCCATCTGGGCGCTACCGCCTTGAACGCGAGGTGGATACCCGCTGTCCATGCGCGCGGGCGCGGCGGTCTCCGCCCGGCTCACGACGGGCGCAGGCGCATTGACGGCCATGAGAGCCGCTT
>JBARXH010000320.1:0-2634 GCA_049647245.1 Litorimonas sp.
GACATCCGTTGATCTAAAAATTCGGACATCACGCATTTATGTCGAAGCCGACGGCAACTACAAACAGCTTCACCACCACGGTTCGATTGAAAAGCCGGCAATGCTCAAGCGATATCAGGATGCCGTCCGGTCCGGAAGTTAGGTCGTGCCGACCGTCACTTTCAGGGTCACGCCCGAAGGACTCACCCAGGAAAAGAAAAGAACTCTCATTCGTAGAGCCACGGATATTCTCGTCGAGGAACTTGGCAAGAACCCGGATACCACAATTGTCCTCATCGATGAAGTTCAGACCGACAATTGGGGCCTTGCAGGCGAGCAGGTCACTAGGCGGCGTGCCCGCGACTTCAAGCCATGATACCGCAATCTGCGGCCTTCTCCGCCCTAATCATGCTGTCGGCAGGAATCGGCATTCCCATCATGGCAGCCATGAATGCCGCTTTGGGCGTGCGTCTTGGCAGCGCCCCGCTCGCAACCACAATCCTGTTGGCCGTGGGAGCGGGCGTGGCAGGACTATATTGCATCCTGGCAGCGCCATCCGCAGCGGGCAGTCCGAATCCGTCATCGATCAATTTTGTCTATTTCGGGGCCGGGTTCTTCGTAGCTTTCTACATCCTATCGATCACAGCCATCGCCCCAAGATTCGGTCTCGGCAACGCAATCTTTTTCGTCTTACTGGGACAAATGATCAGCGCAGCATTGATTGACCAGTTCGGCCTGATCGGGAGCCAAAAAATTTCCATTACGCCACGCCGGGCGCTGGGTTTGGCAGTCATGGTCTTGGGTGTCTGGCTCTCGATCAAGCGTTAGACCCAGAAAGGATCGGGCCCTGATCCAATGCCGCCTCCCCTACCGCGCCGCTTCCGCCTCCACCGCTTCCAGCACGCGGAGCAGGTTTCCGCCCCAGATCTTGGCGATGTCCTCTTCGCTGTAGCCGCGGCGGACCATTTCGGCGGTGACGTTTTCGGTCTCGGACGCGTCGTCCCATTTCTCGATGCCGCCGCCGCCGTCGAAGTCGGACGCGATGCCGACATGGTCGATGCCGGCCACCTCGACGGCGTGCTCGATATGGTCCACGAAGCCCGCCACATCGGCGCGGGCGGCCATGGCCGTGATCTCGCGGCGGCGTTCGCCATAGGCGTCGCGGGTGGCTTGGTCCCACTCGCCGCGCCCGCCGAATTCGGCTTCGTATTCGGCGTCGAGCGCGTCGCGGGCGGCGGCCTGTTCGGGCGTGGGGAGCTTCACATAGGCGCCGAGGGCGACCATCTGCGCCACCCCGCCCACGTCGCGCAGCTTGCGCAGCTGTTCGTCGTCGAGGTTGCGCGGGTGGTCGGCGATGGCCTTCACGCCGCTGTGCGAGGCGATGATCGGCGTGCGGGACAGGTCGGCGGCCTGCATCATGGTCTCCTTGCCCGCATGGGAGAGGTCCACCATGATGCCGTGATCGTTGAGCGCGGCGACGAGGTCGCGGCCCAGCGGGGACAGGCCGTTCCATTTGGGCCCGTCGTCGCGCTGGAAGTTGGGGTTGGAGCTGTCGCCGAACTGGTTGTGGCCGAAATGGGTCAGGCCGACATAGCGCACGCCGGCCTCAGCCAGCTCGGGGATGCGGTCGATGGACTCGCCCAGCGGATAGGCGTTCTCCATGCCGATCAGCACGGCGTAGCGGCCCGCCTCCACGGTGGACCGCACGTCGGCGGCAGTCTTGGCGAGGGTGAAATTGTCGAGTTCGTCCGTCAGGCGCAGGATGGCGGAGAGGCGCGTATCGGCGATGGCCTTGCCGGCCGCGTAGCCGTCCTCCGTGAGGTCGCCCTGCGGCGTGTAGACGATCCAGAAGCCGCTATCGAGGCGGCCCGCATTGAGCTTGGGTTCGTCGACCTGCAGCTCGGTCTCTCCCGACGGGTCGATCTCCGTCATGTAGGTGAGCGGGATGTCGATATGGGTGTCGAGAGTCAGCAGGCGGTCGTGCAGCGCGGCGATGTCGGCGGCGCTCATTGGTGCCGCCTCGGCGGGCGTTTCGGGGGTCGGGGCGGGCGGCGTCTCCTCGGCGGGCGCGCAGGCACAGAGCAGCGAGACGGAGGCGGACAGGAGAAGGGCTTGGAGGCGCGGCGTGGTCATGAGTCTGAAAGATGTCCCTTGGCAATTCGTTTACGCGCCTGTCGCACACTGCGTCCATGAGCGCCACTCCCGCACGTCTTCCCGAAATCGATGCGGACACCGTCCGCGCGACCTTTCTGGGGCATCTGTCCGGGGAACGCCGCCTGTCGCCCAGGACGGTCGAGGCCTATGGCCGCGACGTGGCGGACTTCCAGCGCTTCGTGGCCGGGCACCGGGGCGCCCCGGCCGGACTGCGGACGCTCGTGGCGCTGGAGGCGGCGGACTTCCGGGCCTATCTGGCGCACCGGAGAAATGACGGTCTTGGGTCTGCGTCCGTGCAGCGGCTGCTCTCCGCGCTGCGGACGCTCTACCGCTATCTGGAACGCCGCTGGGACGCGTCCAATTCAGCCATCGCCCTGATCAAGGGACCGCGGGCCAAGCGGCCCGTCCCGAAAGCCCTGTCGGTCGCGGGCGCGCGGGACCTGCTGGACGTGCCGGCGCGCCTGTCGGGCGGCGACTGGGTGGAGGCGCGCAACGCGGCCG
>JBARXH010000321.1:0-4654 GCA_049647245.1 Litorimonas sp.
TGGTGGAGCAGGCCCGCGCCCAGCTCGCCAAGGCCGAAGCCGATCTGGCCGCGACAACCGCGCTGGTGGACCGGGGCTTCCGCGCGCCAACCGCCCTACCCTCCGACCAAGCGGCCGTGGACGCGGCCCGCGCCGGCCTGAAATCCGCGGAAATCGAACGCCGCAACGTGGTGCTGCGCGCACCGTTCGCGGGCATCTACGAACAGCGCCTCGCCGAAGTGGGCGACTACCTCGCCCCCGGCCAGCCTTGCGCCGTCATCGTGGAGCTCGACCCGCTGAAGGTCGAAGCCGAGCTCACGGAGACGCAGGTCGGACAGGTTGAGATCGGCCAGGAGGTCAATGTGCGCCTCGCCACGGGACAGAGCCTGACCGGCACCGTGTCCTTCCTGGAATCCGTCGCCAACCCGTCCACCCGAACCTTCGAGATGGAAACCACCCTGCCCAATCCGGACTATGCGCTGAAAGCGGGCGTGTCGGCGACCCTGTCGCTGACGACCGGGCAGACGCAGGCCGTGCTGGTGCCGTCCAGCATCCTGACGCTGGGCGACAATGGCGAGACCGGCGTGCGCTATCTGGATGCCTCCGACACGGTGCGCTTCGCCGCCATACGGCAGGTGGACGACTCCGACCAGGGTCTTTGGGTCGCGGGCCTGCCCGACCGCACGCGCATCATCGTGGAAGGCCAGGACTATGTGTCCGTCGGCTCGCGGGTGAACCCGGTGAGCGAAGGCACGAAGCGCCGCGGCGCGGCCGTGGCCGATCTCTCCACGAACACCGAACTGGAGTAGGCGATGGAAAACATCGTCGGATTCGCCATCAAGGCCTGGCGGGTGACGCTGGGCGTGATGCTGTTCATCATCGTCGGCGGTCTGGTCGCGGTGAACAGCCTGCCGCTGGATGCCGAACCCGACATCCCCGTGCCCTTCGTCAATGTCCGGGTGGTCCTGCCCGGCGTGTCGCCCGACGATGCGGAAAGGCTGCTGGTCCGGCCGTTGGAGACGGAGCTGAAGTCCATCGACGGGCTAAAGAAGATGGACGCGGTGGCGGCCAACAATGTCGCCTACATCATCCTGGAATTCACGCCCTCCTTCGACCAGGACCAGGCCGTGCTCGACGTGCAGGAGGCGGTGGACCGCGCCCGCGCCGAATTCCCCGAAGAGGCCAAGGAGCCGATCGTGGAGGAGATCGACACGTCCAGCGTGCCGATCTTCGTCGTCAACCTGTTCGGCGAGGTGCCGGAGCGCACCCTGCAGGAGACCGCAAAGGAGCTGCAGCAGCGCATCGAGAGCATCCCGTCCATCCTCGGCGCGGACATCAGCGGCGAACGCACCGACGTGCTGGAAGCCGTGGTCGATCCAATCCTACTAGAGTCGGCGGGCATCACCTTCGACGAACTCACCGCCGCGATTTCGCGCAACAATTCGCTGGTCACGGCGGGCGCGCTGGAAACGTCCGGCGGACAGTTCAACGTCAAGCTACCCGGCCTGATCGAGAATGCCGACGATCTGGCCGAACTGGTGGTGAGGACAGACGCGACCGGGGCCGTGGTGCGCATGTCCGACATCGCGCTGGTGCGCCGCACCTACAAGGACCCGCAAAGCTACGCGCGCTACAATGCCAACAATTCGGTGTCGCTGGAGATCACCAAACGCAGCGGCGAGAACATCCTCGACACGATCAAGGCCGTGCGCGGCGTGGTCGAAGGCTACCAGGCCAGCGAGGACTGGCCGGACACGATCCGGGTCGAATACAGCCAGGACAAGTCCCGCTACATCCTCGAAATGGTGCGCTCGCTTTCGTCCTCCATCATCAATGCCATCCTGCTCGTCTTCATCGTCTGCCTGATCGCGCTGGGCGTGCGCTCGGCCCTGTTCGTGGGCTTCGCCATTCCGGGCAGCTTCCTGATCTCGCTCTTCATCATGTGGATTCAGGGCGAGACCATCAACATGATGATCCTGTTCGGCCTGATCCTGTCGGTCGGCGTGCTGGTCGACAGCGCGATCGTCATCATCGAATATGCCGACCGCAAGATGGCCGAAGGCATGCGGGCGCGCGACGCCTACAAGACGGCGGGCGAGCGCATGTTCTGGCCGATCATCAGCTCGACCGCCACGACGCTGGCCGCCTTCGCGCCCCTGCTCTTCTGGGAAACCATCACGGGCAAGTTCATGGCCTATTTCCCACTGACCATGATCTACGTGCTCAGCGCGTCCGTGCTGATGGCGCTGATCTTCCTGCCGACTATCGGCGCGGTGATCGGCGACTTGCGCGAACGGCTCAGCCGCGGGCCGAAGCGGCCGGTCTCGGACCAGGCGCTGGCCCTGGCCGGCGAAGGAGGCGATCCGTCGAAACTGACCGGGGCGACCGGCGTCTATGTGCGCCTGATCCAGCGGCTGATCCGCTATCCTCTTATCGTGCTGGCCGGCGTGATCGTGTTGTGCGTTCTGATCGTCGGCGCGTTCGGCCGGTCCATGGCGGGTCCGCCGCCCAAGCCGGTGGAATTCTTCACCCAGACACCGTCCGATCAGGTCTATGCCTTCATCCGCGCGCGCGGCAACCAGACGCCCGAGGCGAAGCTGGCGCTCGCGCTGGAAGTGGAGCGCCGGCTGGCCGACGCCCGCATCGAGGGGATCGAGGGCGTCTATGCCGTGGCTGGATCGGCCGGCGGCGGCGGCGCGCAGATGGACGGGCTGGCCGACGAACCGGGCGACGCGGTCGTGAAGATCTTCTTCCAGCTGGAAGATTTCGCCGAACGCCGCGGCGTGCTCACCGTCATGGACGACATCCGCGCGGCCATCAGCGACATGCCGGGCGTGATCCCGGAGGTCACGGCGGCCGGCATGGGTCCGCCCATCGGCAAGGATATCGGCATCGAGTTTTCGGGCCGGGACCGCACGCGCGTGGCCGAAGCCACCCGGCTGGCGGAGAGCTATCTGCGGCAGATGGACGGCGTGATCGACGTGGAAACCACCCTGCCGCTTCCCGGCGTGGAGTGGCGGCTCGAAGTGGACCGGGAGGAAGCCGGACGGCTCGGCCTCGACGTGAACCGCATCGGTCAGACCGTGCAGTTCGTGACCGAAGGCGCACTGGTCGGCTTCTATCGCCCGCTCGACTCGGACGAGGAAGTCGATATCCGCATCGTCTTCCCGGACGAATATCAGGGCATCCGCGCGCTGGACGAGCTGCGCATCCAGACGCCGGGCGGGGCCATTCCGCTGGCCTCCGTCGTCGAGCGCACTGCCCAGCCGCGCGAGGACAATATCGTGCGCCGCAACCAGGCCGCCGTCTTCGAGGTCAAGGCCAACACGGCCGATGGCTTCGCGCCCAACATCCAGGTCGAGGAGTTGCGCGAATGGCTGTCCAGCCAGGCCGCGTTGCCGGACGAGGTCGATTGGCGCTTCCTCGGCCAGCAGGAGGAGAATGCGGAGGCTGCCGCCTTCGGAATGGCCGCGCTGGCTGCCATCCTCTTCATGATGAGCGTGATCCTGCTGTTGCAGTTCAACAGCTTCTACCACGTCGTGCTGACGCTGTCGGCCGTGGTGCTGTCCGTCTTCGGCGTATTGCTGGGCCTGATCTTCTATCCTTACGTCTCCATGGTGCTGACCATGACGGGCGTGATTGCCCTGATGGGGATTGTCGTGAACAACAACATCGTGCTGATCGACACCTATCAGCGTCTGCTGGAGCGCGGGTCCGATCCGGTCGACGCCGCCATCCGAACGGCGGCGCAGCGCCTGCGCCCCGTGGTGCTGACGACCGTGACCACCATCGTCGGGCTGATGCCGCTGGTCATCGGGTTCGACGCGGACGTGACGACAGGCCAGTTCGACCCGAGGGGCTCTGGCACGTCGGACATCTGGAAGCCGCTCTCCTATGCGCTGGTCTGCGGGTTGGGCTTTGCGACCGTGCTGACACTGCTGCTGACGCCGGTGCTGCTGGCCGCGCCGCATGTGTGGCGGGAGCGGATCCGGCGCTGGTGCGGACGGACGCCGCCCAGAACGACCGTGCCGGTCCCGGCCGAATAACGCCGTCAGCCGGGGGTCCGTCTCTCGGGTGCGAAGATCACCGTGCTCTGGACGCCGCCTCCGACGAGGGAGCGCCGAATCTGCCACAGAGCCGGTGTGAAGACGACCGACAGTGCGCCGTCATCCGTGCCCGTGTCCGGCATGGGCGGCAGGCGCTCGAACGGAACCGACACGACCGGGCTTTCGCCCTCCTCGCTCAGCAGTTCCGCGCGCACCGGATAGGCGCCCAGCGGCATGACCGAGCTGGCAATATAGCTCCACTGCCCGTCCGGCCCCACGCGGGTCTCCCCGATGGCTGCGCCCGACACGTAGAGGCGCACGCGCCCCGGCAGGCTGCTGAGGCCCGAAATGATCACCCCGCCCGTATCGTCATAGTCGATGGCTGCGACGGACAGCGCGCCGATGCGCGGCAGTTCGCCGAAGGGGCTGCGGACCAGGCGCGTCGGCGCACCGGGCGCACCCACCATCACCAGGACCGGCTCCGGCGCGCCGGGATCCGGATCAGGACCAGGCTGGCGAATGCGGAAGATGGTCTCGATCCCGCGGATGCGGGTGGCATCGGCAGCGTCTGCCGCCTCGTCCGCCCCGTCATGGAGCACGGCTTCGACCGCCATGCCGGGTCCCGCCAC
>JBARXH010000322.1:0-4734 GCA_049647245.1 Litorimonas sp.
GGCAGGCGGCGAAGATCGCCAACAGGCTTGCGCCCGCCAGTCCCGGCGTCAGCCAGCGCGGCACGCTCATCGCGGAGTCCCTTCCGCCAGCGCTTCGACCGCGTCGAGGATGAACCATCCCCCGCACGCCGTCCACGCGCCCTGCAGCGGCACGACGGGGCCCGCGTCCAGCTGCGCGCGCGCAATGGGGTGGCGCGAGGCGGACCAGCCTTCGGGCGACGTGTTCAGCGTTTCGTAGAAGGCGGCGGCGACGAGGTCGGGCGTCTCGTAGGCCAGCCGCTCCAGAGGCAGGGAGTGCCATCCCGCCACCTGCTGGAAATTGGAGAGGCCCGCCGCGACCAGCATGTCGTGCACCAGCGACCCGGGTCCGGTCGTGACGCCTGCCGGGGTCATGTAGAGCGCGGCGGGACCGGCCGGGGACGAAGACCCGTCCCGCAGGGCGGCCAGTCTTTTCCGATAAGTTTCCGACAGCGCCGCGCCCCGTCCGGGATGGCCCAGACCGTCGGCCATGCGTTCCAGCACGGACGGAATCGCGCCCGGTCCGTCTCCGTCCAGCTCCGACACCCAGCCGACCTCCAATACCGGAATGCCCGCGCGCTCGAAAAAGCCGGTCGCGCCGGGCCCGCCGCCATAGGCCCGCACGATCAGGTCCGGCCTCAGGACCAGCACGTCTTCCGCGACCGGGCGGACCGTGGGAACGCCTCGGGCCGCGTCGCGGTGGTAGGAGAAGTCGCTGGCCGCGTCCGGGGAGACGGCCAGCACCTGCTCCGGGTCGGCAAACTCCAGCACATACTGGTCGGCGCAATAGTCGAGGCTGACAATCCGCACCGGCCGGTCGGAGGGGTTGCGCTCCGGCGCGGTCTCGGCGCAGGCGGACAGGCCCAGCGCCGAGAGGAGAATGGCCAGCCGCCGCACGGGCTAGTACCGCACGCGCAGGCCGAGGAAGGCGGACCGGTCCGGCGTGCCGTAGCCCAGCACCTGCTGATAGTCTGCGCCCAGCAGGTTCTCGACCCGGCCGAACAGTTCGACCCGGTTCGAGATGTCGTACCGGCCTGCCAGATCGACCCGGACCCAGTCGTCCAGCGTGGTTCCGTCCGTGTTCCGCTCCTCGCCATTGTAGCGCAGCAGCACGGCGCCCGAGACCGGCCCGTCCGGGTCGACGCTCACACGCACATCGCCGCTATGCTCCGGCAGACGCGCCAGCGTCGCGCCCGTTCCGTCCTCCGCGTCGAGATAGGCATAGGTCGCGCCGATCCCGAGCCAGTCCGCAAGCTGTACGGAGGCGTAGGCTTCCACGCCCTTGGCGCGGACTTCCGCGATATTCTCGTATCCGCCGATGGCAAACGAGAAGTCGATCTGGTTTTCCGTATCCTGGTCGAAATAGGTCACGCCCGCTTCCGCGAGTCCGTCCGCGGTCCGCCAGTCCACGCCGATGTCGAAGGCTTCCGACGTCTCGGCCTGCAGGTCCGCATTCGGTGCCAGCGCCCCGCAGCAGAAGAAGGTCGTCTGGAAGATCGTCGGGGCCTTGAACCCTTCGCCCCAGCTCGCGCGCAGGGTCAGCGTGTCGGTTGGATTGACCGCCGCCGCCACCCGGCCCGTCACTTCGGAGCCGAACCGCTCGTGATCGTCCAGGCGCAGACCGCCCGTCAGCGTGATCCGCTCGGTCGGCTGGAATTCGTACAGGCCGAAGACGCCGTTGATGGACGTGCCGTCGCCATTGGCGACGCTTTCCTCGCGTTCCGCCCCGAAGGCGAGCGTGTGGCCCGCATCGATGGACAGCGTGCCTTGGTAGCGCAGGATCGTGCGGCTGCCATCCGCGCCGAAACCGGGCGCACCGTTGGTGAAGTTCTGCCGCACGATGTCGGAGTGGCCCACCAGCAGCAGCGTTTCAAGACGGTCGTCGAACAGGGAGGCCGTGAGCGTGACGTTGGCGGAGAGTTCTTCCGTCTCGCTCAACTCGTCTCCGTCCGCGACATTGCCGGGCGCTCCGAAGACGAAGCTGTCGAATTCGGCGTCCGCGTCGCTCCACAGGATATCGGCGGACAGGCGCGCGCTGTCGGAGAGGGTCACGCCGCCCTTGGCCGACACCGTCAGTGCGTCGTAGGCGTCGGCTTCCGTATTGCCCGCATCGGCGTCCGCCTTTGAGATGCCGTCCGTGGAGGTGCCGACCACCGCCAGGCGGGCATCCGCGATCTCGCCGGCATGCTCGACGGACGCTCCGGCTCTTACCGTGTCGTAGCTGCCATATTCGGCGAAGAGCGATCCGCCCGTTCCGGCCTCGGGACGTTTGGTCGTGATGGACACGACCCCGCCGATGGCATCCGTGCCCCAGAGCGTCGATTGCGGACCCTTCAGCACTTCGATGCGCGCGATGTTCTCCGTGTCCAGCCGGGCGAAGTCGAAGCCCCCGCCGGGAGAGGTCGTGTCGTTGACGGCGACGCCGTCGATCAGAACCAGCGTCTGTTCGGACGAGGCGCCGCGGATGCGCACGCTAGCCGTGCCGCCGAAGGCGCCGTTGGAATTGACCGTCACGCCCGGCGCAGCCGCCACGGCGTCGAGCGCAAAGTCGAAGCCGAGTTCCTCGATCTCTTCCGCCGTGATGATGGAGACGCTGGATCCGATCTCGGTCTCGGTCTGGCCGAGACGCGAGCCTTCGACAACGATGACGTCCGCTTCGGGATCGGCCGTCTGCGCCGACGCCGGAGAGGCGAGGACCGGGGAGAGCGCGGCGAGGGTGACGAGCGCCGGGAAGACGCGACTATGGGACGCCGCACAGAGCAGCGAAGTCTTGAAAGACATGGGAAAACCCCTTCATGCGCCCTGCCACCCGTGAAAGAGGGACGCGGAAAACGACAAACGGCCCCGTGATGCGAAGACGCGTCACGCGGGTGGCCGAGCCTTGAGGACTTGCCGTTTCAAAGGGAGACACCGGACATGAGGCCCGGCGATCCTGCCTGCCAAGACTCTTCCCGGCCTTGCAGACGAACGACGCGATGGCAGGTCTCCTGGCTTGCCGATCGACGCTTTCCGGCCGTCTTCCCGGACACCGGCCCGAAAGGGGGCAGGGTTCCAGTGACATGGTGGCCGTCAACTCCTGGCTGACAGTTGCGGGTACAGCGCCGGATTCACACCGGCTTCCCTCTTAGCCTCCTGTGGGAAGGCACCATCTGAAGCGGGTCCTATGGCCGTCGGCGACGCGGGTCAACGGTCCGGTTCCCCCGTCGGCACCAGACCGTCTGTCAGGTGAACCATGCCGCCGAAGTCCAGGCTCGCGCCGTAATCCTCGGAACGCTCGCCCCGCGCCAGGGCCGCCTTGACCACGCCCGCATGGGTGACGAGCAGGGTGCGCCCGGCCGGGCGGGTCCAGTAGTCCAGCGCGTCCCGGACGCGGGCGCGGAGTTCGGCCACGCTCTCTCCGCCGTGCGGGCGCGCGTGGAGAAAGTCGGCGGCCCAGGCATCCAGCTCGTCGCGGGGGATGTCCGACCACGCAAGGCCTTCCCACGCTCCGAAATCCATCTCCACCAAGCGCGGGTCGATCCCGACGCTCAAGGCACGGGCGTCGGCGATATGTTCGGCGAGCCGGCGGCAACGTCGCAAAGGGCTGCTGACGATGCGGTCCACCCCGGGCAGCGCGGCGAGGACGGCCTCGGCCTCGGCCGGAAAGCTGTCCGCCAGCGCGAGGTCCGTCCGGCCGTAGCAGGTGCCGGGCGCGACGTCCGGCGTGGTATGGCGCAGCAGCGTCAGAGCCATGCGAGCAATCCCAGATAGAATCCGGCTTCGCTGGCCTGCTGCACCGCGCCGAGCGTGTCGCCCGTATAGCCGCCCAGCTTGCGTTCGAAGAAGAGCCGCATCGCGCCGTGACCCGCCAAGAGGCCCAGCAAGGCGCAAAGAAGCGCTGGCGCGGGCAGGACCGCGAGCCAGACGGCCATGACGAGAAGGCTCGTGCCAGATGCCGCAACGAGACTGGTCCGGGAAATCCCGCCCGCGACGGGCTTGCCCGTGCCTTCGTCGCGCACATAGCGGCTGGTCGCGATCACGGCGACGCTGGACAGGCGGGACAGGCTGTGCCCTGCCACCAGCGCTCCGGCGATCAGCATGGGGCTCATCGCGGACAGGGCGGCGACTTTCAAGGCGAGCGCCGCGACCAGCGCCAGCGTGCCGTAAGTGCCCAGCCGCGAGTCGCGCATGATCTCCAGCGCCGTCTGCCGCGTCAGACCCCCGCCGATCCCGTCGAACGTGTCCGCCAGACCGTCCTCGTGGAAGGCCCCCGTCAGCAACAGCCCGCCCGCCGTGGACAGCAGGACCGCCACGACGACCGGCAGGACGCTCGCGGCGATCAGGAAGATCAGCGCGGCGAAACCGCCGACGAGGACGCCGACGAGCGGATAGTATCGCACGGACGCTGCCATGCGCTCCGGCGTGAAGAGAGTGCGCGAATCGACTGGAATGCGGGTGAGGAACTGCACGGCCAGAAGGAATGTGGCGATCTCGCCTCTCATGCCGGGCCTCATGCCGGGCCGCTGACCCCGGCGGACACGAAGCTGGCCATGTCGCGCATCATGGCGGCCGCCGCCCGGATCAGCGGGAAGGCCAGCACCGCGCCCGTGCCCTCTCCCAGCCGGAGATCCAAATCGAGCAAGGGGTCCGCGCCCAGCGCGTCCAGCACGCGCCCATGGGCAGCTTCCGCCGAGCGGTGCGCATGAACGAAGGCTCCGGACACGGCCGGGTCGATCC
>JBARXH010000323.1:0-3321 GCA_049647245.1 Litorimonas sp.
GCCCTGTCGGCCGCGCGCCAGTCCACGGCCGCGTCCGCCGCCGCACAGCGCCAGGTCGAAGAGGCGGATGACGCCGCCGGTTCCGCTGTCCGCGAATATCGCGCCGTCCTGCAGCAGCTCGACAATACGCGCCTCTTCGTGGCGCAGCAGCAGATTTTCCTCGACAGCCAGGCCTCCGAGATTAACTCGGTCCGCAACCAGCTGGGTACGGTGGAGCAGATCAAGCAGGGCATGAGCCCGATGATGCTGCGCATGACGGTCGCACTCGAAGACGCGATCCGCGCCGACGTGCCGTTCCGTGTCGGTGAGCGTATCGCCCGCGTCCAGCGCGTGCAGGCCGCCCTGGCCAACCCGGCCGTTTCCCCGGCCGAGCAGTACCGCCAGGTCCTGAACGCCTACAAGATCGAGGCGACCTACGGCTACTCCACGGAAAGCTATGAGGGGGTCCACCCTGAAGAGCCGGGCAATGTGGTCGACTTCATCCGCTTCGGCCGGACGTCCTTTATCTTCCTCGACAAGCGCGACGGCTCCGCCAAGCGCTACGACATGGACGCCGGCTGGGTGCCGCTCGATGAAGTCGATGCGCGCCAGATCCGCCAGACCATCCGCGTCGCCCGCGAACAGGCCGCGCCCGAAGTCATCTACGCGCCCGTCACGGCCGCCAACTAACTCAACCAGGGAAACACAAGATCATGAAGTTCTTCAAATCCGCAATGGCCGCCCTGGCTGGGTCGGCCCTGCTCGCGAGCCCCGCCGCCGCGCAGATCACATCCATCCAGGACCTGCTGAACCAGGTGCGTAACGACGCCGCCGAGCAGCAGCGCATCAACCAGCAGCGCGTGAGCGAATTCCAGGCTGACGCCAATTCGCAGACGTCCGAGCTGCAGCGCGCCCGCTCCGAGCTGTCCCAGCTGGAAGCCCAGGCCCGCCGCGTGGAAGCCAATTTCCAGGCCAACCAGAACCAGATCGACGGCCTGAAGGCCGAGCTGACCGCCGCTCAGGGTGAGTTCGGCGAAGTGTTCGGTCTGGCCCGTTCCATGGCCGGCGAGTTCAAGTCCACGCTGGACCGCTCGCTGATCACGGCGCAATATCCCAACCGCACGGAAGTGCTGGGCCGCGTCGCCGAATCCGACGCCCTGCCGTCCACCGCCGACCTGAACGCCATCTGGCAGACCATGCTCACCGAAATGGAAGAGCAGCGCGAAGTCGAAGCCTTCACCGCCAACGTCGCCGGCATCGACGGTCAGTCCACCGTCACTCGTGTCGGTCCGTTCGTGGCGTTCAACGCCGACGGCGACTTCCTGCAGTACAACCCGCCGTCCGCGACAGGTGAAGACCTGCCGCTCCTGTCGCTTCTGCCGGCCCAGCCGGGCGGTGCGATCCAGTCGGCCGCCTCGCGCGTCCTGTCCGCCAATGCGGGCGAAGTGGTCTATGCCCCGATCGATCCGACCCGCGGCGAACTGCTCAAGACCTTCGACCTGCGCCCCGGCCCGTGGGAGCGTGCCATGCAGGGCGGTCCGATCGGCATGATCATCATCGGCCTCGGCATCATCACCGCCATTCTCGGCCTGCTGCTGATCGTGCGTCTGTTCCTGATCCGCATGGCGGTTGCCGGACAGAAGCGTAAGTCGCAGCCCAGCAAGTCCAACGCTCTGGGCCGTGTCATGCTGGCCTATGAAGGGGCCCGCAACGCCGACGCCGACACGGTCGAGCTGAAGCTGGACGAAGCGATCCTGCAGGAAAGCCCCAAGCTGGAGTTCGGTCTGAACTTCATCAAGCTGATCGCCGGCATCGCCCCGCTCTTGGGTCTGCTCGGTACCGTGACCGGCATGATCCAGACCTTCCAGGCCATGATGATCTACGGTGCGGGTGATCCGCAGCTGATGGCCGGCGGTATCTCCGTCGCCCTCGTGACCACCATGCTCGGCCTGATTGTCGCGATTCCGCTGCTGATCATCCACAGCTTCGCCGCCAGCCTGGCGCGCGGTGTCCAGTCGACGCTCGAAGAGCAGTCCGCCGGTATCGTGGCCCGTCACGTGGAATCCCGCGGCGTGGGCGTGGCCCCTGCGACCACGCTCTAGCAGGCTTCGCTCCGCCTTTGCGGGCGGAGCGGCTTACAGACTTCGCGCCCCGGCGGTCCGCCGCCGGGTCCGCCTTCCGGGCTTCGCTTCACACGACTGGACGAAACCGGACTTCGACGAACCGCGCCCCGGACGGCGCGATCGCTGACGCAACGACGACCCGACAAGGACGACCCCATGGGCAACATCATCGGCGGCCTTCAGAGCTTCCTCCAGCAGGGCGGACCCGTCCTGATCCCGATCGCCATCCTCATCTTCGTGATGTGGACGTTTATTCTCGAGCGGATCGCCTACTATCTCATTGCCCACAAGCCGATGAAGAATCGCCTCAAGGCCGAATGGGAGGCTCGCACCGACCGCTCGTCCTGGCGCGCCCTCGCCATCCGCGACGAGATGATTAGCCAGGTCAAGGAACGCACCATCTCCAACGTGTCGCTGATCAAGACGCTGGTCGCCCTCGCGCCGCTCCTGGGTCTTCTCGGAACCGTCACAGGCATGATCGACGTGTTCGACGTGCTGGCCTATTCCGGGTCCAGTTCGGCCCGCCTGATGGCCGGCGGCGTGTTCCGCGCCACCATCCCGACCATGGCCGGCATGCTCGCCGCCCTGTCGGGCCTGTATTTCTCCACCGTCCTGCCGCGCTGGAGCGCGCGCGAGACCGCCCGCTTCGCCGACGAACTCGTCGTCGATCGCGGTCAGGTTCTCGCCTAAGCCCCCGCCTCCCAAGGAGACCAATCCATGAGACGCAACCGCCGCCGCAGCAACGACGATGAAGCCGATGTCGACATGACGCCGATGCTGGACATCGTGTTCATCATGCTCATCTTCTTCATCGTGACCGCCGTCTTCCTCGACGAGACCGGGATCGATCTGACCCAGCCGCCTCCGCCGCCGGAAGACACGCCGCCGCCGCCCAACAGCCCGCCGGCCATCACCGTCTATGTGGACGAGAACAGCCAGTGCTCCGTGGACGGTCTGCGCTCGCCCTGCACCGGCGTGCTGGCCCGGATCGAACGCCAGCTGGCCGACAAGCCCGGTGCGTCCGTGATCCTGCGCTTCCATCCGGAGTCCAAGCATGATGTGCTCGTGCAGCTCAAGGACGGGGTCGACGGACGCGGCATGCAGTCCAAGATCGAAGTCATCGAGGGCGCGGCATAACGCTTGGATCTCGCCTTGTCCGGGCGGACTGCGCTCCGGGCTTGCGAATCCTGTTCATGAATGATATAAGGTAACACTATGG
>JBARXH010000324.1:0-6126 GCA_049647245.1 Litorimonas sp.
CCCGCAGATCTCGCCCTGCCGCCGCCCGCCGAAGGCACGGCCGAGGTCGCTGCCCGCGTCGCCCGCGCCCGTGCCGTGCAGATGGCGCGTAATGACGGACAGACCAATGCGGAGCTGCCACAGGCAAGGCTGGACGTGGTGGCGGAACCCGACGCGGACGGACGCCAGCTTCTGATCAAGGCGGCGGAGACGCTGGGCCTGACGGCGCGCGGCTATCACCGCACACTGCGGGTCGCGCGGACGCTGGCTGACCTGTCGGGATCGGAGGGCGTGCGCCGCCTGCACATCGCCGAAGCCCTGTCCCATCGCCGCGCGCGGCCGCAGCCCTCTCACGCCCAGATCCAGACCTCTGCCTCGCGCACGCCCCGCAACCCGTTCTACAGCTGACCGGCCGTAATTGCCGGGCCTGCCGGACAGGACGGGACGGTCCGGAAATTTTGCATTCCCGGTAAGGGGACATTAAGACAGATCGGGCAAGCGCGCTTCGAAGAGACCGTCAGGGCATTCGGCCGCGACGCTCAGGCAGGGATGATGCAACGCACTGCGGACGACATATTGGCCGCCCAGTTCTGGGCCTGGCCCGACCCGGCGCTCAAGCGCGATCCCTATGGCCGTGTCCTGTTCGTGAATGCCGCCTTCCTCCAGCTGTTCGGCGGCAGCGTGGAGGCCTGGCAGGGACAGGTGGTGCAGGGATGGAACGCGCCGCAGCCCGGACCGCATCCCAACCGGTTCGAGATCAGGACCCCCGCCGCTCATGGCCACCCCGAACAGGTCTATGACTGGGTCGAATTCTGCGGTCCCGACGGGTCGGCTTTCGCCTTGGCCCGCAACGTCACGCCGTTCATGCAGGCCGCAGTCACCGCTCCGGCCGAGCCTGCCCCCGTTCAACAAGCTCAGCCAGCCCACCAGGCTCAGCCCGTTCAGCACATCCATCAGACTCCGGACCCCGTGGTCCCGCCCGCGGCGGCCCCCGATCCGGCACCTGTCCAGCTGGCGCAGCCCGCCGCCATCCACACGCCCGATCCGGTGCCCGTGACCGCGCCGCCCGCGGAACAGGCGCCTGCACCGATCCAGGTGGCCGAACCGGTCGCTATCGCCCAGCCTGCTGTGGCCCAGCCCCCAGTAGCCCAGCCTTCTGCGGCTCAACCTCCCGCCGCGCCCGAAGTTGCGGCCCCGCCAGCCGCCGTGCAACCTGCCGTCGCTGCGCCCGTGAACAACGTCGCCGAAATCGATCCGCACGGACGCGCCGCCGACCAGGCTCATGCCGCCCGGGAGGACGAGCGCGACTTCGAACGCCGGGCCCTGCCCATCGAGAATGACGAGGCCGTACTTGGCAACAACTGGCGCGACGCCGTGATCGCCAAGGCCATTGGCGGCGAAGACAGCCTCCTGCCCGGAATGACGTCCGATCCCGAACCCTCCGCCACGAGCGAGGCCAAGCCGGATGCCATCCGCATCCTCCTGGCCGAAGACAATGCCATCAACGCACTGCTGACCCGCACTCTTCTGGAGGCGGACGGTCACACGGTGGACACGGTGGAGGACGGCGCGCTCGCCGTGGAAGCCATGAAGGCCAAGGAATACGACATGATCTTCATGGACATGCGCATGCCGAATATGGACGGGCTGGAGTCCACGCGGAAGATCCGGGCCCTGCCCAACGTGTCGCGCGACCTGCCCATCGTGGCCCTGACCGCCAATGCGTTCGACGACGACCGCAACGCCTGCTTCGACTCGGGCATGAACGACTTCATGACCAAGCCCGTCTCGGCCGAGGAACTCTCGGAAATGGTGATCCGCTGGACCGCCGACCGCGACCAGAAGATGGCCAGCTAGGCGTTTCGCCCGCCCTGAGCCGTCAGTCGGTCCTGGCGGCGCGGCGTTCGAGCCGCGACACCCGCATCCATTCGATCAGGGCCAGAACGCTCGCCACTCCGCCCAGAGCCGCGCAGATGATGAAGGCGCGCGCAAACCCGTCTTCCTCGATGATCTGTCCGATGGCGGGCCGTCCCAGCGTCCCCAGCAGCATGACGAGGCTGACGAGAAGCGCGTACTGCACGGCGGCGTAGCGCTTCGACACGATGGAGGAGAGGTATGCCACGGACGCCGCGCTGGCGAGGCCCACCGCGATGTTCTCCAGCGCGATCACGCTGGTCAGCCGGGCCATGCGGATGTCCATGCCGAACGCCTCGAACAGATGGTCGATCTGCAGGGCCGTGATGACAGGGTCCGTATAGGGCGCGCCCACGGCCAGATCCGCGAACAGAAGGTTGGTGGCCGCCGCCAGGACCGCTCCGACGAAGAAGACCGGCATCCGGCCGAAGCGCAGCATGGCTAGCCCGCCGATGGCGATGCCCACGATGGTCGCGATCACGCCCATCAGCTTGGACGCGAAGCCGACTTCGGTCAGCGTGTGACCGAGCGCGCCGTAATTCTCGCCCAGATAGAAGGGGTAGGCAAACGAGCCCCAGATCAGATCGGTGAATCGGTAGGACAGCACGACCAGCAACACGAGTATGGCGGCCCAGCGCAGGCGCAGGATCAGCTCCATCATCGGCTCCACGATGGCGGCGTAGAGCGTGAAGAGCACGGCCGAACGGGGCGGGGCTTTTGGGCCCACGGGTTCCGCGCGCTCGTTCAGCCAGATCAGTGCGGCGGACAGAACACCCAGCCAGATGACCGTCGTTGTCACCACGACGGGGCCGCGTGTCCGGATGAATGTCCGCGCGCTGTTGTTTTCCGGATCCGACAGGGCCGCGATCATGAAATCCGCCAGCAGGTAGAAGGCGACCGCCCAGCCCGCGATCACCAACAGGGTGCCGATGTTGCGTTGGGCGTTGGTCAGGCGCGCGCCGATGCCTTCCGTCTGGATGGCCGCCGGTTGCGGCTGTGTCGGAGCCGCCAGCCAGATTCCGATGCCCGACAGGGCGAACAGGGCCGTGATCATGAAGAAGGTCGGACGCCAGCCGATATGATCCGCCAGGATCAACGCGACGAAGCCGCCGACCCAGGAAGCGGTGCGGTAGCCGAACTGTTCCACCGTGGACAGGATGTCGAGGTGGCTGTCGTCGCGCGCCGATTCGATTCGCCAGGCCGCGACGACGATGTCGAAACTGGCGGATGCGATCGCGATCAGGACGCTGATCAGTGCGATCCGGCCCAGCCCTTCCGGCGGGTTGGAAAAGGACAGCACCGCCATGCCGACCACGCCGCAGGCCAGGAAGATCGCCATCCACGCCCGGCGCGGCCCGATGTTGAGGCCCAGAGGAACACGGCGCGACTGCAGCGCGGCCGCCCACATGAACTTGAAGGAGTAGGCGAGGATCGCCCAGGACAGCAGGCCGATCGCCGTGGGCGCGACCTCCACCGTGGTCAGCCATGCATTCAGCGTGCCGCCCACGGCCGCATAGGGCAGCCCGGCCGCAAGGCCGAGGATCAGCATGGCCAGCACCTGCCGGTCGCGCAGGGCGGCGCGCAGCGCGTCCTTGGTCCGGGGCTTGCTGCCCGGATCGGCGTCGACCGGCACCTCTGCGTCAGGCGTGGCTGTATCGGCGGTCGTGTCGGTCAATCGCGGCAAAATCCTTCCAATCTGGGTCCGGGCTTAGGCGAAAGGGGCGGAAGCGCCAAGCGGGCTTGCGCACCGCCGCGGGCAGGGACGCTCTTGCACGCCGTGCGCCTTTGCGACACGCTGGGCGCAGCCATGAGTCCCCCGTCCGTCACGACCGCAAAACCCACGCCGATGATGGCGCAATATCTCGCCATCAAGGAGGATGTCGGAGCCGAAGCGCTGCTGTTCTACCGCATGGGCGATTTCTACGAACTCTTCTTCGACGATGCAGTGCGCGCGGCGGCTGCGCTGGACATCGCCCTGACCAAGCGCGGCAAGCATCTGGGCGACCCGATCCCCATGTGCGGCGTGCCCGTCCATGCCGCCGAAGCCTATCTGGCGCGGCTGATCCGGGCGGGCTTCCGGGTCGCGGTCTGCGAACAGACGGAAGATCCGGCAGAGGCCAAGAAGCGCGGCAGCAAGTCCGTGGTGCGGCGCGAGGTCGTGCGCCTCGTCACGCCCGGCACCCTGTCGGAAGACACGTTGCTGGACGCGCGCAACGCCAACATCCTCGCCGCCGTGGTCACGGGCCTGGCAGGCGATGCCGCGCTGGCATGGGCGGACGTCTCCGACGGCAGCTTCCACACGTGTGCGCTTTCCCCCGAAAACGTCGCGGCCGAAGTCGCCGCGCTGCGCCCCTCCGAACTGCTGATCCCGGAAGGCGACTATGGCGAATGGGCCGACCGGGAGCTGACACTCACCCCGCTTCCGGCCACCAAGTTCGACCGCCGCGCAGCAGAACGCCTCCTGTCCGACCGGTTCGACGTGGCATCGCTGGATGGGTTCGGCGAATTCTCGCCCGAGGAACTCCGCGCCGCCGGGGCGCTCGTGGACTATGTGGAACTAACGCAAGCTGGCGGACGGGCCGCCCTGTCCGCGCCGAGGCGCACGCTGCGTTCCGGCTGGCTGTCGATCGACAGCGCGACGCGTGCCTCGCTGGAGATCGACCGCACGACTTCTGGCAAGCGCAAGGGCAGCCTCCTGTCGGTGATCGACCGGACGGTGACCGGTCCGGGCGCGCGCCTGCTGGCGGCGCGCCTGTCGCGGCCCCTGGTAGACGTGCACACCATCCGCGCCCGGCTGGACGCCGTGTCGCAGCTCCACGACGAGGGCGAATGGCGGGCGGAGCTGATCCGGCAGCTCAAGGCGACCGGCGACGCGGCAAGAGCGCTTTCGCGCCTGCAGCTGGGCCGGGGCGGGCCGCGCGACCTGCTGACGCTCCGGGACGCGGTCATGGCGGGGGAAGCCGTCAATGCGGAGCTTGCCCGGAGGCTTTCTCTCGCGCCCGTGGCGGAGCTGGAGACGCATCTGTCGGCCCTGTCCCTCTCGGACAAGCCGCTTCTGGCGCAGTTCGCGCGCGATCTCGGCAAGGCGCTGGCGGACGACCCACCGCTACAGGCCCGCGACGGTGGATTGATCGCGCCCGGGTGGTCGGCCGAAATCGACCGCCTGCGCTCGCTTCGGGACGAAACCCGGCGGTCCGTCGCCGCCCTGCAGGGCAGATATGCGGCGGCAACGGGCGTGACGGCCCTGAAGATCAAGCACAACAACGTGCTGGGCTATCATGTGGAGGTCAGTCCCAAGCACGCGGACACCCTGCTGGGCCGGGAGGACTTCATCCACCGCCAGACCCTGGTGTCGGGCGTGCGTTTCACCACGCCGGAACTCTCCGATCTCGACCGAGACATTAGCGGCGCGGCCGACAAGGTGCTGGCGCTGGAGCTGGACGCGTTCGAGGCGTTCCGCCTGCGGGCGGCCGGTCTCGCGGACAATCTGCGCAGTGTGGCCAACGCGCTGGCAGCGCTGGACGTGTCCTGCGGTCTGGCGCTCTGGGCTCTGGAGTCCGGGGCGGTCAAACCGGTCGTGGACGACAGCGTCGCATTGGAGATCGAGGCCGGACGCCACCCGGTCGTGGAAGCCGCGCTGGCAAAACAGAGCGCCACGCGTTTCACGCCCAACGATGCGTTTCTGGCGGGCGACGGGGTGGACTGCCCGCGCCTTGCGCTCATCACCGGCCCCAACATGGCCGGGAAGTCGACCTATCTTCGCCAGACCGCCCTGATCATTCTCTTGGCGCAGGCCGGGTCCTTCGTGCCGGCCCGGCGGGCCCGCGTGGGCGTGGTCGACCGGTTGTTTTCCCGCGTCGGCGCGTCCGACGATCTGTCCAAGGGGCGCTCCACCTTCATGGTCGAAATGATCGAAACCGCGGCCATCCTGAACCAGGCGACCGAGCGGTCCTTCGTCATCCTCGACGAGATCGGCCGCGGCACGGCGACCTTCGACGGCCTGTCCATCGCCTGGGCGGCGGTGGAACACCTCCACGCCGTCAACAAGAGCCGCGCCCTGTTCGCCACCCACTATCACGAGCTGACGGAGCTGGTGGCCGCGCTGGACGGCGCCGCGAATCTCAGCCTGCGCGCCCGCGAACATGAAGGCGAGCTGATCTTCCTGCACGATGTGAAGGACGGCGCGGCCGACCGCTCCTACGGCATCCAGGTCGCCAAGCTGGCGGGCCTGCC
>JBARXH010000325.1:0-3750 GCA_049647245.1 Litorimonas sp.
ACCCTGTCCGCCACGGGCGATCTGGAAGAGGCGGCGCGCAATCTCTACCGCCTGCTGCGCGAGCTCGATGGACCGGGCGTGCGCCTCGCCGTCGCGCCGATCCCGGAAGACGGGCTGGGCGCCGCCCTGAACGACCGCTTGCGCCGCGCCGCGCTGGGTCGGTAGGAACGGCCGCATGGAAACACCGGGAATAGCTGCGCTGAAATCCGCCCTGCCGGCGAAGGCCTGGACGCAGGATGCGGACATCATCGCCCCGCACCTGACCGAGTGGCGGGACAAGTATTTCGGCACCACGCCGATCCTGCTCACGCCACGCTCCACCGACGAGGTCGCGACCGCCGTGCGGATCTGTGCCGAACACGGCCTGCCTCTCGTGCCGCAGGGCGGGAATACGGGGCTGGTCGGCGGGCAGACGCCGCAGGGCGAGGTGCTGATCAGCCTGAAGCGAATGACGGCCGTTCGGGAGGTCAATCCCGTATCCGATTCGATCACGGTGGAAGCGGGCGCGACGCTCCACGCGGTCCACGAGGCGGCCGCCGCGGCAGACCGCAAGTTCCCGCTCACGCTCAGCTCCGAAGGCAGCTGCACGGTGGGCGGCGTGCTGTCGACCAATGCGGGCGGCAACCACGTGCTGAAATACGGCACCACTAAGGACCTGGTCTTCGGCGTCGAAGCCGTCCTGTCCAATGGCGAGGTGTTCAACGGGCTGACGAGCCTGCGCAAGGACAATACGGGCTACGACCTGTCGCGCCTGTTCCTCGGCGCGGAAGGCACGTTGGGCATCATCACGGCGGCGACGCTGAAGCTCTTCCCCCTGCCCGGCCACGTGTCGCGCGTCATGCTGGGCGTGGCGTCGGTGGAGGATGCGGTCGGTCTGCTGACGCGCCTGCGCGGGCCGAGCCTCGCCATGTTCGAGGTGCTGCCGCGCATCGGCTTTTCCGCCGTGGTCGACAATTTCGACAATGAGCGCGACCCCTTCCCGGAGGCGCACCCGTGGTACGTGCTGGCCGATTTCGAGGTCGAGACGGAAGGAGCCGGCGAAGCGCTGGTCACGGCCCTGCTGGAGGACGCGATGGAGGCCGGGCTGGTCCGCGATGCGGTCCTGGCGCAGAGCGAGACCCAGTTCCGCAGCCTGGGCTCCATCCGGGAGCACATGAGCGCGGGCCAGAAGTTCCTCGGCGGGTCGATCAAGCAGGACATCACCGTGCCGATCGACCGCATCCCGGAGTTCTTCGCCCGCGCCGACCAGGCCGTGGAGCGCATCGTCCCCGGCTGCCGCCCGGTCGGCTTCGGCCATTTCGGCGACGGCAACATCCACTACAATATCGCTCAGCCGCTGGGGTCCGACCGCGAGGCCTTCCTGTCGCGCTGGGACGATGTCAGCGAAGCCGTCTTCGACATCGTGGACGATCTGGGCGGATCGATTTCCGCCGAACACGGCATCGGCATCATGAAACGCGACACGCTCGCCCGCCGCGCCGACCCGGTGAAGATGGACCTGCTGCGCCGGGTCAAGACGGCGATGGATCCGGACGGAATTCTGAATCCCAGGGTGATGGTTTGAGGGTGATGGTTTGAGGGTCATGGTCTGAGACCCATGATTTGAGGGTGAGGGTCCATGCGCTCCCTCTCTTGCAGAGCCTGCATTCAGCTTTCGTGGATTGCCACGCGGCGCGGCTCTTGGGACAGATCGGTCATGCCCCTCGCCGCCATGCTCGACACGCTTCGTTTCTCCGGACTGTCGGAGGCCGAGTTCAGGAAGCGTGCCCTGGCCGGGCGGTCCGGCCTGTCGCTCTACGAACACGCCGACAGTTTCATCCGCCGCCGACACGTCACAGCACCCGGGCAGGACCGGCCGACCCTCGTCATCCTGCCGGACGGCCCCGCCACGATCGAGAGCTACGATGCTTTCATCGAGGCGGTCCTGCCCGATTTCGATGTCCTGCTGATGGAGATACCGGGCTTCGGTTTTTCCTTCGCCCGCAAGGGACGCGCCATGTCCTTCGCGGCGACGGCAGACATCCTGAACGAGGCGCTGGAAGACATGGCGCTCGGCCGGACCGTCCTGGTCGGCCCGTGCGTTCAAGGCCTTTTCGCCGCGCGGATGGCGGAGCGGCGGCCCGCACTGACGGACGCGCTGATCGTCGCCCAGACGGGCGACATTCCCGCCTCTCAGGCGTGGGCATCTAGCGGGCTGGACCCGAAGGGCCTGCTCGCCAAGCCGTGGCTGGGCCAGATCGGGTTCCGGCGCAACCGCTCTGTCACGATCGACTGGTGGCTGCCCTATGCGGCCGGGCCGTCCCTTCCCGTCGAACGCCTCCAGGATGTCGCACGCGCGGTGCAGGCGAAGGGCTGTGCCTATGCGCTGGCCTCCCAGCTGCAATGGTTGTCCCGTCTCGGCCCGGACGACCTTCCGCGCCCGACGCAGCCGACGGCCATTCTCTGGGGTCTGGAGGACAGGAGCCACCGCGATACGGACCGTCGCAGCGCGCTCAACCTGTCCCCGGCGGCGACGTATGGGGAACATGCCGCGATCGGGCATTTCGTGGACCTCGAGGACCCGGACCTGATCCGGGATACGGCGCTGGCCTTGCTAGACGCTCAGCCGGACTGACCCCGTCGCACCGGCCCTTCCAGCCAGGCGCGCCTCCCGCAACGCGGCCAGTTCGGCCGTCAGGTGCGCGTCGAAATAGGCGTCGCAACCAAGGCAGCGATTCTCCACGATGCGGCCTTTCCCGTCGGCTTTGGCGGACATCTGCCGGAAGCGGTCCTCGCTCCAGCCCTGGTCCAGCCCCATTCGTTCGGGCACGCCGTCATTGATCGCCCGGATGGCCGGGAGCTGCGCCACGCTGGCATACATGTCGGCCAGCGTTTCCTCCGTCAGGTTGCCAATGGGCGCGCGGGTCTTAAGGCAGCACGGATAGACGTTGCCATTGGGTTCGATCGAGACTTCGCTGCCGGCTTCGCCCAGCTTCAGGAAATTCAGCCCGCCGCTCCAGCGGGCGCAGAAATTCGTCTCCCATGCCGCATCCGACAATCCGTTGGCGAACGCCCGGCCGCGCGGCCAGAGTTCGCCGATCCAGAGGTCCGGTTGCGCGCCGAAGAAGAGAAAGGTCGGCTCGCCGTCGCGGGGCGGCCTGAGGTCCTCCGGCATGTCGAGGCGGGGATCCATGGACCCGCCGAGACCGACTTCGCGCACGCCGCGCTCGGCCATCATGGCGCGCATCCGTTTCATGAAGTCGAACTTGCGGTCGCCGCTCATGCCGACATGGTAGTCGTCGATGGACGCGACCGAGATGCTTTCGATGCCCAGTTCCAGGCAGTCGTCCAGGATTTCGGGCGTCAGCACGTCGCCCGCCGTCTGAATCGCGGTCATGGGCATGGCGTCGCCATATCGGGCCTTAAGCGCACGCATGGCGGGGTAGAACAGCTCTTCGCGCACGCCGGGGATCAGCAGCTCCCCGCCCGCCAGGATCAGCGTCGTGCGGCGCTCCACCCCGGTCTCGTCCGTCCACACCAGGCGGTCGGGCAGATTGTCGATCACCGCCTGATAGGCCGCCACCCCTTCGCCCACGACCTCGGACAGGGCGTCGCGCACATAGGGCCGGAAGCGGTCGTCATAGCAATGCTTGCAGCGGCGGTGGCAGGCCCAGGTCAGGACCCAATAGATGGATTGCACGGCGCTCCCCTTTTCGGTCGGGCATAGTCGGACCGTCCGGGCGGCGTCGAGACCTGCCTGCGCCTGTGGGC
>JBARXH010000326.1:0-1876 GCA_049647245.1 Litorimonas sp.
ATGATCCACCTTCCCAAGCGCGTGACCTTCAAGTCCAACTCCATCTGGGCCTTCTACGAAGGTCTGGAACAGGGCTACGGCATCGGCCTGCTGCCGCTCAACGCCGCCGACTCCCGGACGCGCCACCTGGTGCGGATCATGCCGGAGTGCGAACATTCCGAAGCGCTCTACCTCGTCGCGCACCAGGACCTGAAACGGTCCGCGCGCATCCGGGCCGTGTTCGACTATCTGGTGGAAGCCTTCCGCCAGGACTCCGCCTTCTTCAGCGAAGGCGGCGAAAGCGTGTTCTCGCCCGGCAAGCCCGGCATGGCCCCGCCCTCGTCCGTGCGAGAATCGCGCAAGCAGAGCGCGCTGTCCCTCGCGGCCGAATAGGGCCGCCTTTCAGGATTGCAGTTTGGGCATCGGCCTTCGGGCCGCTACAGGCGGCCCATGACTGCTGCGCCCACTCTTCCCACTGAGCCCGGCCCGTTCACCTGCCCTCTCTGCGGCGCGCACGGCTTTGCCGTGCTGGAGACACAGGCGGACTGGCTGGCCCGCGCCGCGCGGGCGCAGGACGAACGCCGCCTGATCGGCGAGATCGTGGCGGCGGACGGGACGCTGGACTTCGGGGCAGTGGTACGCTGCGAGGCGTGCGCCCTGTCGACCGTGCGGACTCCGCCCACGCCGGAAGCGCTGGGGCGCTTCTATTCCGCCTACTACGCCTCGGCCAGCTACGGCACGAAACGCGACAAGAAGATCCGCCGCGCCGCCAAGCGGGTGCGCCGCCTGCGCCGGTCTGTGGGGAGCGGTGGCCGGCGCTTTCTCGATGTCGGGGCTAATCTCGGCTACGCGGTGGAAGGCGCACGGCGGGAAGGGTTTCAGGCCACAGGGATCGAGATCGACGGCGCGGCCGTGGCGCAGGCGCAGGCGGACTTCCCGGAGAACCGGTACGTAAAGGCGACGGTGGAGGCCTTCGCCGCGCGCGGAGAGGTCTTCGACCTCGTCTATTGCTCCGAAGTGATCGAACATGTCGTCGATGTGCGGGGCTTCGCGGACGCGCTGCGCGCGCTCGTCGCGCCGGGCGGCGTGCTGTTCCTGACCACGCCTGCGGACGGCCACCGGGCCACGCCCGACCCGCTCGTGAGCTGGGTGCAGGTCAAGCCGCCGGAGCATCTGCACTGGTTCCGGCGGGAGCACCTGCTGGACCTGTTTCCGAACGAGGACTTCCGGGTGCGCTTCCAGTTCAACCCCAAGCCGGGATGGAAGATGGTGGCCGTCCGGAGCGCCTGACCCGGTGTCGGGATTCGCCCAGTCCATTATTGATCCGTCCGCGCAAAGGCGGTCGGAGTTTCCTTGGAAGCTAGGGTCTTGCGAAGATCTCGCCCGATTCAATCCTCGCCCGTCGGAACGCGCTTAATCTGCGCCTGTTCGCGGCTGCACACACAAGCCGATGAACCTTTTTCGCGAAGGACCGGAACACGTGCCGTCTCCTTCAGCCACCATCGTCCACTCTCGCCGAACCCTTGGTTTCACCGGAGTGGCACAGGAAAAGTGTCCCGGCCTTCGCGGAAAAGACCCGCCAATGCCCCTTCGCCCCGGAACAGCGCCGGGGCCGCACCTGTCCTCCTGCCCGGCCACGGCTCGGCCTCCTCTTCGGACGGACCGCGAATCCGCCTTCCAAAACGGGGCGGCCCTCCCTATGTGCCTGCGGGCATGACCCCCACCGACGACACGATCGATTTCGGCTTCGAGCAGGTCCGCCGCGCGGACAAGCAGGGGCGCGTGCGCGAGGTCTTCGATTCGGTCGCGCGCGACTATGACCGCATGAACGACGCCATGAGCGCCGGGCTCCACCGCGTGTGGAAGGACATGGCGATCACCCGTCTCAACCCGCAAC
>JBARXH010000327.1:0-13470 GCA_049647245.1 Litorimonas sp.
CTTAAGGCGTGTATATGAAAAAATCCCAACTCGACAAGTTCAAACAAACCGCCCGCGACCTAGAGTGCGACGAGAGCGAAGAAGCATTTGAGCGGAGGCTGAAGAGGGTGGCCCGTCCACAAAAGGCTGACGAGGAAGAGTGACAACCAGCCCAATGCGGTATATAGATACCGTATGTTTCAGCACCGGTCAGATTGTGGCCTAAGCCAGATGCCAGCAGAGCCGCCGCGCCCTTGTGACTGCCCGGCTAGAGACGCGCCAGAATCCGCCTCATGGTTCTATCGTTTGGGTTATACCCCGGTCGCGCGCCTTGGAACGTGGCTTCAGTATCGCGCAGCCCGACGATCCTTTGAGGGGAAAAGTTTCTCCAACCCGTTTCGCCGTCATCGGCGGCGGTCTGCCATGCGCTCAACATCAAACGACCAGTTGTCTTTTCGCCAAGTAGATGAGGTTCAACAACACGGCGCTCCATGACACCTGTGCCGCTACTGGGGTATTGGAACTCCAGCACTGCACGACTGTTAATTGCATCAATTATCGCCTGCATACCGAATCGCTCCTTAGTTGAGCGAAACGCTACCTTAGATCATGGGTTTGTCAAAGGCATATACGCCAAAAGATAAGCCCGGACGCCGTGCAGGGGAAAAACGGGGTCCGGGCTTAAAAAACACCGGGATGAAGGGGAGGTACCAGGTGTTTTGTCTGTTGTTGCAGGGGATACGCCCTCACCGGGCGATGGGTTCCTGAAAAATCATGAAGTTTCGTGTTTTTTCTCGGCTTCGTCTGTTTTGATGATTTCAGCTAAGAAATCGGATCCCAAAAGGCTGATAAGCCCCGTTTACTCTTCTTCTGCGACGGCCGGGCTCTCGCCGAAGATTTCCTTCGCCATGTGGGAGGCGCGCGGAAACTCGGCGTCTTCCAGCGAAGCTTTCAGCTCGGCATCGGTCGGATTGGCGGGGACGGGCACGGTGTCGCCGGGGGCATCGGCGGCGAGGCTGCGGGCGGTGGTTCCTGTATCGTCTGTCATGGCGGGTCTCCTGGGGTGGGCGCGGTCGGCCATGGGCCGGGCCTCGCGGGTTGGGTTCGTCTCATCAATGGCCCGCCCCCGGGCTTTGTTCCGATCCGTCTCATGCTGCGGGCGGGCCACCGGGCCACGATGGAACCGTGGCTCGATATGAATCCTGACCCGAATTCGGGAACAAAGCCGCGGCGATGCCGTTGAATTGGGGAATGCGCGCCAAGAGGGCGTGCCCGAACCACTTTCAAGCAGGAAGGACCTGTCACCATGGCCACCGCCAAAGTCACACCCAAGAAAACCACCCCGAAGAAAACGGCCGCCAAGCGCCCGTCCGTCACGACGCCCGCCGCCACGGCCGATGTCACCAGCGACAATGTCGTGCCCATGAACAGCGAAATCAGCACGCAGCTGGAAACGCTCCGCGACGACCTCAAGGCCCTGGCCCTGACGGTCAAGGAACAGGCTTTCGCAAAGATGGAAGGCCGCACGGAAACCGCCAAGTCGGTCGCATCCGAGCAGAAGGACGCCGCTGTCGCCCGTTACGAAGAACTGACGAGCAAGGCCGAAGTCCAGATCCGCGAAAAGCCGCTGTCCTCCATGGCGATGGCCGTCGGCGCCGGTCTCGTGCTCGGTGCGATCCTGCGCAACTAGAGCTTCGCTCGACCCATTGCCCGGCGCGACCCCTCGCGCCGGGTCTTTCATTCAAGACCGACTTTAGGAGACGCGGGTGCTGAGATACGCAACGATCGTCGCTCCGCTGCTGATGCGCAAGGGCACACCGAATCCGGTCCGGGTTCTCACAGGATATGTCGGAGCGCTGTTCCTGACCCTCCTCGCCGGCATCTTCTTGCTCGCCGCGCTGTTTACCTGGATCGCGACCACATACGGACTCGACGTAGCATTCCTGACCATCGCCGTCATACTCGCGGTCGGGGCCATCGGCCTGACCATCATGGCGCGCGTGTCGCAGACCATTGCGCTGAAGAAGACGGCCGACCGTCATGCGCGCATCAAGGGCATGCTCGCCGCCAAGGACGATCCGCTGTCCGAGCACATCCCCGACGAAGTGCTGACCCATCCGCTCAGCCAGAAGATCCTGGCTCAGGTCGAGGACCGGCCCTTCATGGCCGGTGCCACCGCAGTCGGTCTGGGCATGATGCTCTCGCGCCAGCTGCTGGACGCCGACTAGAGCCGTTCCCCGCGGGCAAGGCCGCCCGCATGCCGCGCCCGCCCGTAAGCCAAGAAAGGACATTCCATGACCGATACGCACACGCAACGCAGCCCCGCCGATCTCGACCATGTCGAGGCCCAGTCCGGCCGCCGCTCCCCGAAATTCTGGTGGATGTTCGTCGTATCCACGGCCCTGATCGTGGTCGCCATGATCGTGATCTTCCTGACCACGGCCGGCTAGCCCTCAGCAATAAGAATAACGGACGCGTCATGCGTCCCGCCAACCCGCGCCCGGAACTCCGTCAGGAGGCCGGGCGTTGTTCTTTCATGACCCACTCCACTTTGCCCCGCACCCTGTTCAAGACCGTCGCTTTCGCCACCACCGCCTGCGCCTTCGCGCTGGGGGCCGCCCAGGCCTACGCCTCGGACGGTGATCACGTGTTGGTGGACCAGACGGAGCAGACCCGGACGTGGCACTACACCAAGACCGCCGTGAGCCAGAACCCGCCCGTTCTGGGAGCGGAGACGCAGACACAGCTCCGCGTTGTGCGCGTGGACGAGGCACTGCCCGACGTCGTGGTCCCGCTCGACGTCGACTTCACCCCGCAGACGGACAAGGCCGTCCGCGTCCAGCAGGAGCGCTATGCGTTCGAAACGGACATGCGCCGTTTCGACCTGGTCGAGGACAGCCCCGTCTTCATCGGCGCGCAGGGCCAGTCGGAGTTCGACACCATCGAGGCTCGCCGCGACAGTGCGGCCATTCCCGGCTCCATGACCGTCGATCCGCTCGTCGCCGTGGCCGGCGCCGGCCTGGCAACCAACTTCTAGGTTCGCCGCTCCCCCATAATCGGATACGAAAAGGCCGCCTCCCGCAATGTGCGGGGGCGGCCTTTTTGCTGGGCCTTGCCCCGACCGGTCAGTCGAGGTCGATCGTGTGGGTCATCTGTCCGCGCGGCAGGGAGAAGCGGGTCTCGTCCCATTCCGGGGCGCTGAACGGGTCGGAGGCATTGTTGGAGAAACCGTAGGATTCCGACGGGATGCCCAGCACGTTGGTGTCCAGCTCGCCGTCAGCGTCCTCGTCGTGGAAGACCTTGATGGCATAATCGCCGACGGGGAGGTCTTCGAAGACGATCTTGGTGGTCGTGCCGGACACGGGAACCGTGCGGCCGATCAGTTCGGCTTCGGTCTCGAACCCGTCTTCCGTATCGAAGAGGCCGATCAGGATCTGGCCGTCCGTCGTGTCCAGGCCTTCGACCGCGACGGTCAGTTGCGACGACACGCCGGAGCCGCCTGCACTCTGCGCGGCGAGGAATTCGGAGGCCTCCGTGCCGAGCGGCAAGGCTAGCGCTGCGGCCAGCGTAGCGGAGAGTGCGAGGAAGCGTTTGGTGTTCATGGTCCCGTCCTTGAAGTGTCGGCTTTCGCGCGCGGTTCTGCGCTTGCGAAAGGGGTGAAGTGGTACACCCGATCAACGCGCGGACGGGACAGCGCGTTCCGTTCGGTTCTGTCCGAGAACCGTTCTGAATCATGGGACTAGCGGGGAGCTGAAGCCCCGCAGGGGTGAGGTCAGTTGGCCTTGGAACGGGTGATGGTCGCGCTCTGATGGCGCAGCTCCACGCTCTGCTGGACGGTCTCGGACGTGCGTTCGCGGGTGATGTGGATCTCCTCCGTCAGAACGAGTTCCTTTTTCAGCACGAGCCGTTCGCGCACGACCGGAATGATGGTCGTGTTGCCCTCGCGGCGCACGGCGGGGCGCTCGGTCACGGGCTGGTCGATCGGGATGCGGCGCACATCCACGCTCTCGGAGCGAAGCTCCTCCTCGATGTCGCGAATGTCCGTGTGGGTCTGGACGTCAACACGGACCGTGTCGCCCACGACCTCGCGAGTCTGCACGTCTAGTCGCTCCTCGACGAGTGGGACGATCGTTGCGGTGTTCGCTGTGTCAGTGTCGGGGATCGCCGCGTCCGGTGATGCGGCGGCTTTGCGTGTGTCTTCCATGGTCGGCTCCGTCTCGTTCAGGGCTTGCGCTTCGGCGAGGGTCTGATCGCCGCTGGCGGGCGGGGCGAACGGGTCGGGACGCGGGGTCCGGCTGCGCGACCGGGAGGATCGGGAACGGCGCCGGGTCGGTTCCGGAAGGTCGTCCAAGCTCTTGCGCTCGCCTTTCAGCCAATCGAACATGTCGTCTCTCCTCGCCCCTGCGTTCGCCGTTCGGCCGCGCGGTGATTCGGCGCGCGGAACAGCTCAACCCCATTTCCCTCTAGGGCTTGCCTCGGGATAAAAAAAGGGCCGGCCGCAATGGCCGGCCCCTCTGTCGGGATGCGGTCAACGCTTAGGCGTTGCGCGTATCCAGATCGGTGGCGACGATTTCGGCATCGATGTCGGTGTCCACGTCCACCACGGTGCGGCGTGCGGTTTCGGACACGGTCTCGATTTCCGTCTCGACCGTCTTGCCGACTTCGACTTCACCCGTCACGACGGCGCGCTTGCCGACAACGGCTTCTTCGTTGATCTCGGCGACTTCGATGGTCTTCTCTTGGAAGAGTGCATCGGCCTCGGCGGTCGTCACGACTTGCTCGACGGGGTTGGTCTTCACGTAGACTTCTTCCTGTTGCAGGGCGATGTCCTCGGACACGACATCCGTCACGACGCGCGACGTCACGCGGATCGCATCACCCAGCACGGCGCGTTTGCCGATGGCGACTTCTTCCTCGACGATCTGGATCGTCTCGTCGGAATCCGTCAGCGTCGCGGCGTCATAGTCCGCCGTGTTGGCTTCGGCGACATAGGCGGTCGTCGCACCGGCCGGCATGTAGACGACGCGGTCGGCCTGGATCTCGAGATTCTCCGCGGGTGCAATGCGACCGTCTTCCAGACGCACGGCGGCGACGCGCTCGGCCGAACGGTCGACCAGCATGTCGTCGATCAGACCCAGCGTTTGGCCTTCGGCGGTCACGAGCGGACGGTTGCGGATGTCCTGGCTCGGGTTCTCCAGCGCCCAGTCCTCGAGGGCTTCGAGTTCCGGCAGGTTGTCGATTTCGGCGAACTGGTAGCTCGTGTCATAGTCTTTGGTGGAATAATCCATAGGGTAGTCCTTCTCTCTCTCTGGTTGGTGCGGAGCAAGGCCGGCCGAGTGTCCGTCGGGGCCTGTCGCGGATGGATCAGGCGGGCGCCGTGATCGTCCGGTCGAGGAGAAGCGCGACGGTTGTGTCGGCTTCGGCCTGCGGTGCGGCACTCGTTCCCAGCGAGAACAGAATCCAGATCAGCAAGGCGAGGGCGGCAAGCCCCAGCCAACCGGCCCAGGCGGGGAGGGTGTCCCCTTCGGGGCGATCGGGTCTGTAATCGACGGGAATGTCGGCCACGGTCGTCTCCTTTAAAATGACCGGGGCTCTGGCACGAACGGTCCGGTCGAATGGTTCGAACCTGCGAGCGTCGAGGGGGAATGCCGTTGCCCTCAGGTTCCCCTAAACTATGTCCGGGAGTCGGCTTTGTTCCAACTTGGTGAAACGGATAGCGGTTGAGGGCGGAGCTCCTTTATAAAGACACGAAAAAACCCGCCTGGGACCGGGCGGGCTGGAAGATTTTCGGCAAGAATTTGCACCAGGGCCGCGACGGCGGCCCGTTTCGCTCAGGCGGCGAGGGCCTCCACCGGCTGCGCCTGCACGTCCGACAGGATGGCCCGGACGGAGGCGAACGGTCCCAGACGGGCGAAGCGGCGGTTTTGCTCGTCCGGATCGGGCAGAGCGGCAAAGGCCTGGGCTTGGTCGAAATCGATCACGCCGCGGAAGAAGGCCTCGCGCACGGACGGGGCCAGACGGCCGAGGCTCAGCACGTCGCGGATGCATCGGCGCGTCACGCACAGCGCCGATGCAATGGCCGGGACGCTCTCGCCCCGCTCGTGCCGGGCGAGGACGGTCTCAAACAGGCTGCGATTGGCGACCAGACGCGGCACGAGGCGACCCTGGCGGCCCTGGTCGGTCGTCAGCAGGTAGGGAATGCGGACCAGCGAGCGCGGCAGGCGGCCTTCGAAGGCGAGGCGTCGGATGGCGGCGAGGCGCTTGCGACCGTCCACCACGACCAGCCGCCCGGCACGTCGCACGGCGACGATCGGGCTCAGCAGGCCGAAGCGGGCGATGCTGCCCTGCAGGGCCTGCACGTCCATAAGACGCTGGCCCGCCAGCACGCGGCCGCGCAACAGGACGAATTCGTCCACAGGAGCGTGATAGGGGATAGGCCTGTCCATCGTCTGGTGCATTGCGTGTCTCCAACCGTCATGGTTAACGGAATGGATACGCACGCCATTGTGTCAAAGTTCCGACCAAGTCCTTAAAAAACAACAATAAGTGTTAACGCGGCGTTAACTATTTCGTTCCCGGCAGGTCCCGGGGTGGGACAGATCTGACCGCCGGCCACGTGTGCCCAAACCGTCCCCCGATTTGCCCACAGGGGTGTGGACGGCGCTCAGCGCGTCGCGACCGTGACGTAGTTGATGGAGGTGTCGTCGCCCAACCGCCATGTCTCCGTGATCGGGTTCAGGCTCATGCCGATGACCTGCTCGACCTCCAGCCCGGCCGCGTCCAGATAGCGCCGCAATTCCGTCGGCCTGACCAGCTTGTCGTACTGGTGCGTACCGCGCGGCAGCCAGCGCAGAATGTATTCCGCCCCGACGATGGCGAAGGCGAAGGCCTTCAGGGTCCGGTTGATGGTGGAACACAGCATGATGCCGCCCGGATGGTCGTCCGACGGCGGCTTCACCATGGCCGCGCAATCGGCGATGAAGTCGCGCGGGCTCACCACATGCTCGATCACCTCCATGTTCAGCACCACGTCGAAGGGGGCCTCGCCCGCCTCGACCATCTGCTCGATCGTGCCGTGGCGGTAGTCCACGTCCACGCCGACCTGCTCCGCGTGGGTCTTGGCGGTCTTCACGTTGCGCTCCAGCGCGTCCACGCCCGTCACGGTCGCGCCGAGGCGCACCATCGGTTCGCACAACAGCCCACCGCCGCAGCCGATATCGAGCAGCCGCAGACCGTCCAGAGGACGCTCCGCATCCGGGTCGCGGCCATAATGGTCGCACACGGCCTGCTTGATTAGGTCGATCCGCGCGCCGTTCATCACGTGCAGCGGACGGAACATGCCGTCCGGGTTCCACCAGTCATGCGCCATGCGCGAGAAGCTCTCCATCTCGCGCGGATCGACGGAAACGGACGTCAGGTGGTCGGGAGCGGAAGCGTCGTCATGGGCCATGCCCCTTCATACGCGCCGCCCGCCCTTTCGGAACCCGTACGCCTGTCTTTCCGTTGGATAGGGGCAACGAAAAGGAGACGACCATGGAAAGCGAACACATCAAGGCCGGTGCCAACGACATCAAGGGCAACGTCAAGGAAGCCGTCGGCAAGGCCACGGGCGACAAGAGCCTAGAAGCCGAAGGCAAGGGCGACCAGCTCAAGGCCAAGGGCCAGGACTTCATCGGCGACGTCAAGGACGCGCTGGAATAGAGACGACCTCCCGCGAGGGGAACACTCGAGGGACCCAAGGAAGCCGGACCGGAAGGTTCGGCTTTTTTGTTCTTGGCCGCCTTAGGTTTGCGTCCCGCGTGCGGGTCCAAGGGCGACAACGGCGTCCGTCGCAAACCTGCGCCCCGATCAAGACGGGGACAGGGTGCGTGCGCGACCCGAAGGAGGCGCGACCGGGTCCTGCCGGCGGTGCCCTGAGCGGGTCATGGCCGTCACCACGGACCTTTCGCCCAGAGTGGAACGGTATACCGTCCTTCCATCCTTCGCGGCTCGGGCCTGTTTGAACGCCCCCTTCCATGGACACCGTCGCGCCAGCCGTTAAAGCCCGCTCATGACTTCCCAGCCGCAAGCCCCGAAATCCTTTCAGCGCCTGTCCGGCCTGGCCGATGTCGCCATCGAGTACGACGCGGTCTTCTGCGACATCTGGGGCGTGGTTCACAATGGCCGCCGCCCGAACTTCGCCGCCTGCGGGGCGCTGGAGCGCTACCGTGACGAGGTGGGGCCCGTGGTGCTGATGTCCAACACGTCCCGGCCGAGCGCGCTCGTGCCGGAAAGCTTCGCTCATCTGGAAATGCCGGACGGTTTCTTCGACGCCATCGTCACCAGCGGGGACGCGATCGTGAACGAACTGGCCCGCCGCTCGCCCGGCCCGGCCTTCCTGATTGGGGAGGTGGACGAGGAGGGCGACGAGGGATTCGGCCTGTTCGATCAGGTGCCGATGAACTTCGCGGACATGGACGCGGCCGACTTCGTGGTCTGCACGCGGCCCTACGACTATGGCGACAGCGTGGAGGATTACGAGGACCTGCTGGGCGACCTGCTGGACCGGGAGCTGGAGATGGTCTGCACCAATCCGGACGTGAAGGTGAAGGTGGACGGGCGTGAGGTGATGTGCGCGGGCGCCATCGCGCAGGCTTACGAACGCATGGGCGGCACGGCCGTCTATGGCGGCAAGCCGCACCCGCCCATCTACCAGCTGGGCCGGGCATGGCTGGAGGAGACGCTGGGCTACCGGCCGTCACGCATCCTCATGATCGGGGACAACCTGTTCACCGACGTTCTGGGCGCGCAGCGCGAGGGGATCGACTGCCTGTTCATCCAGGACGGCCTCTACGGCGCGACGGCGGAGGAGTTCCGCACCCTGTGCGAACGCCACGGCATCGCGGCGCGCTACCAGCTGCCTGAACTGGCCTGGTGAAAACCGGCCTGGTGACGACTGGCAGGGTGATATTGGGCTTGGTAAGCGCCGAGCCGCTTTGTATAGCCTCCCGCCATGACGGACACCATCAAGCACTATCTCGAAGATCTCGAGGTCGGAATGAGCGCGCAGACCACCGCGACCATCACGGCGGAGATGATCGACACCTTCGCCGACATCACCGGCGACCATAATCCCATCCACATGGACGACGCGGCCGCGCGCGCGCAGGGCTTCGACGGCCGGATCGCGCACGGCGCCCTGTCGGCCAGCTTCATCTCCGCCGTGCTGGGCAACCAGCTTCCCGGACCGGGCGGCGTGTTCGTGGAGTTGAACCTGCGTTTCCGCAAGCCCGCCCTGATCGGCGACGAGATCACGGCCATCGCCGTGGTGGACGAGATCAACGACCGCACCGGCCGCGTGAAGATGAAGGTCCACTGCGAAGCGGCCGGCCAGAAGATCTGCCGCGGGGATGCGGGAGTGTTCGTCAAAAAACGTCAGGGCTAGTTACGACCTCCCCCACTGGCCGCAGGGCGGCGCGCGCAGGCGCAGCGAGCACGGAGTTCTGCGGTTACCTGCGCCGAACGGCGCAGTGAGCGGCAGCAAAAGCCCGCTCAATAGCAATCAACAACGACAGGGCACGGGAACTGGGCATGATAAAGGTTGAAGACATCTGACATGAGAACCTTCAACCGCTATCACGACCTCCCATCCGAAGCCCGAGGCGCGGTCATCGCGCTCGGCAATTTCGACGGGCTGCACAAGGGCCATCAGGCCGTGATCGCGCAGGTGCGCGAGATCGCGGACGAGGCGGCGGCGCCTGTCGGCATCGGTCTGTTCCGCCCGCATCCGCGCCGTTTCTTCCGGCCCGACGATCCGCCCTTCCGCCTGATGGGTGCGGGCCTGCGCGAGGGGATCCTGGGCGATCTGGGCGTGGACGTTCTGTTCGAGCTGCCGTTCGACGAGGCGCTGCGCGACATGGACGACGAGGCTTTCGTCGAAACGGTGCTGCACCGGGGGCTGGGTATCCGACACGTCGTCGTGGGCGAGGATTACGGTTTCGGCAAGAACCGGTGCGGCGACGTGGACAGCCTGAAACGGCTGTGCGCGGCGCGCGGTATCGGCGTGACGGCCGTGTCGCCCGTGGGACTCCACAAGATGTACGGCAAGTACGGCTCCACCGAGATCCGCAAGGCGCTGGAAAACGGCGACGTCATCCACGCCCAGCACATGTTGTCGCGTCCGTGGATGGTGGACGGCGTCGTGGCGGAAGGCCAGAAGCGCGGCCGCACCATCGGCTTTCCCACGGCCAATCTCGACTTTGGCGATCTCGTCCGCCCGAAATTCGGCGTCTACGCCGTGGAAGCGCGCATTGCGGGCGAGGACGACTGGCGGCCCGGCGTGGCCAATACGGGGACGCGGCCCACGGTAGACGGGCAGGAGGCGCGGCTGGAGGTCCACATCTTCGACTTCGACCGCGACATCTACGGACAGAGGCTGACCGTGCGCTTCCGCAGCTTCATCCGCGACGAGCGCAAGTTCGACAGTTTCGAGCAGCTCAGGGACCAGATCGCACTGGACGCGGACGGCGCGCGGGCCGTGTTCGGGATGCTCACATAAACAGTGCCCGGCGTTGCACGGGGTAGGCCCGTGTGGCAGGGCCGGGAAGACGACGGCATGGGGAATGCCGGGATGATCGAGGGGAACCATGACTGACATCAACGAAGCCGCCGGGGTAATTCCGGGCGCGATACCCGTCGGCGCGACCGCCGAGAAAACCATCTTCGGCCACCCCATGGGGCTGTTCCCCGTCTCCGTCACCGAGATGTGGGAACGCATGAGCTATTACGGCATGCGGGTCATCCTCGTGCTGTTCATGACGGCGGCGATCGCTGAGGGTGGACTGGAGATCGCGACGGCCACGGCGGTGGCGATTTACGGCCTCTACACGGCTTCGGTCTATTTCATGGGCCTGCCGGGGGGGTGGATCGCGGACCGTCTGATCGGCAGCCAGAAGGCCATCTGGTATGGCGGCATCATCATCATGTGCGGCCACATCATCCTGGCTATTCCGAGCGTGCAGACCTTCTTCCTCGGGCTCGTCTTCGTCGTGCTGGGCACGGGTCTGCTCAAGCCGAATATCTCGGCCATCGTCGGGCAGCTCTACAGGGCCGACGATCCGCGCCGCGACAGTGGCTACGCGCTCTACTACATGTTCATAAATATCGGCTCGTTCATCGGCTACCTCGTCTGCGGCGCGCTGTACGAATGGCACGGGGCGCACTCGGCCTTCGCGGCGTCCGCCGTGGGCATGGCGCTCGGTCTGGTCGTGTTCTGGTTCAAACGCCATCAGTTGAAGGGCGTCGGGGACAAGCCCTTGTCCCCCATGTCGCCTTCGGCCCAGAAAAGAAGCTGGACCGTGATCGCGCTGTTCCTCGTGGGGCTGGCGGCCGTCATCGCGCTCATGCTCTCGGGCCTGTTCAGCTTCGATCCGATTGCCGCGTCCAAGCTCGTCGCGGTTACGTTCGTGGGCATCTTCATCGCCTATTTCGGCTGGGTCTACCTGTTCGGAAAGCTGAACGCGGTCGAGAAGAAGGGCATGTGGGCTTTCCTCCTGATCTGCATCGCCTCGACCATGTTTTGGTCCGGCTTCGAACAGGCGGGCTCATCCCTGAACCTGTTCGGACAGGACTTCACCGACCGCACGATCGGCGATTTCGTGATCCCGACGGGCTGGCTGCAGAACGTGAACCCGACCTTCATCATCCTGCTGACGCCCTTCTTCGCGGCCTTCTGGGTCTGGCTGGGCAAACGCATGATGACGCCGGGCTACGGCCTGAAGATGGGCGCGGGCCTGATCATCATGGGTCTGGGATTCGTGGTCATGATCTTCGCGGCCGAGGCTGCGTCGCAGGGCAAGGTCGCGCTGTTCTGGCTGATCCTGACCTATTTCTTGCACACGGTGGGCGAACTCACGCTCAGCCCCATCGCGCTGTCCGCCGTCAGCAAGCTCTCGCCGCCGCGTTTCCTCGGCCAGATGATGGGCCTGTTCGTGCTGACCTACTCCATGGGCAGCATCATTGCCGGGCTTCTCGCGGGCGGCTTCGATCCGGAAAATGTCGAGCAGATGCCGGACCTGTTCAGGATGATCGCCACCTTCGCGATCGGGGTCGGCGCGGTCGTGTTCCTCGTCGGTCTCTTCACCCGGACCTGGGAGAAGCAGGTCGAAGATGCCAACATGGCGGCGGAAGCCGCGGCCGAATAAGCCTTGGCCGGATGCGCGGACCCATTTTCGGGTTCGCGCATTGTAGGCTCCAAGAATCCGGCATGCGTCCGGACGACAAGGAGCCACCGACATGACCATTCACCGTTTCTGGGCCGGCGCGGCTTTTGCGCTTGTGCTGTCCGCCTGTGCCTCCACGCCCGACTCGCCATTCTCCAAGGACGCCGAAGCGGGCGAGGAGATCGTGGAACTCGCCGAGGACTGGAAGGACGGCAAGGCCATGCTCGAGGATGGGCGGGACGACCTGAAGAAGGCGGAGAGACGCCTCAAGAAGGCAAGCTCCGATCTCGAAGACGCCCGCAAGCGCGTGACCCGGGCCGAGCGGGACCTGAAGGACGCGCAAGAAGCCGTGCAGGCTGACCGCCTGCTCGCCGCGCGCACGGCCGATGATCTGCAAACGATCTCTCCCGACCCGGAGCGCACGCAGGCTCTCGTCAAGGCGCAGTCGGACGCGCGCAAGGATTTGAAGACCGCCCGCGACCGCGCGGAGGATGCCCGCGAAAAGGTCTCCAACGCGCAGCGCCGTGTCGAGCGCGCCCGCGAGCGCATGGAGCGCGGCGAGGCCAAGATGGAACGGGCCACGCGCGAGTACCGCCGCAGCTGACATCTCCCATGAAAAAGCCCGCCTCGAGGGCGGGCCTTCCATTCGCGATGACGCCCGCCTAGCGCCGGTTCATCAGCATGCCGAGTACGTCGTCCATGGCGTTGCCGTCGCCGTCCGCGTCCAGCAGTCCGCCCAGCAGGCCCATGCCCGTACTATGCGCCTGTTGCTGTTGCGCCCCACCGCCGAGCAGTCCGCCGAGAATGCCGCCCAGCCCCTGCGCCGGCGCGCCCTGAAGTCCGCCGCCCGCGAGCTGCTGCATCGCCGCGCCGGCCAGTGCGCCGCCCAGACCTCCGCCCAAGCCACCACCAAGACCGCCACCCTGTCCGCGTGTCTGCTTGGACAGGCTGCCCATCGCCATCATGGCGACCATCGGCAGCATCTTCTTCAGCACGTCGGACCCGAGACCCGTCTGCGCCGACGCGCGGCTGGCGACTTCGCGGCTGACGTCCTTCGAGCCGAAAAGATGACCCAGGATCGCATTGCCGTCCGTCGCCCGGTTCGCGCTGAGCCGTTGCGGCGCGTCGAGATATTGATCGTGCCCGCCCTTGTCGAGCGCCCCGAGCAATCCGGCGAGTCCCTGCGGCGACTGCGCATTGCGGCGCAGGCCCGCCTGGATCGCCGGCAGCAGCGCCTGCACCGCGTCCTGGCTCTGCCGCGCGTCCAGCCCGTATTCGCGCCCTGCCTGCT
>JBARXH010000328.1:0-9669 GCA_049647245.1 Litorimonas sp.
GTTCCAACCGAAGATCAACTGCGCGATCATGCCGGCGACGAGCAGGCCAAGCACCAGAGTCAGCAGAAGCAGCGCCATGGCGCCCCATTTCGCGAATAGCAGGGAGACGTCGCGGACGGGTGTCGCATCGAGGATGCCGTGTATGTTGGCCGTCCGGTCCCGCCACATGATGTCGGATCCGAAGAAGACCATGATGATCAGCATGGGGATGACGAGCGAGTTCAGGGCGAGCTGCGTCATGAAGTTGGACGTCGGCATGGTGGTGCTCGCGCCCATCAGTGTCGTGACCAGGAGCGTGATGACGAAGAGGGCGAGCGCGACGCCGACAAGAATGATGAAGGCCGTACTGCGGACGGTCGTCAGATATTCCAGTTTGAGCCTCGACCAGAAGGCGGAGAGTGTGAACCCCGTGCCGAGCGCAGGCGTCACCGGCGCGACGCGGGTCGGCGCCGTGAAGCTTTCCTGCACGTCCGCGCCCTTGCGGCCCCGGTTGACGATTCCGCGCGTCGAAAGAAGGAAGGCGAGGCCGAACAGTCCGAGGCCGAGGACGCTGTAGAAGAGACGGTTCAACCCGACCCAGCCCATGATCGGCGCCATGACGTCGTTCTGTTCCGCGGCGGGCCAGAACTGGGTTTCCACAGCGAGCGACGTCGCGCCGAACGGATCGACGAGCGCCGCGACCCAGTCGTCCGGGTTCTCGCCGGCCACGACGCTGGCGAGCAGATAGATGACGAACAGCCCGACCGCGCTGACATAGACGATCGTGCGGTTGCGGGTGGTGACGGCAATGGCCGTGTAGATCCCCGACACGACCAGCGCATTCACGACCACGAACAGGAAGAAGGGCTGGACGTAGTGAAGCAGGTTGTAGCCCTGGAATGTTTCCGCGTCGATCCACGGCATGAACGGGCTGATGGCCGTCCCGATGGCGAGGCCCGACAGGCTGAGCACGGTCGCGAACCAGACCCCCAGCATGCGCGACAGGATCATGTCCGATGTCTTGACCGGCGTGGCGTGGACGACCTCGACAGCCTTGTGCGTGTCGTCGCGCATGACCCCGGTCACGACGAAGACGGCCGCGAAGAAGATGGACAGCAGGCTGAGCGCCGACATGGTCAGCGCGATGGGGATGGCCCCGTTGACCTTGACCCGTTCGCCGCCGGCGACGCCGATGGAGAAGTTTTCGCTGGAGTTGAACAGGATGCCCGCGCCCAGCATGACGAGGAACGCGATCCAGAAGCCGATCTGGCGCGTGTGGAGTTTGAATTCGAATCCGAGAAGCTTAGGCAGCACGACGCATACCTCCGCTCATGATGCCGTTCAGATGGGCGAAATAGGCGTCCTCGAGCAGCGTTTCGCGCGGCGTCCAGCCCTCGCCCGGAGAGCCGTCGGACAGGACGGACACGACCGTGCTGCCCCGGAGGCGGCGGGTGGACAGGACCGGCATCGTTTTCTTCATGGAGTCGACCGCGGCGTCGTCGTCCACGCGCTGCGTCCAGACCATGCCGTCGATTTCGCTGACCAGGTCTTCCGGCGCGCCGCGCACGATCAGACGCCCGCCGCCCAGCACCCCCATGTCGGTGCAGAGATCGCGCACATCCTCGATGATGTGGGTGGACAGGATGATGATCTTCTCGTCGCCCGCCCGCGACAGGATGTCGAGGAAGCGCTGGCGTTCCAGCGGGTCGAGACCGGCTGTCGGCTCGTCCACGATGATGAGCTGGGGATTGCCGAGCAGCGCCTGTGCCACGCCGAAGCGCTGGCGCATCCCGCCGGAATAGGTGGAGACGGACGCGGTGCGGTGGGTCCAGAGATTGACCATCTTCAACAGGTCCTCGACCTGCGCCTTGCGCTCGGACTTGTCGTTGATGCCCTTGAGGATCGCGATGTGATCGAGCAGCTGCAGCGCGCTCATGCGCGGGTAGACACCGAAATCCTGCGGCAGGTAGCCCAGCACGGAGCGCACGGCATCCGGGTCTTCGGTGATGTCGCGGCCGTTGAAGTGGACCGCGCCGCTGGTGGGCACCTGCAACGTCGCCAGCGTGCGCATCAGCGTGGACTTGCCCGCGCCGTTCGGACCCAGAAGACCGAACAGGCCGGGGCCGAGCGTCAGCGAGACGTCGTCGAGCGCTTTCAGGTCACCAAAGCTCTTGGTGAGGTTCTTGATTTCCAACATGGCATACCCTCCAGATTCGACCGGAAGGAAGCACAGTCCTTATCGAAAAACAACAAATAATTCCTATAGGACGCAGCCATGCCCGCGCGGCTCCGGCCCCGCGCCTGCCAGCCGATGAAAGTGCGAATGGGCAGGCATACGAGGGAAGAACCGAGAACCAATCCTCGCGAACCGACTTCAAGAATCGTTCTGGATCAATGGCTTGTTTGAAAAGCAGGCAATCCGGTCCGCCCTGTCGCACCCTGTGGCAGTCTGGGACCATTCCCGCTCACGGCACGGGCGTTCGCGACGCCTGAACGAAGAGGGGGAACCCGGAAACAGAGACGGCTCGAAAGGCCCGATCCATCCGGGACAGCGGAAGGTTTACGGGCGCTCACGCCCTTCCATCCACACCAACACACGGCCACGCCAACCCGTGGCCCCGAAGCCTTCCGCCCCGTGCCACCCCGCCCCGGGCGCAACGCCCCTGCGCCGCGGACCCGATGCCCGGCCGAACGTCCCGTCCTGTCCGGACGTCTCCCCTAGAACCGCACCTTGAAGCCGACATTGATGGCGTGCGCTTCCGTCTGGTCGTTGGAGACCTGCTGCGGCGCGACGAAGGGGATGAAGCCTTTATTGTAGACATATTCGGCACCGACATCGAGGAAGTCGTTGACCGGATACTCCACGCTGACCGCATGCTGCTGGTTGTCCTCGAAACTCGTCGGTTCGCCGCGCGCGTTTACATTGCCCGTATCGTCGCTGATGTTGCCCCAGGACCCCGACGCCGCGAAGGCGACGCGGCGGCCATTGATGATTGGCTTGACCCGGACCTGCGCGATCAGGACCGACAGTTTTTCGTCGAAGTCGATATTGCTCAGATCCGTGGTGGAGCCGAGCGGGTCGATCAGGAATTGCGGGAAGGGCGTCCCGTCGATCGATTGCGGGATGGCGGCGGCCCAGGGCTCCAGCGTGGTCGTGTATTCCACCATCGCGTCGAGGAACGGGCTGTTATATTCCGCGAAGCCGTTCACCAGGCTGTTGCGGTAGCGGATGAAGTTGGTCGGCGGCGTGCCGTTGGACCGTCCTGCGAACGTGTGCGCGGTCCAGTTGTCGCGGTAGATCGTGTCGTGGAGATAGCCCCCGCCGAGCGTGAAGGCGCTTCGGTTCGGAAGCAGGAATTCCTTTTCCGCCGATACCGCGTAGTTGGCGATGTTGTTCTCCTCGTCCGCCAGGGCGACGCGGAGCTGGCGGCCGCCGGAGAAGGCCGAGGCTGTCAGCTTGAAGCCGTTGGCATAGAAGCCCAGCTCGCCCACCGGCTGGTCGGACACGGCCCAGAAATAGTGATGGCCCTCATTGTTGGTGAACGCGTTGTAGCTGTCGAAATTGCCGAAATCGATCGTCTTGCGGCCGAAGGCGGCGTAGAAGGGCGAGCGCTCCAGATTGCCGAAGACGACGAAAGCCTTGCGCAGCTGGAACTCGTCCTGCTCGCCCGGATATTCGGTCTCGCTATATTCCGGTTGAAGGAACAGGGTCGTCCACTCCCCGAAGGTCGAAGTAAAGGTCAGCGCGGCATTGTTGATGGCGAAGACACCCGCTTCGTCGTCCGTGCGGTTGCTGAAGAAGGGGAAGCGCGACAGCAGCGGGAACTGCCCGTCCACTTCGGTCTTCTGGTACATGAACGCACCCTGCAGCGCCCCGCCGAGATAGAGCGAATTGGGCTTCAGCACGCCGTTGGCGCGGTTGGCCAGCAGCGTCAGCGTGCGGCCCGTCGTGTTCTCCTGCCAATCGAGCATGTCGCGGCTGTTCTGGACCGAGGTACGGATGTTCACGCCGCCCACATTGACGTTGCGGTCGCGGTGGAAGGCGCGGGCAGCCGACGGCGAGTAGGTCACGGCATAGGGGTCGCTGAGACCGCGCAGCCCGAACCCGGCCTCCGCCACGCGCACGGGCGCGGGCGTGTAGGCCTGGGGCGCGCCATAGGTTCCGGCCCGCGCGGCAGCGTACGGATGGCCTTGGGTCTGGACGTAGAGCCTCTGTTGCTGCCAGCTTTGCGCGGGCAGGTAGGTTCCGTGGCTGGCGCCCGAGGACTGGAACATGCCGCGCAGGCCGGGGCCGTAGCCCTGGCTGGCGACAACCGGCAGGCCCAGCGCGCCCAGGGCGGCGCAGGCCAGAAGGCTGGTCTTCAAGCGTTTCATGTCATCAACCCCAAGCGTTCGGGCGAGGGTCTATCTCGCAACCGTAAGGATTTGGTTAGGCGGAGCGCGTCTGCTCGAGGTTCAGCTCGTGCTCCCGGACTTTTCGGTAGAGCGTGGAGCGGCCGATGCCGAGACGCCGGGCGACTTCCGACATGTGACCCTGATAGGTCTCTATGGCGAAGGCGATCAGGTCGCGTTCGATGTCCTCCAGCGTGCGAAGGTGCCCTTCGCGGTCCAGCACGGACACGGCGCCCGTATCCTCGCTCTCGTTCGCCGGGACCAGCGCGTCGAGGGCGGTGCGGTCCTCCGTATCCACGAGGTAGGGCAGCCCTCCGGACATCTGCGGGAAGTCCTGGGGGCGCAGCTTGTTGCCGTCCGACAGGATCATGGCGCGGAAGATGGTGTTCTCCAGCTGGCGCACATTGCCCTTCCATTCCTGCTGGCAGAGCAGGTTGACCGCTTCGGACGTCGCGCCGTCGACGCTCATCTTTTCCTGCGCGTTGATGCGCGAGACGAAATGCTCGACCAGTGCGGGAATGTCCTCGCGGCGGTCCCGCAGGGGCGGCACCGCGATGGGGAACACGTTCAGCCGGTAGAACAGGTCCTCGCGGAAGCTCCCGTCCGCGACGCATTCCGCCAAGTCGCGATTGGTCGCCGACACGATGCGCACATCGACCGGAACGGGCCGCTTGGAGCCGATCGGATCGACTTCGCCTTCCTGCAGGACCCGTAGCAGCTTGACCTGCATGTCCAGCGGCAGCTCGCCGACCTCGTCGAGGAAGAGCGTGCCCGTATGGGCTTCCTGGAACTTGCCCAGATGCTTGGTGTTCGCGCCGGTGAAGGAACCCTTCTCGTGACCGAACAGGATGGACTCGACCAGCGTCTCCGGGATCGCGCCGCAGTTGACGCTGATGAACGGTTTGTCGGCGCGGTCGCTCGCGCCCTGGATGGCGCGGGCGATGACTTCCTTGCCGACACCGGACTCGCCCGTGATCAGGATGGGGATGGAGGCCTTGGCCCCGCGTTCGCCCATCGCCACGACGGGCCGCATGACGGCGCTCGAGCCGATCAGGTCATCAAAGGTCAGCCCGCCTTGCGAGGTCTTCTTCAACCGGGTCACCTCGCGCGACAGGGTCTTCATCTCCAGCGCGTTGCGGATGGAGACGATGATGCGTTCCGGGGCGGCGGGCTTGACCACGAAGTCGCGCGCGCCGGTTTTCATGGCGTTGACCACCGCCTCGATGGAGCCCTTGGCCGTCAGGACGATGACCGGCATTTCCGGACGCTGGCGCGCCAGCTCCGTCAGCACGTCCATGCCGTCGCGGCCGGGCATGATCAGGTCGAGCAGCACAACATCGGTCTTCGCAGCGTCCGGTCCCGTCGCCATGGCGATGGCCGTATCGCCGTCTCCGGCCTGAAGGACGGAGAAGCCGCTTTTCTCGACCACGGCCTGGAGCAGGCGGCGCTGTGTCGGGTCATCGTCGACGATGAGGACTGTCTTGGACATGGGACTCCCGGTCGGTTGGATCGCGGCCCGTCAGATGGGGGAAGGGCGCGGTGTTTCGTGTTGGGAACGCTGTGCCAAAAAGGGATGAAGGGCCGGTGCGCAAACAGGGTAAAGGGACCGTGAAGTCCGGTTTACGCAAGCCGGCGGCGCGCGCATCCCGTCAGACCACGGATTGCAGGTGCGGCCGTCTGGAAGCGGTTGACCGGAAGCAGTTGAACAGGGCGCACCGCTTTGATAACCGCCGCACGAATACAGACGATAGGGACGCCGCATCAGCCGGATGTCCGAACCCTTGGGAGGCTCGCAAACATGGCCGACACGAATTACGAACGCGGAGACATGGAGATCGACGGTCACGAGGAGACCTTTTCCGGTTTCATGTCCATGTCGGTCTATGGCGGCGCTGCGATCATCGTTTCCCTCATGCTCCCGATCCTGATCTTCGGCGTCGGCCTCGGCTGGCTCACCTCGCTCATCGCGACTGTGGTGCTGGGCGTCATCATCGGCATGGTCATGAAGTTCGAAGCGCGCTGGTATGCCGTACTCGTGGGTGTCGCGGTCCTGCTCGCCGTGATCATTGGGATCCTGACCCTGATCTTCTGATCCTGATTTTCTGGTCTCTGGATCTTCAAGTTTGGGCGGTCCCTCCGGGTCGCGCGGCAAAATCTTTCCTCAAGCCGGTTCGCGTGGAATAATCTTGCGCGGACCGGCTCTTTCGTTTGCGCGCGGTGCAAATCTTCGTCTAGACCTGTCCCCGACTCGCCAGTGCGGCAAGGGGGACCCACGTTGAAGATCGCTGTTCTCAAGGATGCGGCCGGGCCGGAAGCCCGGGTGGCGGCCACGCCGGACACGGTCCGGTCCTATGTGGGCGACGGACACGCCGTGACGGTCGTCAAGGGTGCGGGCAAGGCCGCCGACTTCCGCGATGCCGCCTATTCCGACGCCGGGGCGAGCCTTGCCGCGTCGAACACGGCCGCCGTGAAATCCGCCGATCTCGTCCTGTCCGTCACGGGCGGAACGGCGAAGCTGCTCGGCGCGATGCCGCGCGGCGCGGCCATCACCGGTCTTCTGTCGCCGACGGACAATCCGAAATATGTCGACGCCGCCGCAAAGGCGGGCGTGACGGCGATCGCCCTCGAGTGGATTCCGCGCATTAGCCGCGCGCAGAGCATGGACGTGCTGTCCAGCCAGTCCAACCTGTCGGGCTACCGCGCCGTCGTGGAAGGGGCGGGCCTATATGGCCGCGCCCTGCCGATGATGATGACGGCCGCCGGCACCATCGCCCCCGCCAAGCTGTTCATAATGGGCGTGGGCGTGGCGGGACTGCAGGCCATCGCCACGGCGCGCCGCCTCGGCGCCGTCACCACGGCCACGGATGTCCGCCCCGCCACCAAGGAACAGGTGGCCAGCCTGGGCGCGAAATTCATCGCCGTCGAGAACGACGAATTCCGCGAGGCCGAAACGTCCGGCGGCTATGCCAAGCAGATGAGCGAGGACTATCAGCGCCAGCAGGCCGAACTCGTCGCCAGCCACATCGCCAAGCAGGACATCGTCGTCACGACCGCGCTCATCCCGGGCCGCGAGGCGCCCGTGCTGGTACCGAATTCCATGCTCGACACGATGAAGCCGGGTTCCGTTCTCGTCGATCTCGCCGTGGAACGCGGCGGCAACGTGGAAGGCTCCAAGCCCGGCGAAATCGTGACGACCAGGAACGGGGTTCACATTGTCGGCTATCTCAACTGGCCGTCGCGCATGGCGTCGGATGCGTCCAACATGTTCGCGCGCAACCTCAAGGCCCTCCTGCCGCTGCTTACCGCAGACGACGGTCGCTTCGCCCCGGACTGGGACGACGAGGTCATCAAGGGCGCGGCCCTGACGCGCGACGGCGCGGTCGTGAACGAGCGGCTGTTGTCAAAGTGACGTCCCCGGCATTTATTGCCGGGGCCTCACTCGGCGTGGGACAAGATTTCGAAAGGCCCCGGCAATAAATGCCGGGGACAGGGATTATGGCAATATCACTTATCATGGCCAGCGGCGCGGCCGTCAGCCCGCTTGTCTTCCAACTGGCCATCTTCGTGCTGGCGATATTCGTCGGCTACTATGTCGTCTGGTCGGTCACGCCCGCGCTGCACACGCCGCTCATGGCCGTGACCAACGCCATCTCCTCGGTCATCATCGTGGGCGCGCTCATTGCGGTCGCGGCGGGCACGCAGGGCGGCTCCAGCATCAGCACATGGGCCGGTGTCCTCGCCGTGGCGCTCTGCGCCGTGAACATCTTCGGCGGCTTCCTCGTGACCCAGCGGATGCTGGCCATGTACAAGAAGAAGGAGCGCTAAGCCGTGCCTCAGCTCTCCGCGGACGTCGCCGCCGTCCTCTACACGGTCTCGGCCGTTCTCTTCATCCTCGCCCTGAGAGGTCTCAGCTCGCCGGAGACGTCGCGGCGGGGCAATCTCTACGGCATGGTCGGCATTGCTATCGCCATTGGCACGACGGTGCTTGTGGCCGGTCTGGGCGGGCAGGGGCTGTTGCTAGCGGGTGGCGGGCTCGCCGTCGGCGGGGTGATCGGGGCGATCATCGCGCGCAAGATCCCGATGACGGACATGCCGCAACTGGTCGCGGCGTTCCATTCGCTTGTCGGTCTGGCGGCCGTGCTGGTTGCGTTGGCGGCGTTCTTTAGCCCGACTAGTTTTGGGATCAACGATACCGCTCACTTGCTTGAATTCATGGGCATTGATGCTGCCACTGACGCCCGGATCAATTACTCTCTTCCAGACGGATACATTCCCAAAATCAAACCGGGCTCCCTCGTCGAGCTCGCGCTCGGCGCGGGCATCGGGGCGATCACATTCTCGGGCTCGCTCATCGCGTTTGCCAAGCTCAATGGTAACATGGGCGGCGCGCCGATTCTGCTTCCCGCGCGCCATCTGCTCAACATCGCGCTGGGTGTGGCCTTTTTAGCGCTGGTCGTCCTGATGATATTGACGGGCGGGGCGGACCCCTGGATGATGTGGGCGCTTATCGGTGTGACGCTGGTGCTTGGCTTTACCCTCATCATCCCCATCGGCGGGGCGGACATGCCGGTCGTGGTGTCCATGCTGAACAGCTATTCCGGCTGGGCGGCTGCGGCGCTGGGCTTCACGCTCGGCAATCTGGCGCTGATCATTGTCGGCGCGCTGGTCGGCTCGTCGGGCGCGATCCTCTCCTACATCATGTGCAAGGGCATGAACCGCAGCTTCGTCTCGGTCATTCTCGGGGGTTTTGGCGGGGACGCGGCCGCTGCCCAAGGCGACAGGGAACAGCGGCCCGTCAAGCGCGGATCGGCCGAGGACGCGGCCTTCATCATGAAGAATGCCTCCAAGGTCATCATCGTGCCGGGCTACGGCCTTGCGGTCGCTCAGGCGCAGCACGCCACGCGCGAAATGGCCGACACGCTCAAGGCCGCAGGCGTGGACGTCGCCTACGCCATCCACCCCGTCGCGGGCCGGATGCCGGGTCACATGAACGTGCTGCTGGCCGAGGCCAACGTGCCCTATGATGAGGTCTTCGAGCTGGAAGACATCAACTCGGAGTTCAGCAATGCCGACGTCGCCTTCGTCATCGGCGCCAACGACGTCACAAACCCGGCCGCCAAGACCGATCCGAGCAGCCCGATCGCGGGCATGCCGATCCTCGACGTGGACAAGGCTTCGACCGTTCTGTTCGTGAAACGCTCCCTGTCGCCGGGCTATGCCGGGATCGACAACGACCTGTTCTACGAGGACAATACGATGATGCTGCTGAGCGACGCTAAGAAGATGGTCGAGGACATC
>JBARXH010000329.1:0-22241 GCA_049647245.1 Litorimonas sp.
GGATCCCTTTGTGAGGTTGTCGATGACGCTGACGATGATGGCGCGTCCGGGCACGCGGTCCGCGCAGACGGCGATTCGCGCTTCGTTGGACCCCCGGACATGGCGCGTCTGGGGGGTCTCGCCTTCCGGCAGCACATGGACGAAAGGATCCTGCGCATAGCGTTCAGCATAGGCTCGGCGCAGGACGTTCACGGTAACGCCCTCCCGAAGCTCGACATAGCAGGTCGCGAGCATGCCCCGGTTCATAGGCACGAGATGCGGCGTGAAAGTGACAGGCCTGGAATGGCCTGAGAGAGACAGCTGCTGATCCATTTCAGGGGCGTGGCGGTGATTGCCGACACCGTAGGCGTGCGCTCCGTCGGACACTTCCGAATAGTGGAGGCCGACCGTCGCCTTACGCCCCGCGCCCGTCACGCCTGTCTTGGCGTCTATGATGATCGTGAGATCTAGGATCAGTCCGGCTTCCACACCCGGAAGCAGAGCAAGCAGCGCACAGGTGGGAAAGCAGCCGGGACAGGCGACGAGCCGTGCGTCTGGCAAAGCGTCGCGCGCGAACTCGGTCAGTCCGTAGACACGGTCACGCAGAAGATCGGGCTGCGTGTGCGGTGTGCCGTAGACCGTTTCGAAAAGAGATGGATCGGACAGGCGGAAGTCGGCCGAGACATCGATGACGGTCTCGACCTTCTCAAGAGCCTTGGCGATCGCGCCCTGCCCGGTGGAATGCGGCAGGCACGAGAAAACGACGTCGATATCGCCGAGGTCGATGTCTTCGATCGCCCGCGTCTCCGGCAACTCATGCGGCGCGAAATTGGCGAACACATCGCCGTAAGCCTCGTCGGCCCGGCGGTTGGCGCTGAGCGCGGCGATCTGCACGTTCGGATGGCTCAGTAGCAGCCGGACGGCCTCCGCGCCCGTATAGCCGCTCGCCCCGAATATCGCCGCCTTCTTCATTGCCACCTCCCAAAAGAAAAGGCGCTCCGGTTTCCCGAAGCGCCTGAACAATAGACCCTAAGGGTCTGTATTCGCTTAACGCTCCAGAACTAGCGTTTGGAGAACTGGAAGCTCTTGCGGGCCTTGGCGCGGCCATACTTCTTGCGTTCCACGACGCGGGAGTCGCGCGTGATGAAGCCGGCGGCCTTCAGCGGACGGCGCAGGGCCGGCTCGTAATAGGTCAGGGCCTTGGTGATGCCGTGGCGCACCGCACCGGCCTGGCCGGAGAGACCGCCACCCTTGACGGTCGCGACGACGTCGTAGGAGTCGACACGGTCGGCCACCTGGAAGGCCTGCGCGATCACGAGGCGCAGCACGGGACGGGCGAAATACTGCTCCTGGTCCTTGCCGTTCACGGTGATCTTGCCGGAGCCCGGCTTGATCCACACGCGGGCGATGGAGTTCTTGCGCTTGCCGGTGGCGTAGGAGCGGCCATGCTCGTCGATCTTGGGATCGGGAAGCGGGGCCTGTTCGGCCGCTTCGGCGCCCTGGTCTTCCATGGCGGCCTTGAGGTCTTCGAGGCTCGTGGCGACGACTGTTTCCTGCTCGGTCATGGACTTAGGCTCCCTTGACGTTCTTGCGGTTGGCGGACTTCCAGTCCACCGTGACGGGGTTTTGCGCCTCGTGCGGGTGCTCGGCCCCGGCATAGACACGCAGGTTGGAGAGCTGCTGGCGGGCCAGCGGCGATTCTTTTGGCAGCATGCGCTGCACGGCCTTGCGCATGACGCGGTCGGGGAAACGGCCGTTGAGGACCTTCTCCGGCGTGGTTTCCTTGAGGCCGCCCGGGTGACCGGTGTGACGGTAGTATTTCTTGTCCGTCAGCTTGTTGCCCGTGAAACGGACCTTGTCGGCGTTGATGATGATGACATTGTCGCCGCAATCGATGTGGGGCGTGTAGTCGGGACGGTGCTTGCCGCGCAGACGCGTGGCGACGAAGGTGGCGAGGCGGCCAACGACGGCATCCTCCGCATCGACGACGATCCAGGTCTTCTCGACCTCCGCCGTCTTCAGGAACTTGGTGGTTTTCATTTCGACCTCGGCAAAAGAACGAAAGGCCCGCGCGGTGGCGGACCTTCGAGGAAAGGTTGGGCGCGACCTAATCGACCTCCAAAGGGGCGTCAAGACTCCAGTTCAGCAATAGGTCTCAATAAACCCAGTTATTACAGTAACTTGAAAAAACGGTATATCAATACCGTAATTCTCTACGCCGATAGACGAGCCAGACTGTTGAGAGGAAGACGAGGATGGAGCTGAACTGGTGAAGCAGCGAAAGGTTCAGCGGCGCCACCGCGAGCAGCGTCCAGATCCCAAGCCCGACCTGCCAGATCAGCAATACTCCCATGACGAGCAAAGGGAGGCGCATCGCATCCCGCCGAGCATATCGCACCGCAAGAGCGACGAAGACCCCCAGCAGGACATAAGCCAGAAGCCGGTGGTTGAACTGGATCGCGGCAGCGTTTTCGAACAGGTTCCGCCAGAGCGGCTCCATGAACCAGTATCCCGACGGGACGAAGCTCCCATCCATCAACGGCCAGCTGTTGAACGTCTTGCCGCTTCCCGTCCCGGCCACGAAGGCACCGGCAACGATCTGGATATAGACCAGCCCCAGGAAGAGCGGAGCGAGCCAGCCCAGGCGCGTCCCGCCAGAGCGTCTCCATCCCCGCACGGCATCGAGAAACAGCCAGAGCAGCAGTCCGAGAATAATGAAGGCCACGCCCAGATGGGTCGCAAGCCTGTATTGGCTGACCGCGACCATGCCGTCCTGCAGACCCGAATGAACCATCCACCAGCCGATCGCGCCCTGGACCCCTATCAGGAGCAGCACGGCCGTCAGCGCGAGCGCCCTGCCCTTCGGCAGTCGTTTGGAGACGAGGAGTATGAGGAACGGCACGGCAAACGCCATGCCTATGATGCGTCCGAGCTGCCGGTGCGCCCACTCCCAGAAATAGATGAAACGGAAGCCGTTGATGTCCATGCCGGGATGTTCGGCTTCGAACTCAGGGATTCGCTTGTACTTTTCGAACTCCGCGATCCAGGCGTCCTGCGACATGGGCGGGAGCGCGCCGCTGATCGGAGCCCATTCCGTGATGGACAGCCCCGAATTGGTGAGCCGCGTTGCGCCGCCGATCACGACCATCGCCACGACCAGCAGAACCATGAAACCCAGCCAGCCCGTGACCCAGCCGGGCGTGTGTCTGTCGAAGGAACTTGCCATGGAGCTCATATAGGCGACTTGCGCGCGAAAGGGGCTGCGACATTGGCAGCCTGGCGAACAAAAATGAGGGATACCGACTGGTCGGAGTAGCAGGATTCGAACCTGCGACCCCACGCCCCCCAGGCGTGTGCGCTACCGGACTGCGCCATACTCCGTTCCAGTCGTGGGAGCGGCCTATAGTCAGAGGACAAACCGCGTGCAAGCGGGCAATGCGCTTGAAACGATGCTAGCCGGCCTTGCCGAAATCTTCCCACTGACGCCGCAGCCCTTGCAATCGCGCCAGCGCATCCTCGAGTCCGGAAACGTCCATGGGCGCGGGAGCCGGGCTTTTTTCCGGGGCTGGAGGAACGCTCTTCGAAACAGTGACGGCCTCGGGCTCTGGTTTAGATTTCGGCTCGGACGCAGCAGGCTGCGATCGGGCCACGGTTTCGGGGGCGGCGGTGTCGGGCGTCTCGATGCGCTCCGGCACAAGGGTCGTTTCGGTGATGTCTCTCTCGCGAGCGGCCTGTTCGACGGAGCGTCCAAGGTCCCTCACCCGCGCCGCGCCGCTCTTGGCGATCAGCTTCTGCACATCCTTGATCGGATGCTTTTCGACATAGAGAAGCGTCTTGATGCCGCGCAGCAGCTCGATGTCCTCAGGCCGGTAGAAACGCCGGTTGCCCCCACGCTTGATCGGCGTGATCTCGGTGAATTTGGACTCCCAGAACCGCAGCACGTGCGGCTGCAGGCCGAGCTCTTCGCCCGCTTCGCTGATGGTTCTGAAGGCGCGTGTGGTCTTGGCCCGCATGTTCACACTCCTCGTGCGAATCGGACCTTATCACCGTTTGGGGCTAAGCGCCGAATCGACCCGTTCCCGAAGAACCTGGCTGGGCTTGAAAACGAGCACGCGGCGCGGGGTGATCGCCACCTCGACGCCTGTCTTCGGGTTGCGGCCGATGCGTTCGTTCTTTTCGCGCAGAAGGAAGGTCCCGAACCCGGCAAGCTTCACGTTCTCGCCATCGAGCAAGGCGTCTGACACGTGACCGATAACGGACTCGACCAGTTCGGCGGAGTCGGAGCGGGACAGGCCGATCTCACTATAGACCGCTTCAGCCAGATCCGCGCGTGTGACTGTCCCGGTATTGAGGCTCTTGCTTCCCATAACAGGCGTTAAAGCAAATAGCGCCCCCCTGCCGCAAGGTGAAAATGGTGGAGTCTCGCGAAAAAACGTCGCTGATTCAGTATCGAAGGAGACAAGCGCCCCAGGTGAAGCCACCACCGAAGGCTTCGAGCATGACCGTGTCCCCCCGTTGGATGCGTCCGTCGCGGACAGCGGCGTCCATGGCGAGAGGCACACTGGCCGCGGATGTGTTGGCATGCTGCGCCACTGTGGAGACGACCTGCTCGGGCCGCAGCTTCAGTTTGCGCGCGATCGCGACAAGAATACGCTGGTTGGCCTGGTGGGGCACGAACCAGTCGATGGACGTCACTTCATGTCCCGCTTCTACCGCGCACTCGCGGATGACATTGGCGATGTCGGTGACGGCGTGCTTGAAGACGGCGTTGCCCAGCATTCTAAGCTTGCCGACCGTTCCGGTCGCGGAAGGTCCGCCGTCGACGTAGAGCATGTCGCGATGCGATCCATCGGAACGGATCAGCGAGTGGATGACGCCTGCTTCCGTGTCCTCCTGGGCTTCCAGAACGATCGCGCCCGCCCCGTCCCCGAACAGGACGCAGGTAGAACGGTCTTCCCAGTCCAGAATACGCGAGAAGGTCTCCGCGCCGATCAGCAGGATGCGCTTATGCGCGCCCGACCGTATCAGCGCGTCAGCCGTGTGCATTCCGTAGAGAAACCCACTGCATACGGCCTGAAGATCGAAGGCCGCACCGGTCGTCAGGCCCAGACGGTGCTGTATCATCGTGGCCGTGGACGGAAACGTGTAATCCGGGGTGGAGGTCGCGACGAGAACAAGGTCCAGATCGGACGCATCCATCCCCGCATGGTCGAGCGCTTTCCGGGCCGCTTCATATCCAAGATCGGACGTGGTCTGTCCGTCGGCTGCGATATGGCGGCGGTGGATGCCCGTACGCTCGCGGATCCATCCATCCGACGTTTCCAGCCCCAGATCGCTGGCGAACTCGGCATTTTCCATGACGCGATCAGGCAGATGACTGCCGATCCCGCGTATGACGGACCGAAGGGTCATGTGATGAACCCGATATTGTCGTCTTCGTCGTGGAGCGCATCGAGACGCTTGTCGATGGCATGCATGAAGTCGGTTTCGGCCAGGCCTATGGCGATGTTCACCGCATTGGCGAAACCGACGCGGTCCGTCCCGCCATGGCTCTTGATGACGATGCCGTTGAGGCCGAGAAACACGGCGCCGTTCACCCGGCGCGGATCGATCCTGCGCTTCAGCTTGAACAAGGCGAAGGCGTTCAAACCGGTCGTGATCTTGGACCAGACATTACCCTGCAGCGCGTCGTTGAAGAAGGTGCCGATCAGCTTCGCCGTACCCTCGGCTGTCTTAAGCGCGACATTTCCCGTGAAGCCGTCCGTGACGATCACGTCGGCGCGCCCGGTCGAAATGTCGTTGCCTTCGACATAGCCGATATAGTTCAACCCGAGCTGGCTTTGAGAAAGACGCTCATGCGCGGCCTTGATGACAGCATTGCCCTTCTGGTCCTCGGTCCCGACGTTCAGCAGGCCGATCACGGGTCGGTCCACCTTGTGGATGGCCTTGTAATAGGCCTCGCCCATGATCGCGAATTCCGTCAGCTGTGCCGGGTCGACATCGATGTTCGCGCCTACGTCCAGCACGACGCAGACGCCATTCTGCCGGGGCCAGGTCGCGGCCAGTGCGGGACGCTGCACGCCTTGCTTCATGCGGAGTTGCAGCTTGCTCATCGCCATCAACGCGCCCGTGTTTCCGGCGGACACGGCGATCTCGGCGCGCTTGGCCTTCACTGCGGCGACGGCGTTCCACATGGAGCTGTCCTTGCCGCGGCGCAGGGCCTGTGACGGCTTGTCGTCCATGGAGACGGTCTTGTCGGTGTGGACGAGCTCGGAGCGCTCCCGCGTGCGGGGCGCTTTCGCGAGCAGCGGGCCCAGTTGCGCCTGATCGCCGTGCAGCAGAAAGCGCGCACGACGGCCCTGGCCCTCATGGGTCAGGAAGTATTCCAGCCCCTTGACGACCATGTCGGGCGCGTCGTCTCCGCCCATCGCGTCGATGGATATGACCAGTCCGTCCAGCATGATCGCGCTATAGGCGGCAGGGCACGCCTGTCATAGGCCTAAACCGCGTCGACGTCTGGAAAGTAGAAGCGGCCGGCCGTCAGGTCCTTCATGGACGTGTCCTTCAAAGCACCGAGAAAGGCCGTCGCGTAACGACCCATTCTGTCCGCAAAAGACGCGTTTTCTCCGTCCTCTGTCCGGACCGCGCCGCTCACCTCCGAGGCAGGATCCTCTGCCTTCAAACCATCCGTGTAGGCCTTCAGGCGGTCGTAAAAATGGCCGATGATCGGCTTCATGCGCTTCTTCACGCCCGTATCTCCGATTGCCTGTTCGCGCAGGGCGATCTCGAAATCGTCCTTCATCTCGTCGAACAGGGCCTGATTGAGAAGTCGCCCATCCTCGCCCTCGCTCTGCAGCCGCTCCATCAGCACGGCCATGTGCAGGGCAATGGAGTCGATCCGTCCGTCGAAATCGTCGGCGAAGCGTCCATTTCCGAAGAGCCCCGGCGTCCTCGCCTGCTCCAGCAGGCGAAAGTAGATCTTGCGCGCGTCGCGCCGCTCCGGCAGCTCGCGGCCCATCAGCTTATCGAAAAGACCCATGTTACGTCTCCGTCACCAACCGTTCCCGGCGCTTGCACGACCCCACGGCCTTGAGTAGGGCGGCGGGAGTTTCCGACCGCCTATGTGAGAGACGGGTCATGCGCAATTCGGTTGCCACCACTTTGATGATCGCGACATTGGGCCTCGGCTCGGGTCTTGCCGGATGCAATCCCATCCTGCGTACGCATGGATACGTGCCGACGGCCGATTCCAAGCCACAGGAGATCAATCCAAACTCCGACACCAAGGCCAGCGTCCTCGCCGCTCTCGGCAGCCCGTCGGTCGAGGGGACGTTCGACGAGGATGTGGACGCCGACACCTGGTACTACATCAATCAGGTGCGCGAGCGTTACGCCTATCTCCGCCCGCAGATCCAGGAGCAGTCCGTCACGGCCATCTCCTTCAATGCGGACGGTCAGGTCGTCAGGGTCGCGGAATACGGGATCGAGGACCGCCGCATCGTCAACTATGTGGACCGGGAAACGCCGACGCGCGGCCGTGAGCTTTCCGTGCTGGAACAGGTCTTTGGAACGATCGGACGGATCCCGACGGACCGGCTTGGCAACCCGCAGGACAATGTGCCCGGCGGCGCGGGCGGCCCGCGCTAGCGCAATTTACGTCAGCGTATGGTTGTAACCGGCTGGATGGGCAGGGTTTCCACCCACGAAAACACCCTCTCCGTCGACCACGGTTCCGCACCGCGTGACGGGCAATCCCAGTTTGCCGGCTTCCGCTACGATGCTCTCGCGCTGTTGAGGTGATGCCGTGAAGAGGATTTCGTAATCGTCCCCGAAAGCTCCGGCGGTCTCAACGATGTCGGGGAAGAGGTCGAGCGCGACACCGCTGGCACGGGCGATGTGCGACGCATCGCGGAGCAAACCATCTGAGATGTCCGCCGCCGCCGTCGCATACTCTCGGAGCACTTTGCGAAACACGAAGCGCGGTACGGGCCTCAGATAGGCCTCTTCTGCAAAGTGCGCCTGCTCAGGAGGAAGGGATCCGGGTTCCCCCCTCACGATCGCCAACCCAGCCTCCGCCAGACCCAACCGGCCGGTATGCCAGACATCGTCTCCAGCAACCGCACCCGACCGTAGGACGGCCTTACCAGAAGGGACACGGCCATACACGGTCGCGCTTGTGACGAGTGGACCGGACGTTGAGGTGGTGTCGCCCCCGAGCAAGGGACAGTCAAACGCCGATTGCGCGTCGTGAAGTCCCTGGACGAACCCCTTGATCCAGATAGGGTTTCGCCCCTGCGGCCAGGCGATGTTGAGCGTGTACCCAACAGGTCGAGCCGCCTTTGCGGCGAGATCCGATAGGGCGGTGCGCAGCAGCCGCTCCGAAAAACCGCCACCGATCCGGCCTTCAGGGAAGTGCACGCCTTCGACCATCGTGTCCGTGGAAATGACGAGATCCTGCCCCTGAGGCAGAGACAGCAAGGCCGCATCGTCTTCGAGGTCCAGCGCGCCCTGCCCTGCGAGCGGACGCAGCAGAGCGATCAGTTCGTCTTCGTTCAACCGGCCGTCTCGCCGCGGGCGTCCTGCGCGGCGAACTCCGCCGCGCGGGCCGACTTGGCGATCTTGTCCAGGACCGCATTGACGATCCCCGGCTCCTTGCCGTCGAAAAAGTCGCTCGCAATGGCGACATACTCATCGATGACCACACGGCCCGGCACGTCCGGACGTTTCAACGCCTCGAAAACGCCTGCTCGCAGCAAGGCCCGCAAGGTCATGTCGAGACGGCGCAACGGCCATTTCGCTGGCAGTTTTTCGTCGAGCCTGGCGTCGATCTCGTCCTGTTCGCGCACGACACCTTCCACAAGTTCCTCGAAGAAGGGCTCGTCCGCCGCAACCATGCCCTCTTCGTCTTCGAATCCGAATCGATGGTTCAGGAATTCGAAGATGACCGGCTTGGACGTCGCTTTGGTCAGGTCCATCTGGTAGAGCGCCTGCACGGCCGACATTCGGGCCTGGCGCCGGAGTTTGGGGGTCGCTCCGCTCATTTGGCGGCCTTCCGCAGATCATCGCGGATGCCGACCATCGTCATGGCCGCGCGGGCCGCGAAGCCGCCCTTGTCCTTCTGGGTCTTGTCTCCCCTCGCGATGGCCTGGGCTTCATTCTCCACGGTGATGATGCCGTTTCCGATGGCCAGATGGCGGTCGACGGCAAGGTCCATGATGGCCCGCGCGCTTTCCTGGCAGACATAGTCGTAATGGGTCGTTTCACCCCGGATCACGCAGCCCAGCGCAACATAGGCGTCGTAGCCCGCTCCGGCCTCATCGGCCATGGCGATGACGTGCGGGATCTCCAGCGCGCCCGGGACCGTCAGCGTCGTGACGTCCGCGCCAGCAGCGTCGAGCGCCGACATCGCCCCATCCAGCAGCATGTCGGAGATTTGTTCGTAGAAACGCGCTTCTATGACGAGAACTTTCATGGCCTCAGGTCCGTGTGTTCGTGAGCGGATGGAGACCTTTGATCTCGAGATCATAGGCGTCGAGACCAATGAGCTTCGGCATGGCGTTGGACACCAACGTCATCCGGGTGACACCCAGATGTGTCAGGATCTGGGCGCCGACGCCGTATTCGCGGACGGTCTGTTCCTTGCGGTCCACGGTCGACTTGTGCGCGCCGAGTCGTTCCAGCAGCGTATCGATGGACCCCTCGCGGATCAGGACCAGAACGGCATGGCCGTCATGGTCGCCGAGGACCTTCATCGCATCCCAGATCAGGCCGGAGCGCGGGCTCTCCTCGGACAGCACATCCCCGGCGAAGTCGATCTTGTGGACGCGGACGAGGCTGGACACGCCGGCCTCAGCTTCGCCGCGTGACAGTGCCACATGTTCCTTGCCGTCCAGCAGGTTGCGGTAGACGTGGATCTTGAAAGCGTCGCCGCGCTGCGACGTGAAGTCGGACGAAGCGACATGCTTGACGAAATGATCACGTTCCAACCGATGCGCAACCAGGCTCTCGATCGTGCCGATCTTCAGCCCGTGGACCTTGGCGAAGACCACGAGATCGTCGAGACGCGCCATGGTCCCGTCATCGTTCATGATCTCGCAGATTACGGCCGATGGGTTCAGGCCCGCCAGACGGGAGATGTCGACGGAGGCTTCCGTATGCCCGGTCCGGACCAGTACGCCGCCTTCCTTGGCGATAATCGGGAACATATGCCCAGGGCTGACGATATCGTCGGCGCGGGAGTCCGGATCGATGGCGACCTGGATGGTGCGGGCGCGGTCGCCCGCCGAGATGCCGGTGGTCACCCCCTCGCGCGCCTCGATGCTCTGCGTGAAGGCGGTCTCGAAGCGTGAAGCATTGTCCGCGCTCATGTTCTTCAGGCCCAGCTCTTCGGCGCGCTGCTTCTCCATGGCAAGGCAGATCAGGCCGCGCCCGTGCTTGGCCATGAAGTTGATGGCGTCCGGCGTCGCGAACTGCGCCGGGACGATCAGGTCGCCTTCGTTCTCGCGGTCTTCGGCATCGACCAGGATGTACATCCGGCCATTGCGGGCATCGTCGATGATCTCCTCGGGCGTGGCGAGGTCGTAGACGTCGGGAGACGTCGTGGCATTCAGCTGGGTCAAACCCTCTCCTTGGCCCTCGGGTGGACCCGTCAGGCTTTCATGTGGCTTAGGTAGCGCGCGACATAGCGGGCGATGACGTCGATTTCCAGATTAACATGGTCCCCGGGCTGCAATGTCCCGAGCGTCGTCACGTCCGCCGTGTGCGGAATGATGTTCAGCATGAAGGTCCCGTCGCTGACATCGTTGACGGTCAGGGAGACGCCGTCGATCGTGACGGAGCCCTTGGGGGCGATCGCGAAGGCCAGATCGTCCGGCACTTCGATACGGAAGCGCGTGGAGCCGGCAACGCTTTCGCGGGAGACGCAACGGGCCGTCGTGTCGACATGTCCCGTCACCATGTGCCCGCCCAGCTCGTCCGAGCCCGTCAAGGCACGCTCGAGGTTGATGGCCTGTCCGGCCGTCCAGTCTCCCAGCGTCGTCTTGTCGAGGCTTTCGTCGGACACGTCGAAGGCGTACCAACCCGGACCCTTCTCCACGACGGTCATGCAGGCGCCGGAATGGGCGATGGAGGCGCCGATATCGATCGTGTCCGTGTCGTAAGCGGTCTCGACGACCATGCGCGTGTCGCCCCATTCGGACCGGCCCTGACTGCGCGTGACCTCGCGGAGCCGACCGACGTCGGTGATGATCCCGGTGAACATGGTGCGGCCCTAGTCCTTGTCGAGCTTCTCGGACTCGATGAACTGCCCGAAATCCTCGGTCGCCTTGAAGTCCTTGTAGACGCTCGCATAGCGGACATAGCCGATCTTATCGAGGCGCGAGAGGCCCTCCATGACAAGCTCTCCGATGCGCGCCGATGTCACGTCGGACTGACCGGACGATTCGAGCTGGCGGACGATGCCGGACACCATCTGCTCGATCCGGTCCTCTTCCACCGGGCGTTTCTGCAAGGCGATCCCAACGGAGCGCATCAGCTTCTCCCGGTCGAAGGGCGCGCGTTTGCCGGAGTTCTTGACGACCTGGAGGTCGCGGAGCTGCACCCGCTCGAAGGTCGTGAACCGACCGCCGCATTTGGCGCAGAGACGTCGCCGGCGCACGGCCGTGCCGTCTTCCGCCTGGCGGGAGTCCTTCACTTGCGTGTCTTCGCCGGAACAGAATGGGCAGCGCATGCCCCGCACATAGGCCATGCCGAGGCGACATGCAAAATTGCAAGTGCGCGTGTTCTATAGAAAGAACAGCCCGATGCGGGCGCGGTGCGTTCCATTAGTTTCGCGAATAAATAGCCTGCAGTCGTCGCGGCAGAAATGCATAGATCCTGCGGCGCTCTTTGTAAGCTATTGAATTACTGAAATTATGGGAGTGGCGCGCAGGACTTCAGGTGCGACCGCATGGATCGACGCGGCAAAACCGGGAGGGAAGCCCTTCGCGAGGAAGTCGGGGGCGGGTCCAGCCTGTCGCCGTTGCGTTGGCGGTTGGCGTGGATGTTAGCTGTGGCGAAGGCCGGGACGTCACCGATCCTCGCGAAGGATGCCGCCCATGCAAGCATGTGCGAACCCTGCCATCATAGGGCAGCGTTCGGCCGCGAGGATTAGATTGGTGCGAAAAGGAAGGAAGCAAGCGTTTTCAGCGTCCTCCCCTCCCGCAAGGCGCGGATAGCCGCTAGGCGGGCACGCTGTCGTAGATCGGGAAGCGTGCCGTCAGCGCTTTGACGCGCTCTCGCACGCTGGCTTCGACGTCCGGATTGCCCTTGGGGCTCTCGACAAGTGCGTCGAGCACTTCGGCCATCAGCTGTCCCACTTCGCGGAATTCCGCCGGGCCGAAGCCTCGCGTTGTGCCCGCGGGGCTGCCCACGCGGATGCCCGACGTAATGGTGAACTTCTCCGGGTCGTTGGGAATGCCGTTCTTGTTGCAGGTGATGTAGGCGCGGCCCAAGGCCTTCTCCGCCGAATTGCCCTTCACGCCCTTGGGCGACAGGTCGATCAGCGCGAGGTGCGTGTCCGTGCCGCCGGAAACGACCGCATAGCCGGCTTCGACCAGAGCCCCCGCCATGGCGCGGCAATTCTCGATGACGCGCGCGGCGTAGTCGCGGAACTCCGGCTGAAGGCAGTCCTGGAAGGCGACCGCCTTGCCCGCGATGACGTGCATCAGCGGTCCGCCCTGCAAGCCGGGGAAAATGGCGGAATTGAACTTCTTGGCCAGCTTTTCGTCGTTCGTGAGGATCATGCCGCCGCGCGGGCCGCGCAGCGTCTTGTGCGTCGTCGTGGTCGCGACATGCGCGTGCGGGAACGGGCTGGGATGCGCCCCGCCTGCGACCAGACCGGCAAAGTGGGCCATGTCGACGTGAAGCCAGGCGCCGACCTTGTCTGCGATCGCCCGGAAGCGTGCGAAGTCGATGACACGACTGTAGGCCGATCCGCCGCAAATGATGACCTTGGGCTCGTGCTCGACCGCAAGGCGCTCCACCTGGTCGTAGTCGATCAGGTGATCGTCTTCGCGCACGCCGTAGCTCACCGCATTGAACCATTTGCCGGACATGTTGGGCGGCGCGCCGTGGGTCAGGTGACCACCGGAGGCGAGGTCCATGCCGAGGATCGTGTCACCCGGCTGCAGCAAGGCGAGAAAGACGCCCTGATTGGCCTGACTGCCGCTATTGGGCTGGACGTTGGCGAAGCCGCAACCGAACAGTTCGGTCGCGCGATCGATGGCCAGCTGTTCCGCCACATCCACATACTGGCATCCGCCATAGTAGCGGCGGCCCGGATAGCCTTCCGCGTACTTGTTCGTCAGAACCGAGCCTTGGGCCTCCATCACGGCGTGGGAGACGATGTTCTCGGACGCGATCAGCTCGATTTCCTGCTGCTGGCGGACCAGCTCGTCGCGCATGGCGGAGAACAGAGCCGGGTCGCGCTCGGCCAGGCCTTGAGAGAAGTAGAGGGATGCAGCGTCGGTGGAGGAACGTTCGGCGGCGGACATGGCGGACTCCGTTAGAGATCCCCGCGCCTATAGACTCGCCGTCCGCCAGCGGCAATGCGGCGGAAACGGCGTATGTGAGTGATTGCGACCCTAGGCCGCTTCTTCGCGCTCCAGCCCGAATTCGGCCCAGACTTCATCCAAAGCCGCCATCAGCTCGTCCATCATATCGTCGGAGTGGAACGGGCTGGGCGTGAAGCGAAGACGCTCCGTGCCGCGCGGGACGGTCGGGAAGTTGATGGGTTGGGCGTAGATGCCGAAATCCTCGATCAGCCGGTCGCTGATCGCCTGGCACTTGACCGGATCGCCGATCATGAGCGGCACGATGTGCGTCTCCCCGTCGATGAACGGATAGCCGGCCGCCCGGAAACGGGCCTTGAGCGTATTGGAGCGCTCATGGTGCTTTTCGCGCACTTCCGGTGTCAGCTTCAGGACCTTGACGGAGCGCAGCGCACCGGCGGCCGTCGACGGCGGGATAGAGGTGGTGAAGATGAAGCCGGACGCGAGGCTGCGGATCGCGTCGACGATGACCCGGTCTGCCGCGATGTAACCGCCGATCATGCCGTAGGCCTTGGCGAGCGTGCCCTGGATGATGTCCACCCGGTCCATCAGGCCGCGCGCTTCGCAAACGCCGCCGCCTTTGGGGCCGTACATGCCGACGGCGTGGACTTCGTCGATATATGTCAGAGCGTTGTACCGGTCGGCGAGGTCGCAAATCGCCTCGATCGGCGCGATGTCGGCATCCATGGAATAGACGCTTTCGAACGCGATCAGCTTCGGCGCGTCCAGCGGCACGGCCTTCAGCTTCTCCTCCAGATCGGCCACATCGTTGTGGCGGAAGATATGCTTGTGCGTCCGGGCGTTTCGGATACCGGAAATCATGGAGGCGTGGTTCATCTCGTCGGAGAAGATATGCAGGCCCGGCAGGATCTTGCTCATGGTCGACAGAGCGGCTTCGTTGGCGACGTAGCCGGAGGTGAAGACGAGGGCGGCTTCCTTGGCATGCAGGTCGGCAAGTTCGGCTTCGAGCTGGACATGGTAGCGGGTCGTGCCGGAGATGTTGCGGGTTCCGCCGGACCCGGTCCCGGCAGCTTCCACGGCGGATTTGACGGCCTCGACCACGCAAGGGTTCTGCCCCATGCCGAGATAGTCGTTGGAACACCAGACGGTGATGTCCTGCTCTTCCAGTCCGTCCTTGTACCAGGTCGCCCGGGGAAAGGCGCCCTTCTTGCGCCGAATGTCGCGGAAGATGCGGTAACGGCCTTCTTCCTTGACCGAGTCGACGGCCTTCTGGAACTGATCTCTATAACGCGCCGCTTTAGTCACGATGACCCCGTTTACCTTTTCTGCCCTCGCATATAGGGCAATGCTTGCGGAAACGCTACCCGATGCGACGTCCGAAATCGCGAAGATGTGACGCACGGCACACGGCGCAAGCCGTTGAAAGGATTGTAGAAGATGAGTCAGTTCCCGCAGTTGAGAATGCGTCGCAGACGTCAGGCCGACTGGTCCCGTCGTATGGTTCGCGAAACGCGCCTGGGAGTCGACGATCTTGTCCTGACGGCGATCATCACGGACGTCGAGGACCGGATGGGGCCCGTCTCCACCCTGCCCGGAGTCTCGCGCCTCGGGCTCGATGCGCTCGTGAAGACCGCGACGGAAGCCCGCGATCTCGGCATTCCGGCCATCGCGATATTTCCCTTCATCGACCCGGCGGTAAAGGACGCGAAAGCGTCCGAAGCCCTCAACTCTGACGGTCTCGTGCCGCAGGCCATACGCCGGTTGAAGGACGAAGTGCCCGGCATCGGCGTGATCGTGGATGTCGCTCTAGATCCGTTCACGGACCACGGGCATGACGGACTCATGGTCGGGGACGTCATCGACAACGACTCGACGCTCGCCGTTCTGGCGGAAGGGGCCGTTCTGCTCGCAGATGCCGGTGCGGACATCGTCGCGCCGTCGGACATGATGGACGGCCGTGTCGGCGTCGTGCGGGATGCGCTGGATGGCGCTGGACACGAGAACGCCATGATCCTCTCCTATGCCGCCAAATTCGCGTCCTCCTTCTACGGACCCTACCGGGACGCGATCGGGACGAGCACGGCTCTTAAGGGCGACAAGCGCACATACCAGATGGATTTCGCCAACGCTGACGAGGCCCTGCACGAGGTCGAACTGGACCTGCAGGAAGGCGCCGACATGGTCATGGTGAAGCCGGGCCTGCCCTATCTAGACATCTGCCACCGCATCAAGACGGAGTTCGCTGTCCCGACCCTCGCCTTCCAGGTCAGCGGCGAGTTTGCGATGATCCAGTCGGCGAGCGGATGGGCCGACACGGACAAGCTGCTGCTGGAAAGCCTCTCGGCCTTCAAGCGCTCGGGCTGCGACGCGGTCTTGACCTACGGCGCGATCCGGGCGGCCAAACTTTTGGCCTCTGGACGTTAGTCGCCCGCTTCGGGCAGGCTTCGGATCAGGGCGGACGTGTCCTGGCGGCTGCCCCCCATCCGCTGAACCCGGCCATAAGCCGCATCGACCCGTTCCGCCACGGGCAGGTCGAGGCCCATGCGCTGCGCCTCCTCCAGGGCTATGGCGAGGTCCTTGCGCATCCAGTCGATGGCGAAACCGAAGTCGAAATCGCCTGCGAACATGGTCTTCAGCCGGTTGTCCATCTGCCAGCTCTGCGCCGCGCCGCCGCCGATGGCGGACAGCAATGCGTCAGGCTCCAGCCCGGCAGCCTGGGCGAAGCGGATGCCCTCTGACAGGCCTTGCAGCGTTCCCGCAATGCAGATCTGGTTGACGCACTTCGCCGTCTGACCCGCGCCGACGCGTCCCAGATGGGTAATGGTGCGTCCATAGGCGTCCATGACAGGGCGCGCGGCCTCGAAGGCCTCGATCGGTCCGCCGCACATGACCGACAAAGTCCCGTTCTCCGCCCCTGACTGCCCGCCCGAGATCGGTGCATCGGTGAACGAGACGCCTTTGTCCGACAGGCGTTCCGCGACGGCTCTGGCGCAAGCCGGCGAGGCCGTCGTGTGGTCGATGACGATCGTGCCTGGCGCGAGCGCGTCTTCGATGGCGTCGACCACCGCATGGACGTCCCTGTCGGCTCCGACGCAGATCATAACGAACTCCGCCCCTTCCACGGCGGCGGCCGGTGTCACTGCCGCCCCGCTGCCATGTCGGGCCTCCCAATCCGTCGCTCTCGCAGCCGTCCGGTTCCAGACCTTGACGGCGTGGCCCGCGGCCCGGAGGTGCCCCGCCATGGGAAAGCCCATCACGCCCAATCCCAGAAATGCACAGTTCGCCATGACGTTGTTTCAATCCGCTCGAATTGTCTTGAAGTTCCCGGATGCTATCGCCCATAGTTCGCGCGTGGCGCAACCCGTTCCGGGAGACGGCGCAGGAGGGTGGACCGGACATGTGGGCTTTGCCCGAAACCGTTCAGATGTGGGCCGTTTTCGCCATCGTGGGCGTCGGTGTCTATCTTTACGTCCGCGAACGCTTTTCCATCGAGTCGGTCAGCGTCGGCCTGATTTTCTCCCTCATGCTGTTCGGCGTGCTGTTCACGACGCCGGGTCAGGGGCTGGAAAGCGCGGAGATGCTGTCCGGTTTCGCCGCGCCCGCCCTGATCACCATCATGGCGCTGCTCGTCGTCGGACAGGGCATGTTCCAGACCGGGGCGCTGGAACGGCTGACGGTTACCATCAACCGCGCGCTCGACAAGCGCCCGCGACGAACGCTGGCCGCCGTCTTCGGAATAGCCTTCGCCGTGTCCATGTTCATGAACAATACGCCGGTCGTGGTGATGTTCATCCCCGTGCTCGCGGCCATGAGCGGCAAGCTGGGACATAATGCATCGCGGTACATGATGCCGCTTTCCTTCCTCTGCATCCTGGCGGGCATGACGACGCTGATCGGCAGCTCGACCAACCTGCTCGTCAACGACGTGCTGGTCCGGACGACCGATTTCTCGCTTTCCTTTTTCACCCAGTTCGTGCCGGGCATGACCCTGGCGGCCATCGGCGCGGTTTTCATCATACTGGCCTCGCCCTGGCTGATCCCGGAGCGTGAGTCCGAAGAGCCCGCACTGCAGTCATCAGGACAGCAATATATCGCGCAAATACAGATTACGCGGGGACACCCGCTGGAAGGCGCGGAACCGATGGCCGGGCTCTACACGCAGCTGCGCGACGTCACGGTCCGTATGGTGCAACGCGACGAAACCTCTTTTCTGCCGCCCTTCGAGAAGACGCTGAGCGCGGGGGACGTGCTGATCGTGGCGGCGACCCGGCCGCAGCTGTCGGCCTTGCTGAAGACCCGCCCGCAATATCTCCGCGGCATGCTGGACATTGGCGGTTTTTCAACGGGAGATGCCTCTGACGATTCCATCATGCTGTCCGAAGCCGTGGTGGCGCCGGGGTCGCGCATGATCGGTCGCAACATCGAGCAGATCGGCTTCCGCCGGCAGACGGGAACGCTCGTGCTCGGCATACAGCGCCGTTCCCGCATGATCCGCAAGCGCATGCTCGATATCCGTCTGGAAGCGGGCGACGTGCTTCTGCTGTTCGGGTTCGAAAGCGAAATCAGTGCCTTGCGGCAGAATCGCGACCTGATCCTGCTGGACTGGAGCACGGCCGAGCTGCCCGACATCCGCAAGGCCAAGACGGCGCAGCTCGTCTTCATCGCGACCATTGCGGCGGCGGCTCTCTCGCTCGTTCCGATCGAAATTGCGGCCTTGGGCGGAGCGCTCGGCATGATCGCCACGGGATGCCTGAACATTCGGCAGGCCGTGCGGGCGCTGGACATGCGCATCTTCCTGCTTATCGGGGCGGCCTTCGCCATGGGGCTGGCGCTGGAACGCACGGGCGGCGCGACGTTCATCGGGACCAATGTGGTCAACCTGTTCGAGCCGTTCGGACCGCAGGCGCTCGTCGCGGCGGTCTTCATCGTCGTCGCCTTTTTCACGAACATCATCAGCAATTCGGCGGCGGCCCTCCTCTTCGCGCCCATCGCCCTGTCGATCTCCCGGCAGGCGGAGATCGACCCCATCATCATGGTGTTGACCGTCATCTTCGCCGCCAATTGCAGTTTCGCCACGCCCATCGCCTATCAGACCAACCTGCTCGTCATGGGGCCGGGCCATTACAGGTTCGGGGATTTCGCCCGCTTCGGTATCCCGCTCATTCTGCTATTGTGGGTGTCTTACGTCTTGCTCCTGCCCGTGTTCTTTGGTCTGTAGGCCGTCATGGGAGCGTATCCGATCCGATGAGCCATCCGTTCGATCCGAACCAGCTTCAGTTCTTCCTGACGATCCCGTCGCCATGCCCCTATCTGCCGGGTCGGATGGAGCGGAAGATCTTCACGCAGCTCGACCCGCTCGACGGACCGCACCTCAACAACTACCTGACCCACGCGGGCTTCCGGCGCAGCCAGAACGTCATCTACCGCCCCGCCTGCGAAAGCTGCCGGGAATGCCGCTCCCTGCGCGTGCGGTCCGAAGACTTCGCACCGGGCCGGACTTTCCGCCGGACGCTGCGGCGCAATGAGGACCTCCGCGTCGAGATCGCGCCCGCCGTGGCCACCTACGAGCAGTTCGATCTCCTGTCGCGCTACCTCGCTTTCCGTCATCCAGGTGGCGGCATGACCGACATGGACATGTCCCGCTATGAAATGATGGTCGAGGAATGCGCGTCGGAAACCGAGATCGTGGAATACCGTATCGCGGATGGCAGTCTGATCGCCTGCATGCTGATCGACCGGCTGCAGGACGGGCTGTCCCTGGTCTACAGCTATTTCGACCCGAAGGAGCAGCACCGCTCGCTAGGCAACTTCATGATCCTCGACCAGATCGAGCGCGCCCGGCAAGAGGCCCTGCCCTATCTTTATCTCGGCTATTGGGTGCCGGGCAGTCCGAAGATGGACTACAAGGCCAGGTTCCGCCCGGCCGAGGTGCTGGGCCATAGAGGTTGGACACCCATGCCGCCCCTGCCGAAGCCTGCCTCCAAATCCCGGTCCGCAGATTGACCCGCCGCCGCGACATCGTTCTGGGCGCGGGCGCGCTGGCGGCCGGGGCCGGCGTGCTCGGCGCCATCTCGTCCGGCAAGAAGGACGCCAGACAGCCGCAGAACCAGCGATCGGATCTTGCCGCGCCGAACCTGAACCGGGGCATCAAGCAGTTTCGCATGGCGACCAGCTGGCCCAAGGACTTCCCAGGGCTGGGCATCATGCCGGTGCGCTTCGCCGACGCGGTCCGCGAGATGACGGATGGCTTGCTCGACGTAAAAGTCTACGCTGCCGGGGAGCTGGTCGGGGCGCTGGAGTGCTTCAACGCGACCGCGACCGGCGCAGCGGACATGTATCACGCGGCGGAATATTACTGGCAAGGCGTCTCGCCAGGCTTCACCTTCTTCACGGCCGTCCCAATGGGCATGACGGCGACGGAAATCATGGGCTGGATCGACTGGGGTGGCGGCCAGGACATGTGGCAGGAGCTGTCGGCTCGCAACAACATCATCGCCTTTCAAGCCGGGAATACGGGACATCAGGCCGGTGGCTGGTTCAAGCGACCCTTGACCGGTCTGGAGGATCTGAAAGGCCTGCGCATGCGCATCCCGGGATTGGGCGGGCGCGTGTTGAGCGAGCTGGGCGGAACGCCCGTCCTGCTGCCGGGCGGGGAAATCTACCAGGCGCTCCAGTCCGGCTCCATCGACGCGACCGAATGGGTCGGTCCCTGGAACGACCTCGCCCTCGGCTTCTACCGCGAGGCGCCCTACTACTACCTGCCCGGCTTCCACGAACCCGGCGCGAGCCTGGCCGTGGGCACGAATCTGGACGTTTGGAACGGATTGTCCGCATCGGAGCAGGCCATCATCCGTTTTGCCTGCAAGGCCGCCAATGACCAGTCGATCGGCGAGTATACGGTCGAGAATGCCCGCGCTCTGGAAACACTCCGGACCCGTCACGGAATCGAGCCCCGGATGATGCCGGACCCGATCCTGCGCGCCGTGGGCCGCACGGCGGACGAAGTCGTCGGCGATTTGGCGCAGAGCGATCCGCTCGTGCGCCGCATCTTCGACAGCTATCTTGCCGCCCGCAACCAGTATGCCAGATGGACGGAGCTGAGCGAAGGGGCCTTCATCCGCGCCCGGACACTCGGCCGGAGCTAACGGCGCGTGCTGGGGGACGCATTGAGAATGATCGGTTGGGCCTTCGCCCCGCTGCTGGCCCTGCCCGTGCTGTATCTTGCATTGCCTGCGCCCATGCTGCGCAGCTTTATCGGCGCACTGGTGCGCACGGTCGACATTCTCAATCACGGCATCGGGGAGATCGTGAAGTGGGCGCTGCCTTTGCTCGTTCTGTCGGTCGCGGCATCCGTCTTCGCCCTGTCGATCTTCGGGACCATGACGGTGAAATGGCTGGAAAGCGCCGTCTACTTCCAAGCCGCCATCATCCTGCTCGGGGCGGCGGCGACCCTGCTTGCAGGCCAGCATGTTCGGGTCGACGTTCTCTACTCGCGGATGGCCCTTCCGGCGCGGGCGCGTGTCGACCTGCTCTGCTTCTACCTGTTGCTGCTTCCGGTCTGCACCCTGATCCTCTGGAACAGCCAGACCTTTGTCGGATTCAGCTGGCTGACACTTGAAGGGTCCGGTGAAAGCAACGGTATACGCGGGGTTTTCCTGCTCAAGACCATGATCCCCGCCTTCGCAGTCACCATGATCGCGCAAGGTCTCGCCATAGCACTTCGCGCCGCTCTGATCCTGTCGGGCGATCGCACACCGGAGCGACCCGAGGGTGTGCCGCCACTCTTCACCTCCGAGCCAGAGGACGGGCTGTGAGTCCGGCTGAAGTCCTTGCCGCCCTGATGTTCGTGTCCGCATGTGCGGCACTGATGGCCGGGTACAATGTCGCGTTCACGCTAGCGGGCGTCAGCGTGATCTTCGCCGGGATCGGGACCGCCATTGGGCTGTTCGACCCAACCTTCTTCCTGTCCTTGCCCGCACGGATCTACCCGCTGGTGACTCGCGAAATCCTGATGGCGGTACCGCTCTTTGTCTTCATGGGCGTGATGCTCGAAAAGTCGCGCATCGCGGAAGAACTGCTCCAGAACATGGGCGACCTGTTCGGACCGCTGCGCGGCGGGCTGGGTATCTCGGTCATCTTCGTTGGCGCGCTCCTGGCGGCGTCGACCGGGATCGTCGGCGCGACCGTGGTGACCATGGGTCTGCTCAGCCTGCCGACCATGCTGAAGCGTGGCTACGACATCCCGCTCGCCTCCGCGTCCATCGCCGCGTCGGGCACACTCGGGCAGATCATCCCGCCCTCGATCGTGCTGGTCATTCTCGGCGACCAGATCGGCAACGCCTTTCAGGAAGCGCAGCGCTCCTTCGGGCTCCAGAGCGACGCCGTCGTGTCCGTGGGCGACCTGTTCGCCGGCGCGCTCATCCCGGGCCTGATCCTCGTCAGCGCCTATGCGCTCTACATTTTCGCCACGGCCGTTTTGTCGCCAGCCAAGGCCCCGGCACAGCCCTGGCCGGACGGAACGGACGCCAGGGAACTGCTCTGGCGGTCGACGAAAGCCATGATCCCGCCCATCTTTCTCATCATCGCCGTGCTGGGCTCCATCCTGTCCGGCTATGCCACGCCGACACGTGGGGCGGCGCTGGGGGCGCTCGGCGCGATGTTGCTCGCCGCGTCCCGCGCCGCGCCCGGACGGCGGAAGTGGCCGCTCTGGGC
>JBARXH010000330.1:0-17566 GCA_049647245.1 Litorimonas sp.
GGAGCGGGGCGGCGATCCGGTCGCCGCGCTGTGAGGCCCTATCGGCCCCATCGCGCGGTGGAGCCGCGCCCGTCCACATGGACGAAGGGGCCGCGCACAGCGTTGGCGCGGTAGGCCCCGATGCCGCCCTTGGGCAGATCGGAGCGGGATTTGAACAGATCCTGCGCGTAGTCGTAGAGGAAGTTGGCGTCGGCCTTGTTGACCTTCCCGTCGCCGTTCAGGTCGTCCATCGTGCCGTTGCGCGGCTTGACGTCCACATAGATGTCGGCGGCGTCGCCATACATGTGGCGGGAGAACTTCGCCGACCCGATGGCCGTGTTGTAGAAAGGCGTGCGGAAGCCGCTCATCACGAAGAAGGTTTCCGCCTCGATCGTCCCGTCCGCATTCAGCTCTTCCAGCAGCGCTTCGAGGCGCAGGATATTGTTCTGGCTGACCAGAACGTATTTGGGCCAGTGGCCGGGCTGCTGCTTGCACAGGAACTGGCCCAGCTTGAAGTGCGGTGACAGCGCGTGTTCGCGGTCTTCCGGCCCCTCCAGCTTGATGAAGCCCTTAGGCGGATTGCGCGGATAGGTACCGATCCGGTAGCCGTTCAGCCATCCCTTGCTGTCGATGTTGCTGCGGGGTTCCAGCACAAAGACGTTGATGTCGGCCACCGTGCGGCCGTTCTCCGTGATCTGCGCCGTGAGCGTCTGAGCCTCCGCGGGCGCGCGCCAGTCCGGCGTCCAGCGCTGCCCGTCGATGGTCAGCACATGCCCCGGCGGCAGCTCGATGTTCAGAGCGCGGCCGGGCAGGATGGTTTCGTACCATTGCGCGAAGCGGGGACGGTAGGCATCGTCTTCCGCGTCGATCGCGAAGCCCGTGCGGAGTTCGGTCGCGGTTCCGCTATTGGCCATGGCCGGCAGGGCGGCGAACGCTAGTGGCAGGGCGAGGGCGGCCGCGAGCAGCGGCTTGGTCGGCAGCGACATTAGCGCAGGTCTCTCGTTTCGGGACCGGACTGGGCCGCATCCAGGGAATCGACGAACAGGTCGCGATCCTCCTGCGGGTCCAGATCGTCCGGATATGTGCCTTGCGCCAGCGTCGGCTTCTTCCACTCGCGGTAGATGTCGGCCGGGAACTCCGCATGGCCGTCCGGGTTCACCACGGCGGGCAGATAGGTCAGGTGAACGGGCACGTGCGTGTCGAGATAAAAGCGGTCGCGTTCGCGCGACTCCAGCGTGGCGTTGAACACGTTGGTGGCGACGCCGTCATCGCCGTCCGTCAGCCAGTTGGCCATGGCCACCGGGTCCTTCAGGCGGATGCAGCCCGACGACAGAGCGCGCACGTCGCGGTCGAAAAGATGGCGCGACGGCGTATCGTGCAGGTAGATGGCGTGCTTGTTGGGAAAGATGATCTTCAGCTGGCCCAGCGCATTGTGCGGCCCTGGGGTCTGGACCATCTTGATGCGGCGAGACACGCCCTTCTCGGTCCAGTCCACGGCGTAGGGATCGAGTTCCTCGCCCGATGCCCGGTCATAGACGATATAGTTGTTGGCGGCCGCGTAGCCCGGATCCTTGCGGAGCTTGCGCAGCTTCTGGCGCTTGAACAGACCGATCGGCAGGAACCATTTGGGGTTCACAACGACATATTCGATCTCGTCGGAGAAGGCGGTGGTCGGCGTCCGCTTCTTGCCGACGATCGTGTCCATTGCGATGTCGCGGCGGTCGCCCGTCCAGGCTTCCGCGCGGTAGGAGGGGATGTTGGCCCAGATGTAGCGCTCGCCCGGATCGGCGTTGGTGCGCCAGTAGGTCATGGCGCGCTGGATGCGGTCGATCTTGGACTCCACCGACTCGTTCAGCGCGGCGAGCGTGGACGGGCCGAGAATGCCGTCCTGCATCAGGCCGTGCGCGGCCTGGAAGGCCTTGACCTGCTCCTCCAGCGCCTCGTCGTAGAGGGTCTCCGAAAGGTCGGCTTCGGCAGCGTTCAGATCGGCGAAGACAGGCTGGAAGGGCGACGGCTCGACATAACCTTCGGCGGCAAGTCGGACGCGCAGGGCCGGGACGCGCGGGTCGTCCATGCCGGGCTCCAGCATCTCCTCGCCGTCGCGGATCTTCATCCAGCCGCCATTATCAGCGTGCTGGCGGTAGCGTTTCAGGGCGGTCTTCAGTGCGCCATATTGCGGAGCGGGGGAGGCGAACATCTCCAGCGCGGCCATCGGGTCCTCCTGACCGGCCTTGCGCAGGGCGACGACGAGGTCGGAGCGGGTCGGGCGCGAGTCGGTCGATTTGACCATGCCGCCTTCGTCCGAGAGGCCGCCACTCATCTTGGAGGCCAGGGTCATCCAGGTCGCGGTCAGGGCGATATCGCCCTTGGCCTGCTCGGCATCCGAGCCGTTGAAGCGCTTGTCGATCGCGGCGCGCAGCTGCTCGTCCGTATAGCCGGAATCGAAACCGTTCTCCTCGCAGGTCGGGTTGGCGCGCATCAGCGCTTCGGCTGCGTCGCGCGTCCAGAGCGGGGCGAATACGCCTTGGGCATAGGCCTGGCGGGCAGCGGACTTGGCGCCCGGCGAGACCTTGCCGCCCAGCACGGCGTCGATGCGGCCGTCCATGACCATGGCTTCGAGTTCGGCGGCGATGCCGTCGCGTTTCGGCTCGCCCAGCAGGGCTTCATCCGCAACGGCCGGTCCCTCGGCCTGGGTGAGCGGCGTGTGGGGCGCGGCGGTGACGGTCGGGGCGCTGAACAGAGCCGAGGTGAGCGCAAGGGCGCTCACGGCGATCAGTTTCAGGCCGGGAGAGCGAAGGGCGGTGTTTTGCTTGCAGTTAAGGAGTGTCATGGAGGCTCAACGCCCGCCCGTGCGCGAACGTTCCCCTCGAACTGACGCCTTCAGTCGATCGGGCGGGCGCGCTCCACCAGCAGGATGGGCACGCCGTCCCGGATCGGATAGGCCAGCTTGGCGCGCTGACTGATCAGTTCGTTCGCGTCCGCATCGAAGCGCAGCGGGCCCCGCGTCTTGGGACAGACCAGAACGCCGAGCATCTTGGGATCCACGGGCGTTGGCTTGGTGTCGGGCGCTGCGTTCATGGCTATTGCGTCGGTTGGGCGGGCGCGCCGCCCGTGCTGCCGGAGGCGTAGAGATGCATGAGGCCGATCAGCAGGCGGCGGCGTTCGTCAGACGTCGCGGCTTCCAGTAGGGACTGCTTGTCCTCGGCGGAAAACGGGCTGATCATGGCGGCTTGGTTGATAAGAACGGGAAGGGGAATTTCCGCCAGCGCAGTCCAGTCGACTTCGACGCCCACGGCCTTGGCCAGGGCTTTCATGGCGACGGTCAGCGCGGCGCGGTCGGACCGGCCGGACTCCGACAGGGCTTCGCTGGTCTGGCGCGCGGCGTGCAGGTCCGGGTCTTCGTCGAACCCGTCATAGGCTACGTCGGCCTGGCGGTAGGGCGTGGTCACGTCAGGCAGGTCCGTGACCCGGAATCGGCGCAGCCCCTTCAGCACGATCAGGTAGCGCCCATCGTCGGTTTCGGAGAACTGGATGATCCGGCCCAACCCGCCCACGTCAGCGATCCCATCATCCGTCGTCTGCACCATGCCGATCAGACGATCGCCCTTCAGCGCGTCGTCGATCATGTTGAGGTAGCGCGGCTCGAATATGTTCAGCGGCAAGTCGCACACAGGCAGGAGAACCGCGCCGCCCAGGGGGAAGATCGGAATGCGCGTCGGCGTCGTGCGCCGCGCGAGGGACTTGTAGTGGGCGCTCACCGTCTGTTTACGCGCCTCTAGGCGAAGAGGATGGAGGACAGGCGGCGGCGGCCGTCAACCGAGACGTCGCTTTCCGGACCTTCGGCCTCGAAGATGGTGAGAAGGAATTTCCGGGCCGCTTCGTCGTCATGGGTGCGGTCAGCGGCGATGGAGTGGATCAGGTGGTCCACCGCTTCGCCGCGGCGGCCACGCGCGGCCAGCGCCTTGGCGAGCACGAGCCGGGCGTCGAGGTCGGCCTCGTTGGCCGCCACGGACGCTTCCGCATCGCGCAGCTCCGTATCCTCTTCGGCTGGGGCGTCGGGGGCGGGCGCGCCTTCGCCGAGGCTGAGTTCGGAGCGGATGGAGGCGACGTCCGGATTGTCGGCCAGCGGGCCCTGCGCGCTTTCCACCATTTCCACCGCCATGTCGCGATTGCCCATGTCGAGATAGACGCGGGCCAGCCCCGCCAGGGCGGAGCCATTGTCGGGGTCGAGCTGCAGGGCCTGCGCGAAGTCCTGGGCCGCGCCGCCCGGATCGCCGGCCGAGAGGCTGTCCCGGGCGCGCTGGACCAGGGCTTCGGCCTCTTCCTTGGGATCGGATTCGCCGCTTAACCGCGCGATGAACTTGGACAGTTCGGACTCGGGTTGCGCGCCCATGAATCCGTCCACGGGCTGGCCGTCCTTGAAGGCGAACACGGCCGGAATGGAGCGCACGCCGAGCTGCCCGGCCACGCCGGGGTTTTCGTCGATGTTGATCTTGACGAGCTTCACTTTCCCCTCGGCCGCTTTCACCTGACGCTCCAGCGCGGGCATGAGCTGCTTGCACGGGCCGCACCACGGCGCCCAGAAGTCCACCACGACGGGCGTGTCCTTGGACGTCTCGATGACGTCGGACATGAAGGCGAAATCGGAGGAATCTTTTACGAGTGTATCGGTCATGCGCGCTAAATGGGCGACGGGTGGGAAAGGTTCAAGTCAAGCTGACCGGACATGCGGTAACGCTGCGGTGATTAGACACAGGAACCACGGAGATGTCGTAAAGACTGTTTTCGTCTTTTCGTGTTTGTCTGTCGGCCATGCGTGCGGAGCAAACAGACAATCCCTATCAGAAGGTAGCGTTCTACCTGCGCCATGGCCTGATTTTGCGCCTAGTCACCGTTGTGACGATAACGGGCATTCTGGCATTATCCGTGTCGGTCTGGACAGCGGCCCTCTACGTGACTTGTTTGGTGACTCTCGTTATTGCCGAAACGAGAGCCTATCAGCGTCTTCACAATCAATATTCCGAACGCCGTTCGAGGCTTACCATGCTGAGCCTGACAGCCGTCGTGTCGTTGGTCTTTGCCCTCCCAGCCATTCCCATGTTCACGCAAGGGGGCCAAGCAGGTCTCTTCGTCGGAACAGTGTTCGTAGGGACCTACGTCCTTTTCGTAAGCATCTTCTATGGTGATAACAGGGAGATCGCGATGGCAGCGATTCCTAGTGGAGGCGTGGTCGGTCTCATATGCTGCTATGTCGTATTCATAGATACCTACTCGTTCGACCCCGGCTTGGCCATGGTCGTTCTGGGCGCGGTTCCTGCCTATGCAATTGCAATCATAACACTTCGCACGATGCTGATTTATCAAAATCGCAGGATCGCGGATATGCGAGACAAAGCTGAAATGGCGAGCCATGCCAAGAGCGAGTTCCTCGCAAACATGAGCCACGAAATCCGTACGCCCATGAACGGCATCATCGGCATGACGGACATGCTCAAGACGTCCGGTCTGACCCCCGAGCAGCAGCAATATGCGGACATCATCACCAGTTCCGGCGAGAACCTGATGACGATCATCAACGACATTCTCGACTTCTCCAAGCTGGAAGCCGCCCAGATGGAGCTGAACCCCGCTCCGTTCGACCTGCGGCGGATGGTCGAGGAAGTCGCGACCCTGGTCGCGCCGAAGACCGACGACGCGGTTGACATTGCTACCTTCGTCGATCCGGTCCTGCCCGACCGGGTCGTCGGCGATTCCGTCCGCGTGCGCCAGGTGCTGCTGAACATGGTCGGTAACGCCGCCAAGTTCACGAAAACCGGCTCGGTGCTCGTTTCCGTCACGGAAGGAGACGGGGGAGGCGACCCGGCCCGCATTTCGCTTTCCTTCCGCGTTGTCGACACCGGTATCGCGCCCGACAAGCTCGACACCATGTTCGACAAGTTCAGCCAGGCGACGAGCGGGACATCCAAGCTCTATGGCGGCACGGGTCTCGGCCTTGCCATCTGCAAGGATCTCGTTTCGCTCATGGACGGTGCCGTCTTCGCGCGCAGCCGCCCGGGCGAAGGGTCCGTCTTCGGTTTCGATGTGTCCCTGCCGGTGGCGGGCCTCAACGATGACGACGCGCATAGCCCGTCCTTCAGCGGCCTCGCCGGACGCCGGGTCGAACTGCTCACGCGCAGCGCCGCCATGCACTGGTCCCTGCAGGCGCTGTTCGTGCGCTACGGCGCGGCCGTGGACAGCTGGGCCGACACGGCGGGATCGCTGGCCCGCATCGTAGAAAGCATGCGCTCCGGTCAAGGGGCGGACTTGCTGGTCGTGGACGCCCGCGTGACCACGCAAGGCGGTACGCCCATCGCCAAGGCCTCGTCCGCGCTCCCTGCATCCTCCGGCGTGTCGGTCGTGACCCTGGGCGGGAGCGATATGGATCTGCTCGTCCCCGTGCGGTCCCACGCCCTGCTGGAGAGAACCCTCGAAGTGCTGGATAGCAGCGCCGAGACGGCCTCGGTGCAGAGTGCGGAAGGTGCCGGGCCGTCAGAGCCCTCGGGGCCTCCGCTGGAACCGGCCTTGCAACCGAGTTGAGTCGGACCGCTAGAACAGCGCGCCGCGGATGCCGTCGAGGATGAACTGTGCGGCGAGAGTGGCGAGCAGGACGCCGAGAACGCGCGTCAACACGTTGGTGAAGCTCTTGCCCATCAGCTTGATCAGACCGCCCGCCAGCAGAAAACTGACCAGCGTGATCAGAAGCACAGCCCCGAGCGCGATCAGGACGGAAATCTCGCCCGCACGACCGTCGTCGCCGCCCTTGGTGAGAAGCAGCAGGGAGGCCATCGTGCCCGGCCCGGCGATCATGGGGATGCCCATGGGAAACACGCTGATGTCTTCGGGGTCCTCGACCTCTTCGAGTGCGTCTTCGGCGCGGTCCTCTCGCTTTTCCGTGCGCTTTTCGAACACCATGTTGAGCCCGATGATGAACAGCATGATGCCGCCTGCGATCCGCAGCGCATCGAGGCTGATGCCGAGCTTGGAGAAGAGCCACTCCCCGACAAAGGCGAACCCGTAGAGGATGACGGCGGCGACGCCGACGCTCTTGAAGGCCATCTCGCGGCGGTGCGCCTTGGACGTGCCCTGGGTGAGCGTCGCGAAAATGGGCGCACAGCCGGGCGGATCGATGATCACGAAAAGCGTCGCGAAGGCGGACGCGAAAACGGCGATGTCGAACCAGACGGACATGCGCGGCCCCTTAATGTGCGACAATCTGCCGGGCAAGCGTTGCGACGCGCCCACCCTTGCATGGCAGCCCCTCCCGTGGTGCAAGGCGAGGATGAAACATGCTCTGCTTCTCCTGACGTCCGCCCTCATGGTTTCCGCCTGCACCGGGGAGGCCGCATCAGGGGACAGTATCCCGGCGCCGGAGCCGGTCGCAGCGCTCGACTTCATCGCGCCGGAGTCGACCGATGCCGATCTCGACAGCCCGGTCGCCCCCTATGTACTGGCCCGCGGAGCGGGTCCGTCGCGACTGTCCCCGGACGGCGCGACCATCGCTACGCGCCTGTCCCTGACGGGCACGCGCCAGCTCTACGTCATGGATGCGGATGCCGAGGACCCGAAGTCGACGCTCAAGCAGCTCTCGCAAGGGTCCGGCATCACCTTCTTCGATTTCTCGCCAACCGGGGCGCTGATTTACGGCGCGGACAATAATGGCGATGAGCGCGAGAATTACTGGATGGTCGAGCCCGACGGGACCGGCGGTTGGGGCGAGCCACGCCTCCTCCTGTCTGCGACCGATCAGGGTTTCCGTCAGTTCGGAGGGTTCACGGGGGACGGCGGAACGATCGTCTACAGCTCCACCGAACGCAACGGTCTCGACTTCGACGTCTACAAAGCCGACACCGCATCCGGGGAAGCGACGCTCGTCTTCGAGGGCGTGATGGGCAATTCCGTCGAGGCTGTGGCCCCGGACGGCTCAACCGCCATCGTTAGCGAAACGGTCGGAGAGGACAGCGATAAGCTCTTTATGCTCGATCTGGAAACGGGCGAGCGCACCCTGCTCAGCGATCCGGAGCCGCGCGCCAACCACACGGATGCCGGCGTGCATTACAGCCCGACGGCCCAGTCCGTGCTTCTGGCCAGCAACCGCGATCGCGAGTTCGCCGCCCCCGCGATCGTCCTGCTCCCCCTGAACGGGGTCACGGAGCCATTGATGAACTTCTCGGACACGGCCAGCGCCGAGGGCGCCGACGTGGATGCGATCCGGTTCTGCGACGGCCGCTCCGTCTTCACGGAAAACCGGGACGGCTTCTCCCGCCTGGTGGCGGTCGGCAATACGGGCCCGCAATATGTGGCCGGGCTGCCGGACGGGGTCTATTCGGTCGACTGCTCCGAGACGGGACGCATCCTCGTGCGCGTCAGCGGACCGCTTGTGCCCGGCGACCTTTATCTGGTCGATTTCGACACGCTCACCCCGCGCCGCATCTTCTCGTCCGATTATGAAGGTCTCGATCCCGACTCGCTCGTGATCCCGGAATCCGTGCGGATTCCCGCCCAGGACGGGGTGGAGCTGCAGGGCCTGCTCTATCTTCCGCAGGACACGGACGGCACGCCTCCGGTCGTCTTCATGGTGCATGGCGGGCCGACTGCACAGTCGCGTCCCGGCTACAATTCCACCGCCCAGTACCTGCTGTCGCGCGGCATCGCCGTGTTCCAGCCCAATGTGCGGGGGTCCACGGGCTTCGGCCGGACCTACGTCACGCTGGACGACCAGCGGAAACGGCTCGATTCGGTCCGAGACCTGGTCGACATGCTGGCCTGGCTGGAAGAGGACGGACGCGTGGATACAAGCCGCGCCGCCGTGATGGGCGGATCCTATGGGGGCTATATGGTCAATGCCGTGCTGGCCGACTATCCCGACGCATTCGACGCTGGCGTGTCGCTGTTCGGCGTCGGCGACTGGGTCACGGCGCTGGAAGTGGCCAGCCCCGCGCTGAAGGCGTCCGACCTGATCGAATATGGCGACATCGCCGATCCGGAATGGCGGGAGTTCTATACGGAGATTTCGCCCATCGCCAAGGCCGACCGCATCCGCGTGCCGGTGCTCTACAGCCACGGCGTCATGGACCCGCGCATCGATATCGCCGAAACCGAGATCATGGTCCGCGCCCTGCGCGACAACGGTATCCGCGCCGATTATGTGCGCATTCCGGACGAAGGCCATGGTTGGCGGAAACTCGCCAACCAGCTCTTCTATCAGCGCGTCCAGGCGGACTTCCTCGAAGAAGTGCTGGCGGAGTAGCGCTCAGCGCTCACGAGCGATGTCGCGCGTCACGGCGCGGAGCCGCTCGAACAGCAGTGGGAGATCCTTGCGGCTTGACTTCCGAACGAGGCTCCGGGGCACGGGCAGGCCGGACTTGAAGGTCGCCGAGTAGCGGACCCGCGTTCCGCCCTCCGCGTGGGGCTCCAGAGTCCAGTGGCCGTAGAGGTCCTTCACGTCGCCGCCCTGCGCGGTGAAATCGATCCGTTCGCCCGGCGTGTAGACGGCGCGGAGCTCCGTCCGGATGGTCGGGAAGGGGAAGGCGTAGTCCAGCGTCTGGCGACGCGCGTCCCAGGCCCGCGTAAGCGGTCGGCCTTCCTTATCGAGAACCGTCTCCTGGCCGGATGCCACGACTTCGCAGCGCTCCAGGCCGGGGACGTAACGGAGTTGCAGGTCGCATCGGGTGAGCACGTCCCAGACCGTCCGTACATCCGCGTCGAGTGTCACCGACCCGGACAGATCGATCCCGCCCTTCAGCGCGTCCGAATTTTCAACCTGGGTCACGATCCCGCCCGACCCATCCGGGGCCTCTGCGCCTGCAAGGGCTTTGGGAGCGGTCACGGCGAGGGCAAGGCCGAAGAACACCGGAGCGCTGCGGAGGTGAGATGGCGAGGTCATGGCTGCCCCGTGCCGGACACGACGCGCACGGACAAAACAAGTCGGCGTGACGGCGGCGTGAAACTTGGTCGATGAATCAACGTCTTGGAATGAATCGAACGGAAACCTCTTGATTGAACGGCAGATGCATATCAAATTGATATCACAAAGAAGAAGAAAGGTAAGATCAATGGTCGAAATCAGGGAAAAGGATACCAACTCGATGGGCGGCATCGCCATGCTGCTGGTCAGCCTGGGTCTGCTTGTCGTGGGAGCTTGGATGTTCCTGACCGGCGTTCGCGGTGCGGGAGCCCCGGCCGTCATCCCCGGCCTGGTCCTGGCAGCCACGGGCCTCGTGCTCACGGCAGGGCTCTATACCATCGCGCCGAACCAGTCGGCCGTGCTGAGCCTGTTCGGCAAGTATGTCGGGACGGTCGATGAGCAGGGACTGCGCTGGAACAACATCTTCTACTCCAAGAAGAAGGTGTCCAAGCGGGTCCGAAACTTCGAGTCCGGCAAGCTGAAAGTCAACGAACTGGACGGCTCGCCCATCGAGATCGCCGCCATCGTGGTGTGGGAAGTCTCCGATTCCGCCGAAGCCGTCTTCAACGTCGATGACTACGAGTCCTTCGTGCAGATCCAGAGCGAGGCCGCCATCCGCGCCATGGCGACCAGCTATCCCTACGACCAGCACGAAGAGGGGCAGATCAGCCTGCGCTCCCACCCCGACGAGATCAGCGAGCGCCTGAAAGTCGAGATCCAGGACCGTCTGGCAAAGGCCGGGATCAACGTGATCGAAAGCCGGATCAGCCACCTTGCCTATTCTCCGGAGATCGCCGGAGCCATGCTCCAGCGCCAGCAGGCCGGGGCCATCATCGCGGCGCGCAAGAAGATCGTCGAAGGCGCGGTGGGCATGGTCGAAGACGCCCTGTCGGAACTGGCCCGCAAGGACATCGTGGAGCTGGATACGGAACGCCGGGCGACCATGGTGTCGAACCTTCTGGTCGTGCTCTGCTCCGACAAGGCGACCCAGCCGGTCGTGAACACGGGCAGTCTCTACTAGCCTGGGATGGCCGACAAGAAGTCATATCCCCTGCGGATCAGCGCCCCCGTGCTCGACGCCATGCGGCGCTGGTCCGACGACGAACTGCGCAGCCTCAACGCGCAGATCGAATACGTCCTGCGCGACGCGCTGCGTAAAAGCGGTCGCCTGAAAACAGACGGAGACGAAGAATGAAACAGCGATGGGAATACAGGATCGTGGAGGGCGGATCCGGCCTGAGCGGGCAGAGCATCCGCGACAGCAGCACCGACATATTGAACCGTTTGGGCCTCGAGGGATGGGAAGCCTACGCCGTCAAGGCGGACGTCATGCCGACCATCTTCTACCTCAAGCGTCCGCGGTAGGAGGAGAGCAAGATGAGATACGAATACAAGGTGCTGACCCTCAAGGGCAGCGTATGGAGCGGCAGTGCGGAGAAGCGCGATGCCGACTTCCAGTCCACGCTCAACACACATGGGGCCGTCGGCTGGGAACTGGTCGGCGTCAGCCCCTACGCCCAGAACGTGCAGGCCTTCCTGCGTCGGGAGAAGTGAGGCGCGACAGCCCCCGCGTTCCCATCCAGATCAGACAGAGATTGAACGCACCCACGATGAAGAGCGCCGGGAGGCCGCCCAGGTTCGACAGCATCCGGACGCCGTCGATGCCCGACAGGGTGACCATGGACCAGGCGGCCAGTCCGACCGTTGCCGCGTAGAGCGTCTTGATCCCGGTGCGTCTGGGCTCGACCTCTTCCGGGGCGAGATCCTCATGCGCCGCGCTCAGCTCGGCGAGCACGGTCGTGTTGCTGTCGGCGGCGGTCACGTAGGACAGATAGGTCAGCACCACCACGAACAGGGCGAGCAGCCCGCCGAGCGGCAATCGGTCCAGCACGGCGTAGAGCACGCGCTCCGGCCCGCCCTCGGTCAGCACGGTCGACAGTGCGCCCGTGTCGGAGGCTTCGATACCAAGTGCCGCGCCGCCGAAGATCGTCATCCAGGCAATCGAGAAGAGCGCCGGAAGGACGAGGTTGACCAGCACATAGGCCCGCACCGTGTACCCGCGCGATATGCGCCCCAGGAACATGGCCGATAGCGGAGCCCAAGCCAGCCAGTTCGCCCAGTAGAACACGGTCCAGGACTTGGCCCAATCCAGATCGTCGAAGGGCGGCAGAAGAAGCGAGCGGGGAACGAAGTCCGTCGCGAAGGCGAGCAGCGCGTCAGCGCCGGATGTCAGGATGTAGCGCGTCGGCCCGGCGACCAGCACGAAGAGCAGGAACAGGATGAAAAGGCGCGTATTGATGTCCGAGAGCAGCCGGATGCCCCGATGCAGCCCGCTGGCGGAACTGAGCGCGAACCCGCCCACGACCGCCAGCGTAACGCCCAGTGTCGTCCAAGCGCCCGTTCCCACCCCGAACACGCGGTCCAGCCCGCCCGCCAGGGACAGGATGCCTGCCCCAAGGCTGGCCGCGAGACCGAACAGCAGGGCAAGCAGCGCCAGTCCGTCCAGCATGTCCCGCGCACCCTTGGGCACCGGACGGCGCATCATGGCCGATACGGGACTGGCGAGCGAGAAGGGCAGGCGCAGATTGTGGTAGGCCAGCGCGAAGGCGAGGCCCGGCACGGTGTAGATGGCGTAGGGCGTGAACGACCAGTGCATGTAGAGCGTGGACAGGGCGAAGCGCGCGGCCGCCTCTCCACCCGGGTCCACGTCCAGCCCGCCGGGCTCGGACAAGTGGTAGATCGGCTCGGCCGTGGCCCAGAACAGAATGCCGATGGCGACTGTCGTGGTCAGCGTGATTGCCATCCAGTTCCAGCGCGACAGGATCGGCTCCGCGTCCTGCCCTCCGATCCTGACCCGGCCCAGCGGCGACAGCGCCGCCCACAGACAGGTCAGCAGGAACAGGAACGCGGCCCAGGCGAAGGCGTGGGAGAAGGTGTCGAGGAGCGCCGTGTTCAGCCGGGTCGCGACGCGCAGGAACGGGTCCGGCACCAGAAGGCTCGCGCCGATCAGGACCGCGAACACCAGCAGCGGACCGGCGAAGACCCTCGGCCGGACGGATGCGACTCCTCTGCGCTTCGGCTTTGCAGCGCTCAATGCGGGACGCTTTTGCCGCGCAGTATCCGCCAGACGCGGCGGCTTTCACGCTTCAGGACATGGGCAGGCGAGCTGGCGATCTTCATCAGCCGGCGCAACCGCCGCCAGCGTTTGCGCGCGACGGGTTCGTATTCCGGCGTCAGGTGGTCGAAGAAGATGTCGGTGGCCGCATCCCAGCTATAGCCTTCCGCATGGGTCCGTGCCGCCTCGCGCGAGAGTTCCAGCGCTTGCAGACAGGCTGTGCGCAGGTCCTCGTCCACCACGCCTGCGTCCGAGCCGGGGATGATGTCGATGGGGCCGCTGACCGGATAGGCGGCGACCGGCGTGCCCGTCGCCATGGCCTCGATAATGACGAGGCCGAACGTGTCGGTGCGGGACGGAAAGACGAAAACGTCCGCATCCGCGAAGTGCCGGGCGAGGTCTTCGCCGAACTTCGCACCCGTGAAGCGGATATCCGGATAGCGCTTGCGCAATTCCTCCATCTGCGGCCCGTCGCCGACCACCACCTTTGATCCCGGCAGGTCGAGATCCAGGAAGGCCTCGATGTTCTTCTCCACCGCGACCCGGCCGACATTGACGAAAACGGGGTGGGGCAGGTCGCGGTAGACATCCCCCTCGCTGCCCGGTCCCGCACGCCTGTCCGTATGGAACAGCTCCGTATCCACGCCGCGCGCCCAGACGCCGAGACCCGTGAAGCCCTTGGTCGCCAGGAACTCCGCCATGCTGGGCGTCGTGACCATGGTGCGGCCGCCGCTATTGTGGAAGTCGCGCACGAATTTGTAGGTCGCGGCCATGGGCAGCACCGGCACGCGCGCCTTGATGTATTCCGGGAACTTGGTGTGATAGCTGGTGGTGAACGGCATCCCCCAGCGCAGGCAGAGCGAGCGCGCCGCCTGTCCCAACGGACCCTCGGTTGCGATGTGTATGGCTTCAGGCCCGAAGCGTACGATCCGGCGCTCCACGTCCCGTTTCGCGAACGGAGCCAGCCTTATGTCCGGATAGGTTGGTAACGGCATGGTCCAGTAGCCGTCCGACGGCGCGATCACCTCCACCGTGTGGCCGCGTTCCCGCAAGATCGAGACCGTCCGGTCGAGCGTCCGCACCACGCCGTTCATCTGCGGGTGCCAGGCGTCTGTGACGAGGAGAATCTTCATGCGGGCGCCCTATGCGCGAGGTACGACGGTTGCGTGACGGATGCAGCGGCTATGGCAGGTCCAGCGCTTTGCGTCACGAAATTGCACCGCACGACAGATGGGTATCTCTGCACAAAATCTGTGCGCATGTTCGCCCCTGTTGCAAAAAAGCCCCTTTCCAGGACGATTTCCTCTTGGCTCTCAAAAAGCTCTTGCGCCGATAAGCCCGATCTTGGAAGGCTCTTTGCTTAATATCCGTGCGTGCCCGAGGGAGGGCGCCGATGCGGATTGGAACAGATCAAGACGAAACCGAAGGGGTTCCCATGTCTTTCAGAAGTCTCATGCTTGCCACGAGTGCGGCCGCCGTTCTCGCCACGCCCGTCTACGCCCAGGTTCCCGAGCCCGCTTCGGCCGAAGACGAAGTCGTCGTCACCGGTTCGCGCATCGCGGCCGATCCGGAAACGACGGCGGCCAACCCGGTCGTGGCGATCGACGGGGCGGACCTACTGGACACAGGCCGGATCGACATCGGCCAGACGCTCCGCGAAGTGCCGGCGCTGCAGGGCAGTGCCCCGGGCGCGCTCTCCGCGCTGCAAGCCGCCGACACGGACGATGCGGATCTGGGTCTTTCGCTTCTGAACCTCCGGAACCTGGGTGTCGAACGCACGCTGGTGCTGCAGAACGGCCGCCGTCACGTGCCCGGCACGGCCGGACAGGCCGCGGTCGACGTGACGGCCATTCCGGCGCTTCTGATCGAACGCTCCGAAGTGCTGACAGGCGGCGCGTCGTCCATCTACGGCGCGGACGCCGTATCGGGCGTGGTCAACTTCGTCCTGCGCGACGCGCGCAGCTTCGACGGCATCGAGGCGAACATCCGCGGCGGCGTCAGCGGCGAGGGTGACGCGGAGGAAGTCTTCATCGGCGCGGCCACCGGACTGGGCTTCTTCGAGGACCGCGGCCGCCTGGTCGTGGCGGGCGAGTACGCCAAGTCCGAAGAAATCTTCGGCTTCGACCGCGACTTTGCGGGCTCCGGCCTTTTCGGCCAGGTGCCGAACACGCCCGCTCTTGCCGCGCAGTTGGGCATCAACCCGAATGCGGCGAACACCTACCTGCCCAACATCACCTTGCCGATCAGCTCGGCCGGCGGCGTGATCGCGCTGGGCGAAGCGGGAACCTTCCCGTCCGCCTTCGTGGGCGTTGCCGGGAACGCGCCCGGACCTTACCCCACGATCGGCTCCAACGGCATCTCCACCATCCAGTATTTCGACGGAACCAACCTGCGGGCCTATAATGCCGGCGACATCTTCATCGATGCGTTCAACGCCAGCGGCGGCGACGCCGTTCCGACGACGCCCGACGTGGAACTCCTGCTTCCCGACACGGAGCGCTACAGCATCAACGCGCTGGGTGAGCTGGACCTCAACGACAAGGTCACGGCCTTCTTCGAAGCCAAGTATGTGAACAGCAAGTCCATCGACAGCATCCAGGTCAACGGCTTCAACGATGACCTTCCGATCGCTCTGGACAACCCGTTCATCCCCGCTCAGCTCCGCGCACAGCTCGACAGCCTGATCGCGGAAGGCATCACGCCGGAAATCGCCGTTTCGCGCGACGTTCTCGACGATGGGGCGCGGCCCCTCGTCGAGGCCGACCGGGACACGGTGCGCCTGGTCGTCGGCTTCAAGGGCGATCTGAGCGACACGTTTGGCTACGAAATCTCCTACAATTACGGTGAAACGACCGCCGACATCACGAACGGCAATACGCGTCTGGAAGACCGCTTCTTCGCCGCTCTGGATGCCGTGGTCGATCCGGCGACCGGCAACATCGTCTGCCGCTCGTCGCTCGATCCGTCGGCGATCCCGCCCGTCTCGCCGTTCCCCTTCTATGGCGGCGATCCGTTTGCGACCTTCCAGGCCGGCGATGGCCAGTGCCAGCCGATCAACATCTTCGGGCCGAACTCCATCGACGAGGCCGGGCGCGACTTCGCATTCGTCGACACGTTCGACCGCACGGAAGCGCGGCAGGAATCCGTGCTCGCCCTCGTCTCCGGCGACACGTCCGATTTCCTCAACCTCCCAGCCGGCCCGCTCGGCGTTGCCGTGGGCTTTGAATGGCGCGAGGAATTCACCTCCTTCACGCCGGATCCGCGCGATACGGCGGGCCTGACCTTCGGTTCCGTGTCCGGCGGGCCGACCTCTCCAGCCAGCGGTGAAATCAGCGTCTATGAAGTCTTCGGCGAGGTTCGTGTTCCCCTGTTGGCCGACATGCCGTTCGCGGAATTGCTCGAAGTCTCGGCCTCGGGTCGCTACTCCGACTACAACACCAGCGGAGGAACGGAGACCTACTCCCTGAGCGCCCGCTACCAGCCGGTGGAGGCGCTGACGCTGCGCGGCACCTACGCCGAAGCCATCCGCGCTCCCAATATCGGGGAGCTGTTCAACCCGCAGCAGCCCGCGACCCTGGGTGCAACGGCCGACCCGTGTAACCCGCAATTCATCGGGGCCGGGACGCAGTTCCGCGAAGCGAACTGTCTCGCTCTTGTGGGCGCAGGCTTCAACTCGGCCGACTTCAACTCGGCCTTCGTGTCGGGCGTGTCGGGCGGCAACCCGAACCTGAACCCCGAAGAGGCCGAGACCTACACGCTGGGTGCCGTGTTGAACGGCAGTTCGCTGGGCGGCTTCTTCGAACCCTTCGTGGCGACGGTGGACTACTACAACATCTCCATTGACGGCGCGATCGCGGCGCTGGGCGCGTTCGCCATCGCGTCCAACTGCGTCGACCTTCCGGACCTCAACAACCCGTTCTGCGACCAGATCGTCCGCGGCCCCAACGGCAACATCGTCGACTTCGCTTCGGGCCAGGTGAACCTCGGCGCGCTGGAGACGGAAGGCGTGGATTTCGCCATCCGCTACGGGTTCGACCTGCCGAACGAATATGGCGAACTGGATCTCGGTTTTGCCGGGACCTACTTCATCGACCGGATCATCACGCCGGATTCCGCCCAGCCGACGACCGTGTCTCGCGAGATTGGGACGTTTGGCGAGCCGGAGTGGATCCTGACGGGTTCTGCCAACTATAGCTGGAGCGATCTGAGCCTCGGATGGACCGTCCGCTACGAGAGCGACCAGCTCCTGCCGGGCATCTCGAACGAGGATATCGAGAGCAATCCCGACTTCGCCGATCCGTTCAACACAGGCGACAGCTTCGTGCACGACTTCGATGTCGGATACCGCGTGAACGACAATCTGTCGGTCTATGGCGGAGTGCTGAACGTGGCGGACCGGGCTCCGTATCTGAGTTCGCTCGTGCGTCCGGTCGGCCCGCGCGGCCGATTCTTCTTCGCCGGCGTGAGGGTCAACTACTAGTCGGGGCAGCCTTTCCCCGCTGATCGGGCCTATTGACCCGATTCCAGGA
>JBARXH010000331.1:0-2626 GCA_049647245.1 Litorimonas sp.
CGGGGACAGCTGCCATGACCACCGCCCAGTCCCGCCTCGAAGCCTGCTACGAAGCCATGAAGGCCGGGAATGGCCGCATCAATGCGGTCATCGACGCCTATAACGATCTCGCCATTCCGGAGATGGCCGACAGCGACATGCGGGCCGAGGACGGGCAGGCCCTGTCACCCATCGACGGAATGCCCATCGGCGTGAAGGCCAATATCGCGGTCGCGGGCAAGTATTGGCACGCCGGCATCAAGGCCTATGCGTCCCGCAAGGCGGATGACGACGCCTTGGTGGTCGAGCGGCTGAAGGCGGCGGGCGCGCTGCTGGTCGGGACATTGAACATGGAAGAGGGCGCGCTCGGCGCGCAGACCGACAATCCATGGTTCGGCAAGACACTGAACCCGCTCAAGGACGGATACACGCCGGGCGGCTCTTCCGGGGGGTCGGCGGCCGCCGTGGCGGCAGGGTTTACGGAATCGGCGCTCGGCACGGACACGATGGGCAGTGTCCGCATCCCGTCCGCCTATTGCGGTCTGTGGGGGTTCAAGCCGTCCCACTCGCCGGAGATGCTGCAAGGCGTGGTTCCGCTCTCGCCGATGCTCGATACGGTGGGTGTCCACGCCGCCGCTCTGGAGAGTTGCGTGGATGTGATGCAAATCATCACGGACCGGGACCTGTCGGGCGGAACGGCGGGCGAGGTGGTCGCGCTGGACTGGGGTGACGCTGTCGATGTGGAGCCGTTCGTCGCGGATGAATTCGCCAAGCTTGCGGACGGTCTGCCGAGCACGGACCTCGGTTCCTATGCCTACGGACAGTCCCGTCGGGCCGGTCTGATCCTCTCCGAAGTGGAGGGCCACAAGGCGCACGAAAAGCGTCTGAAGACCAAGCCGGACGGGTTTTCGGACTTTTTCCGCGCCATGCTCGAATACGGGCGGGATCTTTCGCAGGACCGCATCGACGCGGCCTATGCCCATGTCGAGGCGCTGCGCGCCGCCGATTATCCCGACTTTATCCTTATGCCCACCGCGCCTCAGACCGCGTTTCGCTTCGGAGACCCGGTCCCGGCGAACCAGGCCGACTTCACGGCCTTCGCCAACCTCGCCGACCGCCCGGCCATCGCTTTCCCGTTGGGCCGGGACCGCCGCGGCCTGCCTGCCAGCGCCCAGATCGTCGGGCCACGCGGGCGCGAAGCGGATCTGGTCGCCACGGTGCAGGCTTTCGTCAGCAGCCGGTCCGGCTGAGCGCTAAGGCGCGGCGGTCTGCTTGACGAACAGCTCCGCGACCCTGTTCTCGCAGGAATCCATCGGGTTGTTGGCAAAGCAAGCTATGGCAAAACCTTCGGACGGCACCGCGACCATGTAGCTGGAGGCGTCGATATCGCCGCCGGAATACCAGAGCGTATCGAAGTCTCCCATGCGTCCGTGGACCAGTCCGAACGCGTCGTTGTTCTTGTCGTGCGCAAAGGTCTGCGTCCGGGTCATCGTCTCCCAGAAAGCCTGGCCGAACGTTTCGTGGGTCAGCATTTCATCGAGCCAGAGTGACCAGTCGGACATGCTGGTCAGCACACCGCTGCCCCCATAGTGAGGCGCGTTGCGGCGGATCTGGATAAGCCCGCCATCATCCCGGACGTCGAGTGAGGCCCCGTCCCGCAGTGCGCTCAAGGCGCCTGTTTCGCGGGCCAGATAGGCATTGGCCCGGTTCGGAACGATCTGCGTGACGTCGTCATGGATCAGGGAGGCGTTCATCGCGAGTGGCTCGAAGATGCGCTGTGCCACGACGTCCGCGAAGCTCATGCCGTAGGCTTGGGACACGATCCGGCTGATGAGCATGTAGTTGATGTTGGAGTAGTCCCAGGCGCTGCCAGGCTCGAACTTCAGCGCATCGACGGAAAGGCTCGCCTCTATCGCGTCATTCGTCGTGAAATAGTGGAAGGTCGTCCACGGCAGACCGTCGTCGCGCGGAACGGCCGTATATTCGGTCAACCCGCTCGTCATGTAGACGAGATGCGCGACCTGGAGCGCATCGCCATATTTTTCAGCCTCAGGAATCCATTCAGACACGGGATCGTCGAGGGAGACCCTGCCGTCCATCACGGCATGGGCCAGCGCGGCTGCCGTAATCTGCTTTGAAAGAGACGCGATGTGGAACACCGTGTCGGGCGTGATCGGACGAGACTGTTCGATGTCTGCCGCGCCGTCCACCTCCAGCAATATCGTCTCCCCCGGCTTCCGGAGCGCGAGTGCATAGCCGGGCGTGACGAACTGAGCCTCGTCTACGGTCTCGATGCTGTCGGGACCGGACGTTTCCTCGATGCAGGAACCCATCAGCAATGCCAGACCGGCGATTATGGCGCGGATCGTCATGTGGTCTTCCCCATTGATCGCAAACACCGACGTGCAGCGAAGCGATCCTAGAAGATGGGCCGCCGCTTCTCAAGAAAGGCCCGGAAGCCCTCGCCGAAATCCTCGCTGCTGAACCCGGCGAGGAACTGGGCGCGGGTTTCGGCCGAGTCCGCTCGCTGACCGCCCTGATAGGCGGCGATCATGCTCTTGGTCACGCGGAGGCTCTCCGGAGACAGGCGGGTCAACCCGTCTGCGTAGGCCATGACCTCACTCTCCAATTCGTCCACGCCGTGGAC
>JBARXH010000332.1:0-2853 GCA_049647245.1 Litorimonas sp.
CTTCCAGAGCGTCCGTCCGGGTCTGGCCCTGGGCCGCCTGCTGCTGGGCGCGTTGCTGGCGCTGGACCTGCGCATTGAGCAGGAGGCGGAACATGGCGGCCGTCACGTCTTCGCGCAGGGAGATGAGCAGCTTGTCGAACAGGGTGAAGGCTTCGGACTTGTATTCGTTGAGCGGGTCGCGCTGGCCGTAGGCGCGCATGCCGATCACGCTCTTGAGCGCGTCGAGCTGCTGGAGGTGTTCGCGCCAGTTGCGGTCGATGACCTGCAGCAGGACCTGCTTCTCCACCCGGTGCATCTCGTCTTCGGTGATGCCGTTCGACAGTTCCGTCGCGACGCGGTCGGACGCTTCCTTGAAGCGGGCCAGCATCTCCTCGTCGGCGATGCCTTCCTCCGCCGCCCAGTCGGCGAACGGAAACTCGATGTTCATCGCTTCGCGCGCGGCCTGGGTCAGGCCGTCAATGTCCCATTGCTCGGCATAGGCCTTCTTGGGCACATGCTTTTCGATCAGGTCCTCGCAGAGCTGGTGGCGGAAGTCCTGGATGACGTCGGACACGTCGTCGTCGGTCATGAACTCCATGCGCTGTTCGAAGATGGTCTTGCGCTGGTCGTTCATCACGTCGTCGAACTTCAGCAGGTTCTTGCGGATGTCGAAGTTGCGCGCCTCGACCTTGCCCTGCGCGCGTTCCACGGCCTTGGTCATGAACCGGTTGGTCAGCTCCTCGCCTTCCTCCCAGCCCATCTTGCCCATCATGGATTTCAGCCGGTCGCCGCCGAAGATGCGCATCAGGTCGTCTTCGGTGGACAGGTAAAACTTGGACGTACCCGGATCGCCCTGGCGGCCCGTCCGGCCGCGCAGCTGGTTGTCGATGCGGCGGGATTCGTGGCGTTCCGTCCCCAGCACGTAGAGGCCGCCGGCGGCCAGCGCCTGCTCCTTGAGCGCGGCGACCTCGGCGGCGATGGTTTCCGCCCTGTCGGCCTTCTTCCTGTCGTCCAGCCCTTCCGTTTCCTTCTCGATCCGCATGTCGGCATTGCCGCCCAGCTGGATGTCCGTGCCGCGGCCGGCCATGTTGGTGGCGATGGTCACCGCGCCGGGCACGCCGGCCTGGGCGACGATCTCGGCCTCTTCCTCATGGTGCTTGGCGTTGAGCACCCGGTGCTCGACCCCGCGCTCCGTGAGGTATCTGGACAGCTTCTCGCTCTTCTCGATGGAAACCGTGCCGACCAGCATGGGCTGGCCCTTGGTCTTGGCTTCCGCGATCTCGTCCACGATGGCGGCGAACTTCTCGTCTTCCGTGCGGTAGATGACGTCTTCGATGTCGATGCGCTGGATCGGGCGGTTGGTGGGGATCACCAGCACGTCCAGATCGTAGATTTCCGCAAACTCGCCCGCTTCCGTCTCCGCCGTGCCGGTCATGCCGGACAGTTTCTCGTAGAGGCGGAAATAGTTCTGCAGCGTGACCGACGCCATGGTCTGGTTCTCGGCCTGGATGTTGACGTCTTCCTTGGCCTCGATCGCCTGGTGCAGCCCTTCGGACAGGCGGCGGCCCTGCATCATGCGGCCCGTGAACTCGTCGATCAGCACGACTTCGCCGTCCTTGACGATATAGTCCTTGTTGGCCGTGTAGAGGCGGTGCGCCTTCAGAGCCTGGTTGGCGTGGTGGACGATGGTGACGTTCTCGATGTCGTAGAGCGAGTCGCCTTCCAGCAGGCCGCGGTCGCGCAGGATCTGCTCCAGCTCTTCGGTGCCGTCCTCGTTGAAGGTGGCGGAGCGGGCCTTCTCGTCCACCTCGTAGCCGTCCGGCCCGATCAGCGGGATGATCTCGTCCATGGTGCGGTAGAGCTCGGCACGGTCTTCCGTGGGTCCGCTGATGATGAGCGGGGTCCGGGCCTCGTCGATCAGGATCGAGTCGATCTCGTAGATGATGGCGTAGACATGGCCGCGCTGGGACATCTCGTCGATGGACAGCTTCATGTTGTCGCGAAGATAGTCGAAGCCGTATTCGTTGTTGGTGCCGTAGGTGATGTCGGCGGCGTAGGCGCCCTTGCGGCCCGGGCCGTAGGGATCGTGATTGTTGACGCAGTCGACCGTCAGGCCGAGGAAGTTGTAGACCTGGCCCATCCATTCCGCGTCGCGGCGGGCGAGGTAGTCGTTGACCGTCACGATGTGCACGCCGCGACCCGTCAGCCCGTTCAAATAGGCCGCCAGGGTGGAGACGAGCGTCTTGCCCTCGCCCGTCCGCATTTCCGCGATCTCGCCGCGGTGCAGCGTGATGCCGCCGATCAGCTGCACGTCGTAATGGCGCTGTCCGAGCGTGCGCTTGGCGGCTTCGCGCACCGTGGCGAAGGCTTCCTCCAGCAGGCTGTCCAGCGTCTCGCCCGCGTCGAGCCGTTCCCGGAACAGGACCGTCTGGTGCTTCAGCTGTTCGTCGGTCATCGCCTCCATGGTCGGCTCGAGCGCGTTGATCCGCTCCACGATAGGGCGGAGCTTTTTGAGCTTGCGGTCGTTTTCCGAGCCGAAAAGCTTCTTGGCGATGCCGAGCATGGAGTGTCCTTGGAAGGTGCGGGCCGCGCTTGCGTGGTCCGTGGGAGGTGGCCCGTGCGGCGTTGGGTCGCGATCCGCGGGCTGTCGGGAGTCCGGGGGGCCGTTTGTGGCTTTGGCGTGACTTAGGAACGGCCCTTCCTTAAGTCAACGAAATGGGTCAGAGATAAGCGGCACCCGCCCGTCACATGCGGGGGTGCGGAACGGCCTCGCCGCGGGGGTCGTTTCATCCGTCGTTCCACCCGAGACCGCCCATCCCCTTCGAGAAGTCCGACCCTCCATGCCCACCCCGCCCCGCCTTGTCCGCTTCCCCG